>NZ_VIUN01000006.1:0-325648 GCF_007828335.1 Pseudomonas sp. SJZ103
CTCACTCGAATAAGATTTACGCATATCCAAACACCTCAGATTTGGGCGCTATCATAGCGCCCGATTGAAGTGTCCAAAATCATTAGGCCAGTTCAGCTTGCCCCCGATGAGGGTGGGTCAGTGATATTTGGGTTGACTGACTCACCGCTATCGGGGGCAAGTCGAATCGTCGCACCGCCCCTCCCACATTTTTAACCCAGTACACCAGACCCAACTCCGGTCGGCTCTAAGGCCGCCGCGCTTTGGCTTTTGATCTCAAATCGCCCCGTCAAACACGCTGGCCGAACGCAGGCTTTGGAGCGTGGGTAACCCGGCAGGACGCCGGGTTAGCCGCGCTGGGCCAAGGATGGCCCATCGCGGCGGCCCACGCTCCAAAGCCGGAGTGAGGGCACACCGAGCCTAGGCGAGGTGCCGAGTGTTGGGGCGAAGCGTTTTTGGTTACTTTTGGCGCTCTTCCAAAAGTGACCCGCCGTAAGGGCGGAACCATAGGTAGCCGTGACCGCAGCAACGGATATGTACTCACCCAAACCCAGCGGAGATTAAAGCCCCTCCAACTCCGCCATCAAATCACTCAACCGATCCACCTTCTCCGCACTGATCTCATTAGCCGCCAGCCCCTCGATGTACTCGGCCAATTCCGCCACCGTGCTGCACTCGAACATCGCCCGCAGCGGCACGTCCCGTTGCAAGGTCTTCTGCACGCGCGACGCAATTTGCGTGGCCAGCAGCGAGTGCCCGCCCAGTTCGAAGAAGTTGTCCTGCACCCCTACCCGTTCGACTTTCAGCACCTCGGCCCAGATCGCGGCCAATGTGCCTTCCAGTTCGTTGCGCGGCGCCAGGTAGTCCTGGCTGTGCAACTGGCCGATCTCCAGTTCCGGCAAGGCCTTGCGGTCGAGTTTGCCGTTGGCGTTGAGCGGCAGGCGCTCAAGCCATAGCCAGTGCAGCGGCACCATGTATTCCGGCAGTTCGGCGCGCAGGCGTTGCTTGATGCGGTCCAGGCGTTCACTGGGGTTGAGGGCTTCATCGGCGGCCACCAGGTAACCCACCAGATGCTTGCCGTTGACGCCTTCCTGCACGCCCACCGCCGCATCGCGCACTTCCGGTTGTTCATGCAGACGCGCTTCGATTTCACCCAGTTCGATGCGGTAGCCGCGAATCTTCACCTGATGGTCGATACGTCCGACGTACTCCAGCACGCCATCGCTGCGCCGCCGTGCCAGGTCGCCGGTGCGGTACAGGCGCTCACCCGGTGCGCCGAACGGGTTCGGCACAAACACCTGGGCGGTGCGTAGCGGATCGCTGACATACCCGCGGCCCACACCAGTGCCGGCCACGCACAGCTCACCGACCGCCCCTTGGGGCACCAATTCCAGCGCGCCATCCACCACGTACAAACGGTTATTGTCCGTCGGCGTACCAATCGGCAGGTAAGTGCCACGGGTAGACGCCAGGTTGACGCGGAAGAACGCCACATCGTCCGAACATTCCGCCGGGCCGTAGGCGTTGACCAGGCCGATATCCGGGTAACGCAACAACCACTGGTGCGCCAACTCCGGCGGCATCGCTTCACCGGTCGGCAGCATCCAGCGCAAACCGTCCAGGCTGATGCGATCCTGGGCGAGCATGCCCTGGATCAGCGACGGCACGCTTTCCAGCACGGTGATGCCGTGTGCCTGCACATGCGCCAGCAAGCCCTGCGGATCATGGGCGATGCTGTTCGGCACAATATCCACCCGCGCACCGAACAGCGGCGCGGCGAGGAATTGCCACACGGAAATATCGAAGCTTTGCGAGGCCGTCTGGGCGATCACATCCGTCGCGCTCAGTTGCAGGTACGGCACCTTGCTCAATTGGTTGTTGAGCATGCCGCGCTGTTCGACCATCACGCCCTTGGGCAAGCCGGTGGAGCCCGAGGTGTAGATCACGTAGGCAAGGTTGTCGGGGCCGCTGTAGATGCCCGGATTTTCCCCACGGGCAGGCACTTCGTCCCACACCAGCAACTGGCAGTCGACGCCGTCCAGCAGCTCGATGGCCTGCTCACGGCACGCCTCGGTGCATACCAGCAGCGGCGTGCGGCTCATATCGATGATGCGGCTCAGACGCTGGCTCGGCAGGCCCGGGTCCAACGGCAGGTAACCGGCACCGGCCTTGAAGCTGCCGATGATCATGCCCAGCAGGTCCAGGTTACGCTCGGCCAGCAACGCCACCGGTTGGTCCAGGCCGACGCCTGCCGCAATCAGCGCATGACCCAGGCCGTTACTGCGGCGGTTCAACTCGTCATAGGTCCATTGCTGGTCCAGGCAGCTGGCGGCGATACGCTGCGGATCAGCGCTCACCTGGGCTTCGAACAACTCGACATAGCTGCGCTCCAGCGGGTAGGCGTGTTCGCTCTGGTTGCAGCCGTCCAACAGGAACGCGCGCTCCTGCTCGCCCATCAGCGGCAGGTCGGCCATATCACCGTGGAAGCCCTGCACCAGCGCCAGCAGCAGGCGCTTGAATTCGCCAAGCATGCCTTGCACGGTGGTTTCGTCGAAGTAACGCTGGTCGTAGGACAGGTGCAGGCCGAGGTCATCCCCCGGATAGCACACGGCAGTCAGCGGGAAGTTGGTGTGGGTGCGGCCGGAGTCCGAGGTGGCATTCAGGCTGTGGGCGCGGTCCAGCACCGAGACTTCCACCGGGGCGTTTTCGAACACGAACAGGCTGTCGAACAGCGGCTGGCCCTTGGGCAGTTCGCTGTGTTCCTGGATCGTCACCAGCGGCAGGTATTCGTACTCTCGCAGTTGCATATTGCTGTCGAGCAACGCACTCAACCACTGGCGTACGCTGCAGCGCTGGTCGTCCTCGGGCAGCTTCACCCGCAGCGCGATGCTGTTGATAAACAGGCCGACGGTACGTTGCATCTCGGGCATTTCCACCGGGCGCCCGGCCACGGTGACGCCGAACAGCACGTCACGGTCGCCGCTCAAGCGCCGCAGCACCAGCGCCCACGCCGCCTGGGCAAAGGTGTTGACGGTGAGTTGATGGGCCTGGGCCAGTTCGCGCAGTTGCGCACCGTCACGGGCGTCGAGCCGGGTGTAGCAGTCGCCCACCACCATGCCGCCGCTGTGGCCGGCATGTTCGCGCAGGAACGGCCGGTCGCTCGGGATCGGCGTCGTGCGCTCGAACCCTTGCAGATTCTGCTGCCACCACTGGCGTGCTTCGGCGAGGTTCTGGCGTTGCAGCCAGGCGATGTAGTCGCGGTAGCGCGGCGGCGTAGCCAGTTGTGCCTCGCGGCCTTCGCCGAGGGCCATGTAGATATCGAAGAAGTCATTCATCAGCAGCGAACGGCACCAGGCATCGATCAGGATGTGGTGGTTGCTCATCATGAACCAGTAGCGCGCTTCGCCGACGCGGATCAGGCGCAGGTGGAACGGCGCCTGGTTGAGCAGATCGAAACCGGCTTCGCGCTCGGCCTTGAGAAGCGCTTGCAGGCGCGGTTCCTGTTCGCTTTCCGGATCGGCACTCCAGTCCAGGTACTCAATCGGCGTGCTGCCCGGCTTGTGGATCACTTGCAGCATGTCCTCGCCGACGTTCCAGCAGAACGAGGCGCGCAAGGCTTCGTGGCGGGCGATCACCGCTTGCCAGGCCTGGGCGAAACGCTCGGGGTCGAGGGCACTGTTGATGCGGTAGCGGTCCTGCATGTAGTAGAGGCCGGTGCCCGGTTCGAGCAGGGTGTGCAGCAGCAGGCCCTCTTGCATCGGGGTCAGCGGGTACACGTCTTCGATGGCGCTGGCCGGTACCGGCAAGGCATCCAGTTGCGGCTGGGTCAGGCGGGCCAGGGGGAAGTCGGACGGCGTGAGGCCGCCGGCGTTGTCCTCAAGGCAATGCGCAACCAGGTTGTGCAGTTCGGCCAGGTAGGCCTGCGCCAGGTCCCGGATGGTCTGTTGGTCGTGGCGTTCGCGGCTGAAGGTCCAGCGCAGCACCAATTCGCCGCCGTACACCTGGCTGTCGACGCTCAGCTCGTTGGGCAGCAGCGCGTCCGGGTCATGGGCCAGGCCCGCCGATTCGTCCAGCGGATGGAACAGTGCATCGGCGCCGAAGCTCTGGTCGAACTGGCCGAGGTAGTTGAAGGTGATCTGCGCGCTTGGCAGCGCGGCCATGCTTTGTTTGCACGCGTCGTCCGCCAGGTAGCGCAGCACGCCATAGCCCAAGCCTTTATGGGGCACAGCACGCAGCTGTTCCTTGATCGCCTTGATCGAGTCGCCCTGCCCGACGTGCGGGGTCAAGCGCAGCGGGTAAGCGCTGGTAAACCAGCCGACGCTGCGGGTCAGGTCGATGTCGTCGAACAGGCTTTCGCGGCCGTGGCCTTCCAGTTGGATCAGCGCCGAGGCGTGCCCAGTCCAGCGGCACAACACACGTGCCAGGGCAGTCAGCAGCAGGTCGTTGACCTGGGTGCGGTAGGCGCTCGGCGCCTGTTGAAGCAACTGGCGGGTGTGTTCGGCATCCAGGCGCACGCTGACCGTATCGGCATCGCGATTGCGCCGCAAACCGTGCGGGTGGGCCACGGGCAATGCCGCATCAGGGCCAGCTAACCGGTCCTGCCACACGCTCAACTCTTCACGCAGGGATTCGCTGCCGGCATACGCCTGCAAGCGGGCGGCCCAGTCACGCAGGGCGCTGGTCTTGGCCGGCAGGCTGACGGATTGGCCCTCGCTGAGCTGGCGGTAAACGTTTTGCAGGTCTTCAAGCAACACGCGCCACGACACACCGTCCACCACCAGGTGATGGATCGCGATCAGCAAGCGTTGCTGACCTTGCGGCCCATCCACCAGCAAGGCGCGCAACAGCGGGCCGTGTTCCAGGTCGAGGCTGCGCTGGGTGTCGGTGAACAGCGCGGTGCACTGCGCCATATCGCGCACTTGCGCCTGCATCAGCACGCCGCCCTGGGGCACGGCCAAGTGTTCGGCATGCCATTGCGCATCGCGCCGGGTGAAGCTCAGGCGCAAGGCGTCGTGGTGTTCCAGTACCGCCAGCAGCGCTTGCTCCAGGCGATGAGGGTCGAGCAGTTGCAGCGGTTTGAGCACCAGCGCCTGGTTCCAGTGCTGACGCGCAGGAATATCGGTGTCGAAGAACCAGTGCTGGATCGGCGTGAGGCCCGAGCGGCCGGTGAGCACGCCTTGCTCGGCGATGATCTGCTCGGCGCGCGTGGCGACCGCGGCCAGGGTTTGCACGGTCTGGTGCTGGAACAGGTCGCGGGGGCTGAAATGAATCCCCGCCTGCCGTGCGCGGCTGACCACCTGGATCGACAGGATCGAATCACCGCCCAGTTCAAAGAAGTTATCGTCGAGGCCGACTTGCTGCACGTTCAACACCGCGCACCAGATCGCCGCCAAGGTGCTTTCCAGCTCGTTGCGCGGCGCCACGTAGTGTTGGCGATTGGCCTCGGGGTCGGGTTGCGGCAAGGCGCGGCGGTCGAGCTTGCCGTTGGCGGTCAGCGGCATGCTGTCGAGGACGATCAGGTGCGCGGGCACCATGTAGTCCGGCAGTTGTACCTTGAGATGGGCCTTGAGCGCGTCACGCAAGGTGGCGTGGTCGGCGTCGCTGACCAGGTACGCCACCAGCTGTTTGCCACTCGGCGAATCCAGCGCCAGCACCACCGCTTCACGTACGGCGGCGTGCTCCAGCAGGCGGGTTTCGATCTCGCCCAGCTCGATCCGGAAACCGCGAATCTTCACCTGATGGTCGATGCGCCCCAGGTACTCCACCAGGCCATCGGCGCGTTGGCGCACCAGGTCGCCGGTGCGATACAGACGACCGCCAGCGGCGGCAAACGGGTCGGCGACAAACCGCTCGGCCGTCATCCCCGGACGTTCGTGGTAACCCTGGGCCAGACCGGCGCCGCCGACATACAACTCGCCGGTCGCGCCTTGAGGCACCAGTGCCAGGTCGGCGTCGAGAATGTAGGCCACGCGGTCGCCGATGATGCTGCCGATCGGCACACTGGCGGCCCCCTCCTCCAGTTGCTGCGGCGCGAGGCTGGCCAGGGGCATGACCACGGTTTCGGTCGGGCCGTAGGCGTTGAAAAACACCTCGGGCTGGAACGCCGCACGGATACGCTGCACGTGTTCGCCGGTCAGCGCTTCGCCGCCGGTGATGCACATGCGCACCGGCAAGGTCTGCTGCTGGGTCGCGAGCCACTGCGCCAACTGGCTGCCGTAGCTCGGAGTAAAACCGAGGATGTTGATGCGATGGGTACGAATCAGCCCGCAGATTTCCTCGGCATCCCACTGGCCCTGGGCGCGCAGGACTACCTGCGCACCGCTGAGCAGCGGCACCAGCAAACGCTCGGTGGCGGCGTCGAAGTTGATCGAATAAAAGTGCAGCTCGCAATCGTCCGGGCGCATGCCGAAGCGCTCGATCACGGCCTGGCAATGCATGGCGATTTCACCGTGGGACACCACCACGCCCTTGGGTTTACCGGTGGAGCCGGAGGTGTAGATCAGGTAGGCCTGATGCTGCGGCACGCTGATAAACGGCAGCTCGCCGGCGGGGTAATTCGCCAGCACCGGCAAGTCATCTTCCAGGCACCAGCAGGCCACGGTCGCCGGCAATTCGCCGAGGGCTTCGAACATCGCCGCATCACTGAGCAACAGGCCGATGCCACTGTCTTCGATCATGTAGTGCAGGCGGTCCAGCGGGTATTCCGGGTCCAGCGGCACATAGGCGCCACCGGCCTTGAGGATCGCCAGCAGGCCGATGACCATTTCCAGCGAGCGCGGCAGCGCCAGGCCGACACGCACCTGCGGGCCGACGCCTCGCTCGCGCAGCATCCACGCCAGGCGATTGGCGCGGGCGTCCAGTTCGGCATAAGTGAGGGTGACACCGGCAAAGGTCAGCGCCGGGGCCTGCGCACGCTTGAGCGCCTGCTGGCTGAACAGTTGATGGATGCACTGGTCGAGACGATGCTCGCCGGCTTCCACGCCCAGGCTGTCCTGCAACGCACGTTGCTCGGTGGCGCTCAGCAACGGCAGTTCGCTGAGGCATTGTTGCGGATTGGCGATCAACGCTTCGAGCAGGTTGCGCCAATGCTCGGCCATGCGCGCAATGCGTGGTTCATCGAACAAATCAGTGCTGTAGGTCAGGCAGCAACCCAGGCGATGATCGAGGTCGGTGACTTCCAGGTTGAGGTCGAACTTGGTCGCGCGGGCATCGTTGGCCAGGTAGTCGACGGTCATGCCGGCCAGTTGGCGGCTCTGCTGGAATTCCCAGCGCTGCACGTTGCACATCACCTGGAACAGCGGGTTGTACGCCGCGCTGCGTGGCGGTTGCAGGGCTTCCACCAGATGGTCGAACGGCAGGTCCTGATGGGACTGGCCTTCGATCACGGTGTGGCGGACCTGCTCGAACAGCTCGGCAACATTCATCTGCCCAGTGAGCTGGCAACGCAGCACCTGGGTGTTGAGGAACGCCCCGATCAGCCCTTCGCTTTCCGGGCGAATGCGGTTGGCCACCGGCGCGCCGATGCGCAGGTCGGTCTGGCCGCTGTAGCGGTAGAGCAACACCGCCAGGGTGGCCGTCATGGTCATGAACAGGGTCAGGCCACGTTCGGCGTTGAAGGCACGCACACGAGCGGCGAGATCGTCGCTGAGGTCGAAGCGGTACAGCTCGCCCCGGTGACTTTGCACCGGTGGCCGTGGACGGTCGCCGGGCAATTCGAGCAACGGGTGTTCGCTGCCCAGTTGCGCGGTCCAGTAATCCAGTTGGCGTTGGCGCTCGCCAGACTCCAACCATTGGCGTTGCCACACGCTGTAGTCCAGGTACTGCACCGGCAACGGTGGCAGCGGTGACAGGCGCTCATCGATAAACGCTTCGTACAGCGCGCTGAGTTCACGGGCAAAGATGTCCATGGCCCAGCCTTCGGTGACGATATGGTGCAGGGTCAGCACCAGGTAGTGCTCCTGCTCGCCGGCCTTGACCAGGCAGGCGCGCAGCAGCGGCCCGGTTTCCAGGTTGAACGGCGTGTGGGCTTCAACATCGGCCAGTTGCTGCAGACGCTGCTCACGTGCGCTTTCGTCCAGTGCAGAAATATCCTGCCAATCCATGCGCAGGCCGGTCTGCGCCGAGACCTTTTGACAGGCCACGCCGTCGACGCTCGGAAAGGTGGTGCGCAGGGTTTCGTGGCGCAGGATCAATGCCTGCAACGCCGCTTCGAAACGCGCCACATCCAGCACACCGCGCAGGCGCGCCATGCCGCCGACGTTGTAGGCCGGACTGTCCGGTTCCATCTGCCACAGGAACCACATGCGCTGCTGGGAATACGACAACGGCACCGGCACGCTGCGGTCGACGGTGGCGATTGCGGTTTGCTGGTTGCGTTGGCCGCTGGCCTGGATCAGGCCGACTTGCTCGGCAAAAGCGCCCAGCTCGCTGGCTTCGAACAAGGTGCGCAACGGCAGTTCGACGTCGCAGGCCTGGCGGGTGCGGGAGATGATTTGCGTGGCCAGCAACGAGTGGCCGCCGAGGGCGAAAAAGTCATCGCGCAGGCCGATCCGGGGCACGCTCAGCACTTCACGCCAGATCGCTGCAATCTGCTGCTGCAAGGGTGTTTCGGGCTCGATGTGTTCGCGGGTTTGCCACACCGGCGCCGGCAATGCGCGACGGTCGAGTTTGCCGCTGGGGCTCAGCGGCATCGCGTCCAGGCGCATCAGTTGCGCGGGCACCATGTACTCCGGCAACTCGGCGGCCAGGGCGGCTTTTACGTCCTGTTCGTCCAGCGCGGTATGGGCGGTGTAGTAACCGATCAACTGCGCGTCACGCACCAGCACCACGGCCTGGGCGATACCGTCCAGGGCCAGCAGGCGCGCTTCGATTTCTTCCGGCTCCACCCGGAAGCCACGCAGCTTGACCTGCTGGTCGAGACGGCCGAGGTATTCAAGCACGCCATCCGCGCTCCAGCGTGCGCGGTCACCGGTGCGATACAGGCGCGCGCCGGCCTCGCCCAGCGGGTCGGCGACAAAGCGCTCGGCGGTCAAGCCGGCACGCCCAAGGTAACCGCGCGCCAGGCCGATGCCACCAATGCACAGTTCACCCGGCACACCGGCCGGCAACGGGTTGAGCTGCTCGTCCAGCACGCGGCAGATCACATTGCCCAGCGGCCGGCCAATCGGCGAGCGCTCGCCATCCTCGGCGCGGCACTGCCAGTGGGTGACGTTGATCGCGGTCTCGGTCGGGCCATAGCGGTTGTGCAATTGCACCGCCGGCAACTGCGCCAATACGCGATTGCGCAACTCGGCGGGCAAGGCTTCGCCACCGGAGAACAGGCGACGCAGGCTGGTGCACTCGGCCACCAGCGGTTCGTCGATAAACAGCTGCAACAGCGGCGGCACAAAGTGCAGCGTGGTCACGCCGTACGCCTGCACCAACTGCGCGATGCGGTACGGATCGCGATGTTCGCCAGGGCCGGCCAGCACCAGGCGGCAGCCGGTGATCAGCGGCCAGAAGCACTCCCACACCGACACGTCGAAACTGATCGGCGCCTTTTGCATCAGCACGTCGCTGTCATTCAGTTGATAGGTAGCCTGCATCCACTGCAAGCGCTCGGCCAGCGCCGCGTGGGTATTGCCCACGCCCTTGGGCTGGCCGGTGGAGCCGGAGGTGTAGATCACATAGGCGAGGTTGTCGCCGTGCAGGTGCAGGCCCGGTGGCTGGGTCGGCCAACCGTCGAGGTGCAGGGTGTCCATGGCAATCACGCACACGCCTTCGGCACTCGGCACGCGGTCCAGCAACGCGGTCTGGGTCAGCAGCAGGTGCACGCCGCTGTCCTTGAGCATGTAGGCCAGGCGCTCGGCAGGGTAATCCGGGTCCAGCGGCACATAGGCGCCACCGGCCTTGATGATCGCCAGCAGGCCGACCAGCAACTGCGGCGAACGCTCGGCGGCGATGGCCACGCACACGTCCGGGCCGACACCTTTGTCACGCAGGTAATGGGCCAGGCGGTTGGCCTGGGTGTGCAGTTGGGCGAAGGTCAGGCTGCCGTCCTGCCAGACCAGCGCGGTGGCGTCCGAGGTGTGTTGGTTGAGCAGTTCGGGCAGCCAGTGTTGAGCCGGTGCGCACGGCGCCTGGCTCCACGCTGACTGTTCGTCCTGCTGCATCAGCTGGAGGTCGCCGATGGCCTGTTGCGGTTGTTCGCACACGGCCTGCAGCAGGTGAATGAAATGCTCGGCCAGGCGCTGGATGGTCGCGCTGTCGAACAGTTCATCGGCGTAGTCGAAGGACAGGCTCAAACGCCCGTTGCGGTCTTCTTCGCTGTGCAGTTGCAGGTCGAACTTGGCTTCGCGGCTGTGCCAGGGCAGCTCATCGGCGAGCATGCCCGGCAGACGGCGCAAGGCGCTGAGGTCACGTTGCTGGTGGTTGAACATGACCTGGAACAGGCCCTGTTCGCGGGCTTGCGGGAAGGCTTCCAGCAGTTGCTCGAACGGCAGGTCCTGGTGGGCCTGGGCGCCCAGTGCAGTCTCGCGGGTGGCGGCCAGCAGCTCAGTGAAAGGCAAGCGTCCGTCCAGCTCGGCACGCAGCACCAGGGTGTTGATAAAGAAGCCGATCAGGCCCTGGGTTTCCTGGCGCGGGCGGTTGGCATTGGGCACGCCGATGCGGATATCGCGCTGGCCGCTGTAGCGGTAGAGCAAGGTCTGGAACGCCGCCAGCAACAGCATGAACGGCGTGGACTCGTTAGCCTGGGCAGTCTGGCGAATCGCTTCGCTGAGGCTGACACTCAGGCGCGCACTATGGCGCGACGCGCTGTGGCGTTGCCGGGCCGCACGCGGGTGGTCGGTGGCCAGGCTCAGGGTCGGGTGCTCGTCCCCCAGTTGGGCTTTCCAGTACGCCAGTTGGCGCTGGCCTTCACCGTCGGCCAGCCATTGGCGCTGCCAGCTGCCGTAGTCGGCGTACTGCAAGGCCAGTGGCGGCAACGTCAGGGCCTGGCCCTGGCGTGCGGCGGCGTACAGACGCGAGAACTCGTCGATGAGGATATTCAGCGACCAGCCGTCCGCGATGATGTGGTGCAGGGTCACCAGCAACTGGTGATCCTCATCGTCCAGGCGCACCAGGGTCACCCACAGCAGCGGGCCTTTTTCCAGATCGAACTGGGTGCGGGCTTCGTCTTCACGGATCTGTTGCGCGCGGGCTTCACGCTCGGCGGCGGGCAAATCACTGAGGTCGATGATTTGCAGGTCGAAATCGCTGTGGGCATCCACACGCTGGAAGGCCTGGCCATCAAGCTCATAGAAGCGTGTGCGCAGGGCTTCGTGGCGCTGGATCAGGTGCTGGAAGCTTGAGCGCAGCGCGTCTTCATCCAGCTCGCCACGCAGACGCAGAGCGCCGGGGATGGTGTAGGCGCTGCTTTGTGGGTCCAGTTGCCATGTGATCCAAAGGCGGTTCTGGGCCAGGGATTGCGGCAGCTCTTCCTGGCGTGACAAGGCATGAATAGCACCTTGGGCGATGCCGCCGTCCTGTTGCAGTTGCGCCACGTTGGCAGCAAATGCAGACAGCGTCGGCGCCTCGAACAGCAGGCGCAGGTTCAGCTCCAGGCCGAGGGTTTCGCGCAGGCGCGCGACCACTTGGGTGGCGGTGATGGAGTTGCCGCCGAGCAGGAAGAAGTGATCGTCGGCCGCCACCGTGGCGACCTGCAACTGCTCGCACCAGATCGCGGCGATCTGGCTTTGCAGTTCGGATTCCAGCGCAACAGCGCTCGCCTGCGCGTGCAGATCGGGAAACTGCGCGTAGCAGTCGAGGCTGCCGTCGGCCTGCCGAAGCGCGCACGCCGCACGCTGCACCTTGCCGCTGGAGGTCTTGGGCAAGCCGCCGGGGTTGAGCAACACCACCACGCACGGCGCCTCTTGATAGGCCTCGGCCACGGCTTGGCGGATAGCTTTGATCAGCGCTTCAGGCGGCAGGATTTTCTGCACGCTGCGGCTTATTTCCGCGGCGATGCCGATGCCTTCCAGGCCCTGGTCATTCACCGCAAACGCGGCGACCCGGCCCTTGCGCACCACTTCCACTTCGCGCTCGATGGTCTGTTCGATGTCCTGGGGGTACAGGTTGTGCCCGCGCACGATCAGCAGGTCTTTCAGGCGACCGGTGATGTACACCTCGCCCTCGCGGATAAAGCCCAGGTCACCGGTGCGCAGCCAGGTGCGGCCGGCATGCTGCACGAAGGTCTTGGCGCTGGCCTCCGGGTTGCGCCAGTAGCCGTGGGCGATGCTCGGACCGCTGGCCCAGAGTTCGCCGACGCAGTTGTCGGCCAGCTCGGCCAGTGTGTGCGGGTCGGCGATCAGTACCGCGTGTTCCGGCTGGCGGGTGCCGCAACTCATGATCGCACTGCCCTGCCCCGGCTCGGCGCGGTTGGCGGCCAGGGCCTGCTCGTCGACACGTAGCGCGGGGATGCCATGGCCACGCCGGCCGCCGGCGACAAACAGAGTGGCTTCGGCCAGGCCGTAGGAGGCGAAGAAATTATTCGGGGTAAACCCGCAGGCGGCGAACTTCTCGGCGAAGCGCTCCAGGGTGTCGAGGCGGATCGGTTCGGAGCCGGAATAGGCCACGCGCCAGCGGCTCAAGTCCAGGCGTTCCAGGGCCGTCTCGCTGACCCGCTCGCTGCACAGGCGGTAGGCGAAATCCGGCCCGCCGCTGATGGTGCCACGGTATTCGCTGATCGCTTCGAGCCAGCGCAACGGCCGGCCGAGGAAGTAGGCCGGCGACATCAACACACACGGCACGCCGCTGAAGATCGGTTGCAGCAGGCCGCCGATCAGGCCCATGTCGTGGTACAGCGGCAACCAGCTGACGATCACATCGTCAGGGTTCAGGTCGATGCCAAAGCCGCGCCGTATCAGCACTTCGTTGGCCACCAGGTTGCCGTGGCTGACTTGCACGCCCTTGGGCAACGCGGTGGAGCCAGAGGTGTATTGCAGGAAGGCGATGTCATCGGGGTGCAGGTCGGGGGCGCTCCAGGCGCCGGCGATCTGTGCTTCGAGGGTGTCGACACTCAGCACCGGCGGCGCGTTTTCGATCTGCGCGAGGCCATCGGCCAGGCTGGCGATGGTCAGCAGCAGGCGTGGTTCGGCGTCACCGATAATCGACAGCAAGCGCTCCTGGTGATGACGGCGGGTGGACTCCGGCGGGTAGGCCGGTACCGCGATCACCCCGGCGTACAGGCAGCCAAAGAACGCCGCGACGTAGTCCGGGCCACTGGGGAACAACAGCACCGCGCGGTCGCCCAACTCGGCGTTGGCCTGCAAGGCGGCGGCGATGGTGCGGGCGCGTTGGTCCAGGTCACGGTAACTGAGCACCACGTTGTGCTCGGCCGACTCGGCGAGGAAGCGCAAGGCGACCTGGTCCGGGGTCTGCGCGGCGCGACGTTGAAGGGACTCGACCAGGGTGCGGGGAAGTTCGAAGGCGTCCATCATGGGGTTCCTGCCTGAAATCGGCTTACGGGAAATTCGGGAATGGGAGAGCGATCAGCCGGCGGCCAGTTGCCGCGCCGCGCCGTTGCGCCAGCGGGCCAGGTGTTCGTCGGCGTAGCGCCGCACGCAGCGCAGTACGGCGCTTTCGTGTTGGATAAGGAAGAAGTGGTGGCCGTCGAACATGTCCAGGGAAAAGCCACTGGCGGCATCGAGTTGCCAGTCGAGCAACTGGTCGGCGCGCACGCTGTCCTGCGTGCCGCCAAACACATGGATCGGCATGCCCAGCGGCTCGCGATCGCCGTAGGTGAAGCTGCCGCACAGCAGGAAGTCGGCGCGCAGGATCGGCAGCATCAACTGCATCAACTCGGGGTTGGCCAGGGCTTCTTCAGCGGTGCCTTGCAGTTCGCGCAGGCGGACGATCAGTTGCGCGTCGGTCTTCTCGATGGCGTATTCGCTGACATCACGCCGAGCCGGACCGGCCGTGCCGGAGGCGAACAGCGCCAGCGGCGCAGGGACATTTCGTGCGTTTAACGCGTGGGCCAATTCAAAGGCCAGCAGGCCGCCGAGACTATGGCCGAACAACGCATAAGGGCCGCTCAAGTCGCCGCTGATTTCATCCGCGAGCTGCGCCGCCAAGGCCTTGATATCGCGCTGCAGGGGCTCGTCCATGCGCATGCCACGGCCGGGCAATTCCAGCGGGCACACCTGCAACCACTCCGGCAACGTGCGGCGCCAACGTGCGTAAACCATGGCGCTGGCGCCCGAATAGGGCAGACAGAAAAGGCGCAGTCGAGTCGGCGTAGTCATCCCGCGACGACTCCAAACTGAAACACGCTGTGTGCACGATAAAAACCCATTTCGTCCTCCTGCGGGTGCTGATCCCTGGCCGCTTGGCTAACGGACCTGTCACCCAGAAGAACGGACGGCACCGGCAAATAATTAGTCGCCGGGTACGTGCGAGACGTGGTTCACACCAAACAAGAAAGCATAAGATTAGTTCGCCTTCTCATTTGACAATCATTATCATTAAGCATAATTTGTTGCCCGATGTGTAGGAGGCCTCAGCAAGGACGCCCTCCCCTAACCTCTTTTGCGACAAGGTGATTTCCATGACGGAACAAGTATCCACAGGCAGGTGCGACTCACCGCTTCTCCAGGCATTTGTCGACAATCGACTGATTCTGGTGAAGATTGCGGCACGTATTACCGGGTGCCGCTCCCGTGCTGAAGATGTAGTGCAGGACGCCTACTTCCGCCTGCAATCGGCGCCGACGATCACGTCATCGTTCAAGGCCCAACTGAGTTATCTGTTCCAGATCGTGCGCAACCTGGCGATCGATCACTATCGCAAGCAGGCCCTGGAACTCAAATATTCCGGGACGGAAGAGGAAGGCTTGAATGTGGTCATTCACGGCGCTTCACCGGAAACCTCCCACATCAATTTCAACACCCTGGAAAACATCGCCGACGCCCTGACGGAGTTGCCCCAGCGCACCCGCTACGCGTTCGAGATGTACCGCCTGCACGGTGTGCCGCAAAAGGACATTGCCAAAGAACTGGGGGTTTCACCGACGTTGGTGAACTTCATGATTCGCGATGCGCTGGTGCACTGCCGCAAGGTGTCGGGCAACCACAGTGATACATTTGCGCGGCGGGTTTGACCTCAGGGCACCGCCATCACATCGATGCGATACGGCTCGAAAATCTTCAGCATCTCGCCGCTGTCGCGCAGTCGCTTGAGCAACGCCGAAAACGCCTCGCCCGTGATCGGCGCCTTGGGCCGCAGCAACGCGTAGTGGTGATAGACCTGGTCGATGCGCTCCGAGACCAGGAACTGCCCGGCCATATCCGCATTGCGCACCATGAAGTCACTCAAGTACGAACGGGTTACCAAGGCGATGTCCGCACGCCCGCGCGCAACCATCAGCAGGTTGCTGTCATGGGAGTAGGTCAACGTGGCGTTGAAGTGCTCAGCCAAGTACTTGGGGTCGGGGTTAAAGTTGGCAAAGGCGTAGTGATAACCGCTGAATACCGCCAGGCGCTTGCCGGTCAGGTCGGCGAAATAGCTTTGGTCACGGCCTGGATCATGCTGGGCAACGAAGATTTCCGCATCTTCAAGGCCCATATCGACGCTGGTGTGGGGAATCTTCTGCCAGCCCCAGTCGGGATTTTCGAAAATAGCCATGTCAATCCGGCCCTGCTCGAAATCGCGGAAGCGCCTGGGGATGGAGGTGGGCACCAGCACAAACTGGTAGTCGATCTGCGAGGCGTTCAGGACCTCCACCAGTTGCGGCAACAAACCGGTATCGGCGCCCTGCTCCGGACGCACGGTGTAGGGTGGAAAATGCGCCGCGCCGATGCGCACCAGTTGCGCAGCCGAAGCCGGCAACCACGCTGCGGTGCCGAGAGCCCATAAAGTAAGTCCTGCAGCCAACCGCCATGGCGAAAACATCAAGGCACACACCGTTCAATACATCGATGTCGATAAGCTAGGCGTTTTTGTTCGGCTAGACAACTTTCCATCGACAAATTAAGAGCTTGCGCCTCAATCGGCCTTCAAAACCATCAACAAGGCTTCTTCGGCCAATTGCTCCAGGGTCAGGTTGCCCTCGGCACGAAACCAGGTGGTGGTCCAGGACAAGGCTCCGGTGAGGAAGCGTCGCGCAATAAACACATCGCCCTTGATGTAGCCCGCCGCCTTGGCCTCGCCCAACACCTGCAGCCAAATGTCTTCGTACACATCGCGCAGCGCCAGTACCTGGGCCTGGGCGTCGGCCGACAACGAGCGCCACTCATACACCAGCACCGCCATGGCCTCGCCGCTGCCGCCCATGATCGATTGCAACTCGCAGCGAATCAGCGCCCGCACGCGTTCGCGCACGTTGGTCGCCTCCTCGAGCGAGGCGCGCATCAAGGCCGTGTTGTAGTGGATGGTTTCCTCCATCACCGCACGCAGGATCTCGTCCTTGCTCTTGAAGTGATGAAAGATGCTGCCGGACTGGATGCCCACGGCGCTGGCCAGGTCGCGCACGGTGGTGCGCTCAAAGCCCTTGTTGCGAAACAGGTGAGCCGCGGTTTGCAGCAACTTGCCACGGGCACTGTCGGGGTCGGTCAATTGGCCGCCGTCGACCATGGTGCGCATCACCCGCAGGGCTTTGTGCTCATCCATGCTGCTCTCCTCTACTTCTACTGACGTCTTGGCCGGCAATTTAGGCCGTGCCAGTCACCCAAGCAAGCGCTTGGCTAAAACTTGTGACCAGAGTTTACAAACCAAGCGCTTGCTTGGTAGTCTCGTTGCCAGCCATTCGAGGAAAGATTTCTCATGAGCAAGACGGTTCGTATCGGCTGCGCCAGCGCGTTCTGGGGTGACACCTGCACCGCTGCCGCGCAGTTGGTGCACGGCGGCAAGCTGGATTACCTGGTGTTCGACTACCTGGCGGAAGTCACGATGTCGATTCTCGCCGGTGCCCGGATGAAAGATCCTCAAGCCGGATACGCCACGGATTTCGTCGAGGTGCTCACGCCGCTGCTGGCCGAGATCCAGCACCAGGGCATCCGCGTGATCAGCAATGCCGGCGGCATCCACCCCCAGGCCTGCGCCGCCGCCCTGCAAACCGCCTGCGATAAAGCCCAGATCCCGCTGAAAATCGCCGTGCTGCTGGGCGACGACCTGCAACCCCAGCTCAAGCACCTGCACGGCATCACCGACATGTTCAACGGCGCGCCGCTGCCGCCCATGTGCGTCTCCGCCAATGCCTACCTCGGTGCACCGGGCATCGCCCAGGCGCTGCAATTGGGCGCGGACATCGTCATCACCGGCCGCGTGGTCGACAGCGCAGTGGTCAGCGCGGCACTGGTGCATGAATTCGGATGGTCGTGGCAGGACTACGACCGCCTCGCCCAGGCAGCCTTGGCCGGGCATATCATCGAATGCGGCGCCCAATGCACCGGTGGCAACTTCACCGATTGGCGCGACGTGCCGGACTACGAGCACATCGGCTTTCCCATCGTCGAAGTCAGCGCCGACGGTCAATTCACCGTCAACAAGGTCGAGGGCAGCGGCGGACTGATCAGCGAACTGAGCGTGGCCGAACAGCTGCTGTATGAAATCGGCGACCCACGCGCTTATTTACTGCCCGATGTGATTTGCGATTTCAGCCAGGTGAAGTTGCAGCAACAAGGCAAACATTGCGTACGCCTCCACGGCGCCAAGGGCCTGCCGCCGACCGCGCAATACAAGGTCAGCGCCACCTACCCGGAGGGCTTTCGCTGCACCGCCAGTTGCCTGATCGCCGGGATCGATGCGGTGGCCAAGGCCGAGCGCGTCAGCCAGGCGATCATCAACAAGACCTCGGAGCTGTTCAGCCAGCGCGGCTGGGCACCCTACACCGAAGTGAATATCGAACTGCTCGGCAGCGAAGCAACGTATGGCGCTCACGCCCAGCGCCACGACTGCCGCGAGGTGGTGGTCAAGCTGGCGGTGCGACACCCGAGCAAGCAAGCGCTGGTGCTGTTCGCACGCGAGATCGCCCAGGCCGCCACCGGAATGGCGCCGGGGTTGACCGGGATTGTCGGTGGCCGGCCAACGGTCTACCCGCTGATCCGCTTGTTCTCGTTCCGGATCGATAAGGCCGCCTGCGAGGTGGTGATCGACTTCCAGGGCCAACGCCACGTCTGCACGCTGCCCGTCGCCGACGCCCCCCTCATGCCTGCCGCCGCGATGGATCCGCCCAAACCCCTGGGCCGCGCCGACGCCAGCGTGGCGCTGGTGAAACTCGCCGTGGCGCGCTCCGGCGACAAGGGCAACCACAGCAATATCGGGGTCATTGCCCGAGCCCCCGAGTACCTGCCGTGGATTGCCGAAGCGCTGACGCCGGAGGTGCTCGTCGACTGGATGGGCCACGTGCTCGACCCCGTGCACGGCCGCGTCGAACGCTGGTATTTGCCCGGCAGTCACAGCCTCAATTTCCTGCTGGAAAACGCCTTGGGCGGTGGCGGCATCGCCAGCCTGCGCATCGACCCCCAGGGCAAGGCCTTCGCCCAGCAACTGCTGGAAATCCCCATCGCCGTGCCGCAACACATCGCCGATCAACTCATTTAAAGGAGCGTTGCCGTGGCCTTCGACTCGATCTTCAAAGCCGACCTGTTCCAAGGCCACACCGTGATCGTCACCGGCGGTGGCAGCGGGATTGGCCGCTGCACCGCCCATGAGCTGGCGGCCCTGGGTGCCCGCGTCGTACTGGTTGGACGCAAGCCGGAAAAACTCGCCAAGGTCGCGGCGGAAATTACCGAGGACGGCGGCACCGCCGATTGGCAGGCCTGCGACATTCGTGACGAAGAGGCGGTGAAGGCGCTGGTCACCCAGCTCATTCACGCGCATGGGCCAATCCATGGCCTGGTGAATAACGCCGGTGGGCAGTATCCATCGCCGCTGGCCTCGATCAACCAAAAGGGTTTTGAAACCGTGCTGCGCACCAACCTGGTCGGCGGTTTCCTGATGGCGCGGGAAGTGTTCAACCAGTCGATGAGCAAGCACGGCGGGGCCATCGTCAATATGCTCGCCGACATGTGGGGCGGCATGCCCGGCATGGGCCACTCCGGCGCGGCGCGGGCGGGCATGGACAACTTCACCAAGACCGCCGCCTTCGAGTGGGGGTGCGCCGGGGTGCGGGTCAACGCCGTGGCACCGGGCTGGATCGCGTCCAGCGGCATGGACACCTACGAAGGCGCGTTCAAGGCAGTGATTCCGACCCTGCGTGAACACGTGCCGCTCAAGCGCATCGGCACCGAGTCGGAAGTCAGCGCCGCCATCGTGTTTCTGCTCAGCCCTGCTGCGGCGTTTATCAGCGGCAGCACCTTGCGCATCGACGGCGCCGCCAGCCTCGGCAGCCGCGCCTGGCCGCTGCACAAGGCACAACCGCCGAGTGAGCCGTTCAACGGCTTCCACCGCGCCTACCTGCCCGATGTGCTCAAGGCGGAGCAATAAACCATGCCGCTGATTGACAGCCTGATCGATCCCCACAGCCCGCAGTTCGCGCAGAACCGCCAGGCCATGCTCGAAGGTATCCAGCACCTGCGCCAACTGGAACACACCCTGCTCGCCAAGGCCGAGGAAGCCAGGCCCAAGTTCGACAAGCGCAGCCAACTGCTGCCGCGCGAGCGCCTCAACCTGCTGCTGGACCCTGGCGCGCCGTTCCTGGAACTGGCGAGCCTGGCGGGCTACAAGCTGCACGACGACAAGGACGGCAGCGCCGCCGGTGGTGGGTTGATCGCCGGCATCGGCTACGTCAGCGGCGTGCGCATGCTGGTGGTGGCCAATAACAGCGCGATCAAAGGCGGCACCCTTTCGCCCTCCGGCCTGAAAAAATCCCTGCGCCTGCAACAGATCGCCATGGAAAACAAACTGCCGGTGGTGACCCTCGCCGAAAGCGGCGGCGCCAACCTCAACTACGCCGCGGAGATTTTCGTCGAAGGCGCGCGCAGCTTTGCCAACCAGGCGCGCATGTCGGCCATGGGCTTGCCGCAGATCACCGTGGTGCACGGCTCGGCCACGGCGGGGGGTGCGTACCAGCCAGGGCTGTCGGATTACGTGGTGGTGGTGCGCGGCAAGGCCAAGCTGTTCCTCGCCGGCCCGCCGCTGCTCAAGGCGGCGACCGGTGAAGTCGCCACCGATGAGGAACTGGGCGGCGCCGAGATGCATGCGCAAATCGCCGGCACCGCTGAATACCTGGCGGAAAACGATGCCGATGGCGTGCGCATCGTGCGCGAGATTGTCAGCCTGTTGCTCTGGAACGATCGCCTGCCACAGGCGCCAAAACGCACTTACGCCGAGCCCCTGTACCCGATCGACGACCTGCTGGGGCTGATCCCCGATGACGCCAAAAAACCCTACGACGTGCGCGAGATCCTCGCGCGCCTGGCCGACGGTTCGCAGTTCCTCGAATTCAAGGGAGAGTTCGACGCCCATACCGTCTGCGGCCATCTGCACATTCAAGGCCGTGCGGTCGGCGTGATCGGCAACAACGGCCCGATCACGCCCAAAGGCGCGAGCAAGGCGGCGCAGTTTATCCAGCTGTGCGACCAGAGCCGCACGCCGCTGTTGTTCCTGCACAACACCACCGGCTTCATGGTGGGTACCGAAGCGGAGCAGCAAGGGGTGATCAAGCACGGCGCGAAGATGATCCAGGCCGTGGCCAACGCACGGGTACCTAAACTCACCGTGGTGGTCGGTGGCTCCTACGGCGCCGGCAACTATGCGATGTGCGGTCGCGGCCTGGACCCGCGCTTTATCTTCGCTTGGCCCAACAGCCGCACAGCGGTGATGGGCGGTGCGCAGGCGGGCAAGGTGCTGCGGATCGTCACCGAGGCCAAACAGCTGAAGGACGGTTTGGTGCCCGATCCCAAGGTGCTGGACATGCTTGAGCAGGTCACCGCGCAGAAACTCGACAGCCAGTCCACTGCACTCTATGGCAGCGCGAATCTGTGGGATGACGGGCTGATAGATCCACGGGATACCCGTACCTTGCTCGGCTTTCTGCTGGATATCTGTCACGAGGCCGAAGTCCGCGAGTTGCAGTCCAACAGCTTCGGTGTCGCGCGTTTCTAACAGGAGAACAAGAACAATGATCTTCACCCAGGAACACCAGGAACTGCGCCGCACCGTCCGCGCCTTCGTCGACCGCGAGATCAACCCCCATGTGGACGAATGGGAAAAGGCCGGGCGCTTCCCCATCCACGAAATCTTCCGCAAGGCCGGTGACCTCGGCTTGCTGGGCATTTCCAAACCGGAACAATTCGGCGGCATGGGCCTCGACTACAGCTACTCGATCGTCGCTGCCGAAGAGTTCGGCACCATCCGCTGCGGTGGCATCCCCATGTCCATCGGCGTGCAGACCGACATGTGCACCCCCGCCCTCGCCCGCTTCAGTTCCGATGAATTGCGCGAGGAATTCCTGCGCCCGGCCATCAGCGGTGAGCAGGTCGGTTGCATCGGCGTATCGGAAACCGGCGCCGGTTCCGACGTGGCCGGGCTCAAGACCCATGCGCGCAAGGACGGCGGCGACTACGTCATCAACGGCAGCAAAATGTGGATCACCAACTCGCCCAGCGCTGACTTTATCTGCCTGTTGGCCAACACCTCCGACGATAAGCCGCATATCAACAAGTCGCTAATCATGGTGCCGATGAACACCCCCGGTATCAGCGTCAGCCCGCCCCTGGAAAAGCTCGGCATGCACAGCTCCGAGACCGCCCAGGTGTTCTTCGACGACGTGCGCGTGCCGCAGCGCAATCGCGTCGGCCACGAAGGCGCGGGCTTCATGATGCAGATGCTGCAGTTCCAGGAAGAACGCCTGTTTGGCGCGGCCAATATGATCAAGGGCCTGGAATACTGCATCGACAGCACTATTGATTACTGCAAGGAGCGCCAGACCTTCGGCAAGGCGCTGATCGACAACCAGGTGATTCACTTTCGCCTGGCCGAACTGGCCACCGAAATCGAATGCCTGCGGGCGCTGGTCTACCAGGCCACCGAGCAGTACATCAAGGGCCAGGACGTGACCCGCCTGGCCTCCATGGCCAAGCTCAAGGCCGGGCGCCTCGGCCGTGAAGTCAGCGACAGTTGCCTGCAATACTGGGGCGGCATGGGCTTCATGTGGGACAACCCGGTGGCCCGCGCTTATCGCGACGTGCGCCTGGTGTCGATTGGCGGCGGCGCCGATGAAATCATGCTGGGCATCATCTGCAAACTGATGGGCACTTTGCCTGGGAAAAAGCCATGAATACCCTGCTGCTCGAACCCCATAACGGCGTGTTGCACATCACCCTCAACCGGCCCGAATGCCGTAATGCCATGAGCCTGGAGATGGTCAACGAACTGCGCGCGGTGCTGGCGGGATTGGACAACCAGGTGCGCGCGGTGGTGATCAGCGGCGCAGGCGGACACTTTTGTGCCGGTGCCGATGTGAGGGATCTGGTCAGCGCAGGCGAACAATTGCAGGCGTTGAACCGGGCCTTCGGCACGTTGCTGCAAGAGGTGGAAGCCGTGTCGCAAGTGGTCATCGTGGTGCTGCAAGGCGCGGTGCTGGGCGGTGGGTTTGGCCTGGCCTGCGTGAGCGACATCGCGATTGCCGACCACCAGGCGCAGTTCGGTTTACCGGAGACCAGCCTGGGGTTGCTGCCGGCGCAGATTGCGCCGTTTGTGGTCAAGCGTATCGGCCTGGCCCAGGCACGGCGGCTGGCACTGACGGCGGCGCGGTTCGATGGACGGGAAGCTGAACGGCTGGGGCTGGTGCACTTTACCGAGACCGACCCGCAGGCGTTGGCGGAGCGTCTGGATGAGGTGCTGGGGCAGGTGCTGCGCTGCGCGCCAGGTGCCAACGCGCGTACCAAGGCGCTGCTGCTGGCGAGTGTGGAGCAACCGTTAGGGCCACTGCTGGATCAAGCGGCGCAGTGGTTTGCCGAGGCGGTGACCAGTGCAGAAGGGATTGAGGGGACGCAGGCGTTTGTGCAGAAGAGAAAGCCTGGGTGGTGCAGGTGACGCCCGCTGAGCATGGGTATCTACACAATTTTCAGTGGTCTGTGGCGAGGGGGCTTGTTTCCGTGGCGGCCTTCGGGCCGACCGCTTTTTGGGGTTTGGGTGAGTGCATATCCGTTGCTGCGGTAACGGCGGCTATTGGTTCCGCCCTTACGGCGGGTCACTTTGGAAAAGCCCCAAAGTAACCAAAGGGCTCTTGCCCCACCACTCGGTACCTCGCCTAGGCTCGGTATGCCCGAACGAAGGCTTGAATCCGTGGGCCGCCGTCATTGGCCATCCCTGGCCCAGGACGGCTAACCCGGCGTCCTGCCGGGTTACCCACGGATTCAAGCCTGCGCTCGGCCAGCGTGGTTAACGGGGCGCCTGAGATCAAGATCAAAAGCCAGAGCCAGAGCCAGATCAAAAGATTGCTGACTTCGTCAGCGGTTAAGGAAGTAGAAGCCACACCGCGTACGCTTCAAAGATCAGGTCGGCTTTAAGGCCGCCTCGCTTTGTTTTTGATCTGGGATCGCCCCGTCAAACACGCTGGCCGAACGCAGGCTTTGGAGCGTGGGTAACCCGGCAGGACGCCGGGTTAGCCGCAATGGGCCATGGATGGCCCATTGCGGCGGCCCACGCTCCAAAGCCGGAGTGAGGGCACACCGAGCCTAGGCGAGGTGCCGAGTGTTGGGGCGAGGACCTTTTGGTTACTTTTGGGTCCTTCCAAAAGTGACCCGCTGTAAGAGCGGAACCCTAAGTGGCCGTTACCTAAATAACGGATATACACACGGAGCAAAAAATGCCGCAGTTCACAAAAATCCTGATCGCCAACCGCGGCGAAATCGCCTGCCGCATCCAACGCACGGCCCAGGCATTGGGCTACCGCACCGTCGCCGTCTACAGCGATGCTGACGCCCAGGCCCTGCACGTACAGATGGCCGACGAAGCCGTGCGCATCGGCCCTGCGCCGGTACAACAGTCCTACCTCAACATCCCGGCCATCCTCGAGGCCGCGGAAAAAACCGGCGCCGACGCCATCCACCCCGGCTACGGCTTCCTCTCGGAAAACCCCGATTTCGCCCGCGCGTGCCAAGACGCCGGCCTGACCTTCATCGGTCCCAGCACCGAGGCCATCGAACTGATGGGCAGCAAGCGCCTGTCCAAACTCGCCATGCTGGAGGCCGGCGTGCCCTGTATCGCCGGCTACCAGGGCAGCGCCCAGGACGACACCTGCCTGCAACTTGAAGCCGAGCGCATCGGCTACCCGTTGATGATCAAGGCCAGCGCCGGCGGCGGTGGTCGTGGCATGCGCCTGGTCCACCGGCCAGAGGCGCTGCTGGACAACCTGCACACCGCGCGCTCGGAAGCGAAGAACGCATTTGGCAGCGACGAACTGATCCTCGAACAGGCACTGATCGAGCCACGCCACGTCGAGATCCAAGTGTTCGGCGACCGCCACGGCAACCTGATTTACCTCGGCGAACGCGACTGTTCGATCCAGCGCCGCCATCAAAAAGTCATCGAGGAAGCGCCCTGCCCGGTGATGACGCCCGAACTGCGTCAGGCCATGGGCAAAGCCGCGCTCAAGGCCGCACGCGCGGTGAATTACGTCGGCGCCGGCACCGTGGAGTTCCTGCTCGACCGCAACGGCCGGTTCTACTTCCTGGAAATGAACACCCGCCTGCAGGTGGAGCACCCGGTGACCGAGCTGATCACCGGCCTCGACCTGGTGGCCTGGCAACTGCAGATCGCCGCCGGCCAGCCGCTGCCGCTCACGCAAGCGCAGGTGAGCCTGAACGGCCACGCCATGGAAGTGCGCCTCTACGCCGAAGACCCGGCCCTGGGCTTTCTGCCGCAAACCGGTGAGGTGCTGCGCTGGGAGCCGGCCGTGGGCGTACGGGTTGACCATGGGCTACGCGAAGGTGAAAAAATCGGCCCGTTCTATGACCCGATGCTCGGCAAGCTCATCGCCCATGGCGCCACCCGCGAAGAGGCCCGGCGCAAACTACTGCGGGCGGTGGAAGACACCTTGCTGCTGGGGGTGGCGACCAACCAACGGTTGCTGGCTGATTTGCTCAAGCATCCAGACTTTATCGGCGGCGATTTCAGTACCGGGTTTATCGCCGAACACTTCAGCGAAATACCGCGCCAGGCCGCCACGAGCGATCAGCTCGCCCTGGCCGCCGCGCTGTTTTACCAACACAGCGCTGACCAGCATCCCCACGGCCTGGCGGGATGGCGCAACAACGCCAGTGTGCCCTGTACCTTTCGCCTGGAGGTCGACGGCGAAATCCACACCCTCACCGCTCCCCCTCTGCCACTCAGTGCCGATGGGCGTCATGCCACTCTGGTGCTCAACGGCATTCGCCGCCGCATCGCCTATCACCTTGAGGGCACCCGGTTGTGGCTACCCGGCCTGACCGTGACCAACCGCACTCAGCAAGTTGTCGCCCCCCCGGCCGACGCCGGCAGCGGCACGGTCAAGGCACCGATGGACGGTGCCATCGTCGACGTACGCGTCAGCGCCGGTGAACACGTGAGCAAAGGCCAACTGTTGTTGGTGCTCGAAGCCATGAAAATGGAGCATCCACTCAAGGCCGATATGGACGGTGTGGTCAAGGCCGTACAGGTCACAGCAGGCGATCAGGTACGCAATCGCCAGGTTCTGCTGGAGATCGAATAACCACCTAGTCGGAACTACAAGGCCGGGCTACGCTCTATCCCCAACAGGAAAGGACGAGTACGGGAACCTGCGCGATGCCTCATTGGCTGATTATTGACCTTGAAGCCACAACGGATGAAGGCGGCTGGCCCGTGACGGAGATGGAAGTCATCGAGATCGGCGCGAGCCTGGTGAACCGCCAGGGCCGCGAACTGGATCACTTCCAGCGCTTTGTGCGGCCGCTGCGCCGTCCATTGCTGACGCCCTTTTGTCGCAAACTGACCCATATCACCCAGGCAAATATCGACACCGCCGCGCCCTTCACCGAGGTATGGCCGCTGTTTGAGCGCTGGCTGGGCCAGCATCAGGCGCGCCTCGAAGGCTGGGCCAGTTGGGGTGACTACGACCGCGTGCAGTTGGAGCTCGAATGGCAACGCCATGGCCTGACCAGCGCCATGGCCCCCACGCCCCATGTCAACCTCAAGCAACGCTTCGCCAAGGCACGGCGCCTGGACAAGCCCCTGGGGCTCAATGGCGCCCTGCAGTTGGCGGGGATGCAGTTCCAGGGCCAGCAACATCGAGCGCTGGAAGATGCCCGCAACACCGCGCGCCTGCTGCCGCTGATTTTGCCGGTCTAGGCAGCGCCCGAAGCCTTGGGCATACTGGCTGCCCTTTTCCTTGCTGCTCAACTGTAGAAGCGAGCTTGCTTGCGCAGGTCGTTGACGATAACGCTGTAAACCGGGCACCCAGCGGCGCTCTCAGGTTTTTCGCGAGCAAGCTCGCTCCTACAGAGTGAGCGTAAAGCAGCAACTTTTTCCGAGGATTCGCCCATGTTCAAAGTCAACGAGTACTTCGACGGCACCGTCAAGTCGATCGCTTTCGGCACCGCAGAAGGTCCGGCGACCATCGGCGTAATGGCCCCGGGTGAATACGAATTCGGCACCGCCCAGCGTGAAATCATGCACGTGGTGTCCGGCGCCCTGACCGTCAAGCTGCCCGACGCCAACACCTGGGAAACCTTCGCCGCCGGCAGCCAGTTCAACGTACCGGCCAACAGCAAGTTCCAGCTGAAGGTCGCGGTGGACACCGCTTACCTGTGCGAATACCGCGGCTGACCGCTGCGCCGCAAAAAAAATGCCCGTATCCTGCGAGACGGGCATTTTTTATGGGCGCATGACTTATTCGAGGATGATCACCGGCATGCCCACTTCCAGGCGGCCCACGCCATCGTTGACCAGGTTCTGGCCAAAAATCGCGCCGTCCTCCGTCTTGCGGTAGGCCTCCAGCGTCACAAAAGGCTCACGGTCGGCGCTGCGCTCGCCGGTGTGCGGATCGATGGTGGTGAGAATGCAGCGTGAGCAGGGTTTGACTGCGCGAAACTCCACATCACCGATGCGCAAGCGTTTCCAGCCGTCTTCGGCGAAGGCTTCGCTGCCCTCGATCACGAGGTTGGGGCGAAAGCGCAGCATGTCCATGGGACGGCCGACTTTCTGCGAGAGGTCGTCGAGGGACGCTTGCCCGATCACCAGCAACGGATAACCGTCGGCAAACGCTACCTGGTCATCATCGCGGCCGTAACCCGCTTGGGTGGTGCGGGCACGTTCCAGGGGGATCTGCACCAGCCGCGTGGGCTTGCCGATAAAGTCGCTGACCCAGGCAGCAGCTTCGTCGCCGGCGTCCGGCACACGCAAGGTGTCGCGCCAGATGGTCACGCCGCGCAACTCGGCCTCGTTGCCGGGCAGCGCTACGTCCAGCGGCGCGTAGCCAGGCGAACTGAGGGTCAGGCCACCGCTGCTGTTCCACAGCGCCGACAGTTGGCTCATCTTCGCCACCGCGCGCTGGGTGAGAAAACGCCCACTGGCCTCGTCCACCAGCATCCAGCGTCGATCCCCGTCCAACCCGAGTTTATCCAGGCCGATCTGTTGCAGGATTTCGGCCCTGCCGGACTTCAAGGGATAACGGTACAACGCGCTGAGACGGAGCATGGGCCTGCATTCCTGAGGGGCAAAGCCGTCACCCTAAGGTCAAGCGGACGCTTCGTCCAGCATCAGGCGCTGGCGTACCACATCCACCAGCTTGTCCGGCTGGAACTTGGACAGGAAGTTGTCGCACCCGACCTTCTTCACCATCGAGTCGTTGAAGCTGCCCGACAGCGAGGTATGCAGCACCACGTAGAGCTTGCGCAGGCGCGGGTCATTGCGGATTTCGGTGGTGAGGCGGTAGCCGTCCATTTCGGGCATTTCGGCGTCGGTGAAGATCATCAGCAGCTTGTCGGTCATGACATGGCCGGCGTCAGCCCAGGCCTTGAGCATGTTCAGCGCCTTGAGGCCGTCGCTGGCGATGTGCATCTTCACGCCCAGTTGGCCGAGGGTGTCGCGCAATTGCGACAGGGCCACGTTGGAGTCGTCCACCAGCAGCACTTCGCGGCCACGGGCGCGTTCCAGCACCGGGTCGTCGAGTTTTTCGCGGGAGACCTTGGCGTTGTACGGCACGATCTCGGCGAGGACTTTTTCCACGTCAATGATCTCCACCAACTGGTCGTCGACCTTGCTGATGGCGGTGAGGTAATGCTGGCGCCCGGCGCTGGTCGGCGGCGGCAGGATGGCTTCCCAGTTCATGTTGACGATGCGGTCCACGCCGCCTACCAGGAACGCCTGCACCGAGCGATTGTATTCGGTGACGATGATGGTGCTGTTCGGCCCGGGTACCAGCGGGCGCATGCCGATGGCCTGGGACAGGTCGATCACCGGCAGGGTCTGGCCCCGCAGGTTGACCACGCCGCACACGAAGGGGTGACGCTGGGGCATCAGGGTCAGCTTGGGCAACTGCAAGACTTCCTGCACCTTGAACACGTTGATGGCGAACAGTTGGCGCCCGGCCAGGCGAAACATGAGGATCTCCAGGCGATTCTCACCCACCAGTTGCGTGCGTTGGTCTACCGTGTCGAGAATGCCGGCCATTAAGAGCTCCTGGTGTGCGCTGGAAAGTAATGCGCGAAGTGTTTGTGCAGTTAGCTTGTTATCGGCCGCAAGCGTCGGACCTTGACCCCGGTAAAATGCCACGTAAATTCATTGATGTCACACTGACATCATGCTTTACTGCCGAGGCCTGTTCATAGGCGGTACAGCAACGTTGCGCGACACTCAAATCGACGCAAGGTTCCGCCATGTAAGGGATTCCCCTATGCACAATCAGGCCCAACCTGATATTCGCAATATCTAATAGCCATTAATGTGACGCCATTCTCATTGCATGAATGGAGTCAGGCTTTTGTTTGCCATCCCAAGCCCTCGCCCCATGGGTCTTCCAGACGTTCACGTCGCGGCAACTGAAGGTGTGCAATCGAGCCCACTCATGGGGGCTACGCACAGCCGTCGCCGCCATTCAAATAAACGTCCTACTGAAAACTCAGAAGCAACCTACATATCCCCGTTACCTTTCAGCGGTAGTTTTACGCCATTCACCCGGTGCGACTTCTCATCACCCGACCTTATGTTGTGGAGACTTGCATGATGAACGACGGTAACGAGTGGCAGATTGCACTTCCTGAGTTCCTGAGCGAGGCTGAAAAACTGCTGACCAAGTCGGAAGAATGCCTGAGCCACCTGCATTTGATCCGCAACGACAGTGACGCCATCGACTGCATGAAAATCAGCCTGATCAAGCTTGCCGAAAAGGCCGATTGCCTGGCCCTGCAAGCGATCAGCGAGTTCTCGCGGCATATCCAGGACGTGATCGCCAACGCCGAAAACCCTTTGCAGTTACATGATCAAGCCCTGGAGGCCCTGCATGACTGCTTGACGTTGCTGGCCTGGCAGCTGGAACTGATCGATGCAAAAACTGGCCAACTGACCATGGATAAAGAAGAACAGACCAAGTTGATTGACACGGTCACCTTACAAATTCCGCAAAAGGGTTTCAGTTACAAGCCGCAACAACGTATGCATCATTTGTCTTGAGGCGTTATCAGGTCGCATTCAAGCACAGGGTTATCTAAAAACGACGGTTCCAACTAACCCGCTGAAACAGAATGGCGCACACTAATATCAATGAGCCATTAACGATCCAACCCCTTTAAAATAATACAACCTCACTTCATCAACTCTGGGATTATCATTCCCCGAGTTTTTGCGCGTTTAAATAGGCCCGCCAGGCAAGGCACCTGGCGACCAACGGTAAGAGTGGTGGTACTATGCCCCCGCTTGAAGTGACTCAACTTCAACCTGCTTGAAAACGATTCAAGAACGTATTCCAAACAGAGCCCGGTCAGTCGCGACCGGTCTTTTCGCAGCGAACCTTATTGGCTCCATCCGCTATGCATGCCAGCCTCAAGACATTCATCGCAAGGTCCGCGTCCCGCAGTCACGCACGCCGTTTGATCCTCGCCCTGTGCCTTGGCTCGCTACTGCTGAGCCTGTGGGCCTACAGCCGCTCTGCGCCGCTGCCACTGATGGTGCTGCTGCTCAACCTGGCCACGTTGGTGGTGGTTGGCCTGCAACAGTGGCGCTCGCGTAAATCCATCAAGTTCCAGCCCCAGGAGTTGGCCGATCGCCTGTTGCAGGTGCAGGAAAACGAACGTCATCGCCTCAGCCGCGAACTGCATGACGATATCGGCCAACTGCTGACCGCCGCCAAGCTGCAAAGCGAATGGCTCAAGCGCCGCCTGCCGGATGAGCTGCAAAGCCAGTGCACTGTCCTGTGCAACACCTTGAATGAGACCCTGGCCAAGGTGCGCGACGTGTCCGCCATCCTCAATCCCCGGCAGCTCGCCAGCCTGGGCCTGGAAGCCAGCCTGCGCGCGCACCTGCTCAAGACCCTGGAAAACACCCCCGTGCACTGGAGCCTTGAATGCCAGCAACGGCTGACCGGCATTCCTGAAGAAATGGCCGTGGCGGCCTTTCGTATTACCCAGGAAGCCGTGACCAATATGCTGCGCCACGCCCAGGCGCACAATCTGCTGGTGCGCCTGCAACGCCTGCCCGAGGGCCTGTCGCTGACCATCTGCGATGACGGCCAAGGCTTTTCGCCCGCCATCAACCCCGGCCTGGAAGGTCAACGGGGCATGGCCGGCATGTCCGAGCGCATTGATCAGCTTGGCGGTTCATTATCCGTCAGCAGCCAACCAGGCAACGGGACACGGATCGAAGCGCTTTTCCCCTGGGCGCCCCGCGTCCTCGAACGGGCCAGCGCCCCTAAGGTTATCGAGTGAGCTGTACATTACTCCTGGTGGATGACCATGCACTGATCAGGGCCGGCGTACGTGCGCTGGTCCAGGATATTCCCGGCTACACGGTGATCGGCGAAGCCAGCGATGGCGCGCAGTTGTTGGAGCAGTTCAACGCCTTGCTGCCGGATATCGTGCTGTTGGACCTGTCGATGAAGCACACCAGTGGCCTGGACGCTCTGCAGCAACTCAAGCGCGTGCACCCCAAGAGCAAGGTGCTGATCCTGTCGATGCACACCGACCCGGAGCTGATCATGTGCGCGCTGGAGGCGGGCGCCCACGGCTACCTGCTCAAGGACACCACCGCCAACGAGTTGGAGCACGCGCTGCTGGCCTTGCGCAATAACGAGCGCTACCTGAGCCCCGCGATCGCCCATACCGTGATCAACCAGGCCCTGGTGCGCAGCCAGGGGCCCGCCACGCCCGCCGGCCACAGCCATAACCTCACGGCCCGCCAATTGGAAATCCTGCGCCTGATCGTGCGCGGCAAATCCACCCGCGAGATCGCCCACGGCCTGGGCCTGAGCATCAAGACCGTAGAAGCCCACCGCTCGCAAATCATGAAGCGCCTGCAGATATTCGACGTGGCGGGCCTGGTGTTATTTGCCGTGCGCGAGCAGATCATCAGCCTGGACGACTAGGGGCGAACCCACCGGCAGATGCACGCGCAGGGCCTTGGGCAAGGCCTCGAAGTGCAGGTCGTCACCTTCCAGCGGCTCGCCATCAAGGTTGATGTACAAACCCTGCGCGACCTTGATGTTCACCCACGGCAGGCGTGCCCGCACGAACATCGCGTCCAGCTCCCAACCGTTGCCCATCAGCTCGCGTAAGGTGCCGACCACTTCCTGGGGCGCCGGCAGGATGCTGACATCGAGCAAGCCATCGTCGGCCAATGCGCCAGGGCACAGCACATGCCCACCGCCCGCCTGGCGACCGTTACCGATGCCCAGCGCGAGCAGCTCGCCTTTCCAGTGGAAATCCGGCCCGTCAAGTTCGGCATAGGCGGCCTTCAACTCGCTGAAGCGCGTCAGGCCGGTGAACAGGTAGGCGGCACCACCGAGGACTTTCTTCAGGTCTTCGGAGGTATTGGCGGTGACCTGGCTGCCGAAGCCGCCGGTGGCCATATTGAGGAAGATCTGCCCGCCGACCTGGCCGAGGTCGATCGCACGGGGCGGCACATCCAGCAACGCCAGCGCCTGGGCGGGCTCCAACGACACGCCGGCAGCCTTGGCGAAATCATTGGCGGTCCCCAGGGGCATCAGCACCAGGCTGGCGTCGCCCTTGGCCTGGGCCATGGCCTCGGCCACATCGCGCAAGGTACCGTCACCGCCACCGGCAATGATGTGGGTGTAACCACCCTCCAGGGCCTCCTTGACCAGGCGCTGGGCATCACCGCCCTCCCAGGTCACCCGCACCGCCAGCTCCCAACCCTGCTCGCGCCGGGCCAGCACGGCGCTGCGCACGTCCTCGTTGAGGGCTTGCTTGCCGTGGAGGATCAACAGTGCCTTGGGTGTGGTCATGGATGGCTTACTCCTGGATTCAAAGGTGCTTGAAGGATGTGGACCTTGGGCGACCGAAAAAAAGCCATGAATATTGAAAATTAATCCCGCGACTGATTAGAAGTTATCCATCGCGCTGCACATCGACAGCTTGCCCTTGGACGCAGGCTCCACAGCGACCCATTGCTTGGCGCCCGCCGGCAGTTCATGCAACTGGATCGAACAATTGGCATACATGGACGCCTGCACCATGTAATCCACCCCGGGCCGAGGCACGAAGGCCATGCTGGCGGAGCATTGCCGGGAATACTGCAATTGCCCCAGGTAATGAAAGGCGATCGGCTTGTTCGCCGGCACCACCAATTCCGACGATACCGCAGCCGCCCACGAATAAATCGGACCAGGCATGCCCAGGCTTTCACCGTTGTGATCGGGGAAGCCCGCTTTCGTCGAGGCCATCACCCCAGCGCCCGGCACGTTCCAGTCCAGGCAATCACGCCCCGGCACAGCGCGCACCAGACCATCGGTGATCAAACGCACGCGGGCGGTCTCGCCTGTCTGCGGTGCAACGTAGCCGGTGGACAGGGAACGGATATTCGCCACCTGGCCGCAGCCTGTCAGCAGCACCAGCAGCGCCACGGGAACCACACGTAAAAGGCTCATCAGCAGTCAACTCGCAGAGGAATAAAGGGCCGCTTACGGTTGACGGCAATTCTGGTTGACCGACAGCTCTGGCGCCGGTTCGTACTTCACCTGCTGCAAGCCATCAGCGCCCTGGAAGATGAAGTATTTGATCCGGCAGTCCTTGAACATCGGCGAGTAACCCTCAGCCCGGAAGCCTTGGCCATCGACCTGCTTGGTCACAGCGTTGTTGCGGCTGACCACCGCGAGCACCTGGGCGTAACTCTGGCCCATCTTCACCCCCGGCTCGCCGGTGACCGTCATCGACGAGGCGCAACCGCCCAGCCCTGCCACCGCCAATGCCAGCGCGACGCCGTACAGTCCATTGCGTAGATCGTTCATGCCTTGCTTCCTTTTAGTGTTGGATCAGCGGCGACCTTTGCACACAGGTGATTCGCCGATACGGCCTTCCTTGCACAGGTCCAGGTTATCCCTGCGCGTGAAGCCCGCATCTTTCATGCAGTAGAACCGCGTCAGGACCACATCAATTGGCGACGTGTCTCCCGCCCCATCAAGATTGGTATACCCGCAGGCACGCATGGCATCGTCGACCCCCTGCTGCGACACACCGCTTTTTTTCCATTGGGTATAGTCCCCTGGCGGAGGCTGAAAGCCCCTGCCCGTGCAGCCAATCAATAACACCGCGTAAACACTCAGCAGCAGGCTCTTCCTGAACATCGTGCTCTTCCTCAGGGTTTGCGTAGATCGTTCACGCGCCAGCACGTCCCTGGCATTGCCCATGGCCCAACGTCAGGTTAATGCCGCTGGCACGGACGCAACGTCCTTGCACCGGATCATCGACAGGATTCATGGGACATCTTCGGCCTGATTGCCACTGAGCACTACGCGGTCGATCTTGAAGCACGGCGTTTGATTGCGCGGTAAGCGCGGAGGTGGCGACGCAAGACGGCAGCAAAACAGAGGGTTTTGCTCGAGAGGGGGATCAACAGACATTTCGCATCCTTGTGAATGAAACTTCCTACATGCGCAGGTTGGTCATCACAAAGACGTAAAAGTGCCATGGACAAACATGGCACTGTGACACATTCGACACAATCAGCCGCAGCCGACACCCTCGACTTTCAAGCCTGAAGGCTCTAGCTCAGGGCATAGAGAGGTTTTGCGCGGTATACACGGCGCAATCAGCTTTTGTGTAATTTACTCATCAACTGGGCCTCAGCCTGGGTCAAGCCACAGGACTGGGTCAGTTCATCCACCGTCGCGCCCATGCCCACCAGCTTCGCCGCCTGGGCAAATGACAGGCTGGAAGGATCACGCTGCTCGATCTGCGCCAGCTTGTCCGGCAACGGCGCGAGAATGGCGCGCAGTTCATGCACCTCGTCCCCGACCCTCACCGCACTCTGCTGGAAGTGATCAACCCGCTTGACCAGCTCCAGCACCCGTCGATCACGCACCGCATCGCGCTCGGCCTGCTGCATCGCCAATTCCCGCTGCTGGCTCATATAGCGCAGCAGAAAACCCAAGGTCCCGGCCCACAACAGGGCCAGGACAATCACCGCGACCTCAAGGAACAATCAGATGCTCTCCAGTTCCGACCATTCTTCTTCGCTCATCATTTTGTCCAGCTCAACCAGAATCAACAGTTCGTTGTTCTTGTTGCACACGCCCTGGATGAACTTGGCCGATTCCTCGTTGCCCACGTTCGGCGCGGTTTCCACTTCCGACTGGCGCAGGTAGACCACTTCCGCGACGCTGTCGACCATGATCCCGACCACTTGCTTGTCGGCTTCGATGATGACGATGCGCGTGTTGTCGCTGACTTCGACCGTGTCCAGGCCAAAACGCTGGCGGGTGTCGATCACCGTCACCACGTTGCCGCGCAGGTTGATGATGCCCAGCACATAGCTTGGCGCACCGGGAACCGGAGCGATCTCGGTGTAGCGCAGCACTTCCTGCACGCGCATCACGTTAATACCGTAGGTTTCGTTGTCCAGTTTGAAGGTAACCCATTGCAGGATCGGATCATCCAAACCTTGTGCGGACGCTGACTTGTTCATATCTCTGACCCCTTCAAATGCCGATGTAGGCGGCGTGTGTACTTCTTTTGGCCGCACGCGCGTGCGGCCCTTATTGTCCAATCAACTGCGTTTGTTCACCGGCATCGCTTTAACGGCACCGCTGGCGATCAACTCGGCCAGTTCGGCAACGTCCAGCAATGCGCACATGTGTTCGATCACGGTACCTGCCAGCCAAGGCCGCTGGCCCCGGTGGCTGCGCCATTTGATTTCATTCGGGTCCAGGCGCAGCGAGCGGCTGACTTGATGCACCGCCAGCCCCCATTCGTAGCCCTGCACCGAGATCACGTATTGCAAGCCTTGGCGGAAGTCATCGCGGTAGCGGTCGGGCATCACCCAGCGCGCGGTGTCCAGCACCTTAAGGTTACCGGCCTGGCTCGGCAGGATGCCCAGGAACCACTCCGGCTGCCCGAACAACGGCGTCAGTTCCTGGCCTTCCAGGGAATAGATCGAGCCCAGGCACACCAGCGGCACCGCCAGGGTCAACCCGGCGACGTCAAACAGCAAACATTCAAACGGCTCGGCAGCCCAGGCCGGGCGATCATCGCCGCTCACCGGCGGTGGCGTGATGCTCGGCGGCAGGTGCACTTCCACGACCGGCTCGACCACCACAGGCGCGACGGGCGTGACCACCGGGACGACAACCGGCACGCTCACCGGCGCGACGAGTGCATCACGGGCCTGTTCTTCCAATACAGCCAACTGGAACTCATCCAGGCTGCTCGACGACGGCACTTCGACCGCCGGCTCCAGCACCAGGATCGGTTCCGGCAATTCTTCCGCGGTCGCGTCCTGCAGCAAGGCATCCAGGTAGGATTCCAGTGCCAGTTGCGGCCGGGTCTTGACCTTGAGTTCGACGGGACGGTTCATCATCAGGCCACCTGCGCCACAAGCTGCTGGGACAGCAGGTGCTTGAGCAATGCACGGTAAGCCAGCACGCCACGGCTTTTACCGTCGAACTGCGACGGCGTGAGCCCGGCACGGCTGGCGTCACGCAGGCGCGTGTCCACCGGGATGTAGCCATTCCAGATGGTCTCCGGGTAGGCGTCGCGCAGTACGCGCAAGGTGCCTAGGGACGCCTGGGTGCGGCGGTCGAACAGTGTGGGCACGATGCTGTAGGGCAACGCCTGTTTGCGCGAACGGTTGATCATCGCCAGGGTGCTGACCATACGCTCCAGGCCTTTGACCGCCAGGTGCTCGGTCTGCACCGGTATCACCAGTTGCTGGCTGGCCGCCAAGGCGTTGACCATCAGCACGCCGAGCAACGGCGGGCTGTCGATGATGGCGTAGTCGAAGTCCTGCCACAGTTGCGCCAGGGTCTTGGCAATCACCAGGCCGAGGCCGCTCTGCCCCGGCGACTGGCGCTCCAGGGTGGCCAGCGCGGTACTGGACGGCAGCAGGGAAATGCTTTCGTTACTGGTGGGCAACAGCAATTGCCCGGGCAGGTCGGCCGGTACGTTGCCTTTGTGCAGGAACAGGTCGTAGTTGCTGTGCTCCAGCGCATCCGGGTCGTAGCCGAAATAGCTGGTCATCGAGCCGTGGGGGTCGAGGTCGACCACGACCACACGCTTGCCCGCCTCGGCCAGCAAGCCGGCTAAAGCGATGGAGGTGGTGGTCTTGCCGACTCCACCTTTTTGATTGGCAACTGCCCAGACTCTCATTCGGATGGTTCCTCCCGGTGGGCACACGCGCGACCGAGACATTGCATAAGGTTATTGAGCCGGCGACGGAGAATTGACGGCATTCTGCTGAACCGGCGGCTTTGCAGGGGCCGGTGCAGTTTGTGTGCCAGCGCGCTTCAAGGCCGCATCCGGTGTTGCATTGGCGGTACCGGTACCGGTCAGGCTACGGCGCACCTCCAGGTTTCGGGACACCACCAAGACCACCCGACGGTTGCGTGCGCGGCCTTCGAGCGTGGCGTTATTGGCCACCGGCTGGAACTCGCCATACCCCACCGAGGCCAGGCGCCCAGGGTTCACGCCCTGCATCGCGAGCATGCGTACGATGCTCGCGGCACGGGCCGATGACAGCTCCCAGTTGGTCGGGTACTGAGCGTTACTGATCGGCACATTGTCGGTAAAGCCTTCAACGTGGATCGGGTTTTCAAACGGTTTGAGGATCGCCGCGACCTTGTCGATGATGGTAAACGCCTGGTCGCTGGGCAACGCATCGGCACTGGCGAACAGCAGGCTGGAATTGAGTTCGATCTCCACCCACAACTCATTGCCGCGCACGGTCATCTGGTTGGAACTGATCAGGTCGCCAAACGCGGCACTGATGTCGTCGGCGATGCTTTTCAGCGGATCACTGGTGCCGCCCACGCCGGCAGCGGTTTCGTCGCTGTCGTTGACCAGCGGCTTGGCCGGGGTCACGGTCTTGGGCCGCTCTTCGCCAATGGGGATCGGCTTGAGCGAGCGGTCGGCGTCATTGAACACACCGATCAGCGCCTGGGAAATGACCTTGTACTTGCCTTCGTTGATCGACGAGATGGAATACATCACCACGAAAAAGGCGAACAGCAAGGTGATGAAGTCCGCGTAGGACACCAGCCACCGTTCATGGTTGACGTGTTCTTCAGGCTCGCGACGGCGACGGCTCATTGGCAATACTCCCCATCAATCCATGAAGCCCTGGAGCTTCAATTCGATGGAGCGCGGGTTCTCGCCCTCGGCAATCGACAGGATGCCTTCAAGCAGCATCTCGCGGTAACGGGACTGGCGCATGGCGATCGACTTGAGCTTGCTGGCCACCGGCAACAGCACCAGGTTGGCACTGGCCACCCCGTAGATCGTCGCGACGAACGCCACGGCAATGCCGCTGCCCAGTTGCGACGGATCGGCCAGGTTGCCCATCACATGGATCAGGCCCATCACCGCACCGATGATGCCGATGGTCGGCGCGTAGCCGCCCATGCTTTCAAATACTTTGGCGGCGTTGATGTCGCGGCTTTCCTGGGTGTAGAAATCCACTTCGAGAATGCTGCGGATCGCTTCCGGCTCGGCGCCGTCCACCAGCAATTGCAGGCCTTTGCGCGAGTAGCTGTCGGGTTCGGCATCGGCCACGCCCTCAAGGCCCAGCAGGCCTTCCTTGCGCGCGGTGAGGCTCCAGTTGACCACACGGTCGATGCCACCGGCCAAGTCGACACGCGGCGGAAAAATGATCCAGATGAGGATTTGCATTGCACGCTTGAACGAACTCATCGGTGACTGCAGCAACGCGGCGCCCACCGTGCCGCCAATCACGATCAGCGCCGCCGGGCCATTGGCCAGGGCGCCAAGGTGACCGCCTTCGAGGTAGTTGCCGCCAATAATGGCGACAAACGCCAGGATGATGCCGATCAGGCTCAATACATCCATCAGAGGCAGGCCTCCACCAGATGCTTGCCGATGTCGTCCAGGCTGTAGACGGCGTCGGCCAGGTCAGCCTTGACGATGGCCATGGGCATGCCATAGATCACGCAGCTGGCTTCGTCCTGGGCCCAGATCGCACTGCCGCCCTGCTTGAGCAGGCGCGCGCCTTCACGGCCATCGGCGCCCATACCGGTGAGCACCACCGCCAGAACTTTGTCGCCGTAGGACTTTGCAGCCGAACCGAAGGTGATGTCCACGCACGGCTTGTAGTTGAGGCGCTCATCGCCCGGCAGGATTTTGATCGCGCCACGGGCATCGACCATCATCTGCTTGCCGCCTGGGGCCAGCAACGCCAGGCCAGGACGCAGGATGTCGCCATCCTCGGCTTCCTTGACGCTGATGCGGCACAGCTTGTCCAGGCGCTCGGCGAAGGCCTTGGTAAACGCAGCGGGCATATGCTGGATCAATACGATCGGCGCCGGGAAGTTGGCCGGCAATTGGGTCAACACGCGCTGCAAGGCTACCGGGCCGCCGGTGGAGGTGCCGATGGCGACCAGTTTATAAGCCTTGCGCTTGGGCGCAGGCGACTGGGCAGCCGCCGGTGCCGACGTGCGCACCGGCGGCACGGCAGGCCGTGCAACCGGCGCAGACGCCGGGCGACTGAATGAGGAACTGGTCGGCGCAGCCGGCGCAGCCACCGGTGCCGGCGCAGGGGCTGGCGCGCTGAACAGGCTGCGGCGGTTGCTGCGGGAAATACTGTGGACTTTCTCGCACAGCAGTTGCTTGACCTTCTCGGGATTACGCGAGATGTCTTCGAAATTCTTCGGCAGGAAGTCCACCGCACCCGCATCCAACGCGTCGAGGGTCACTCGGGCGCCTTCGTGGGTCAGCGAGGAGAACATCAATACCGGGGTCGGGCAGCGTTGCATGATATGCCGAACTGCCGTGATGCCATCCATCATCGGCATCTCGTAGTCCATGGTGATCACGTCCGGCTTCAACGCAATGGCTTGATCAATCGCCTCTTTGCCGTTGGTGGCCGTGCCGACCACCTGGATACTTGGATCGGCGGAAAGAATTTCCGAGACGCGGCGGCGGAAGAAACCCGAATCGTCCACCACCAGGACCTTGACTGCCATAAACACTCCGTTAGGTGGGGTGGGCAATACCGCCGTGCCCCACCAGAATCAAATACGCCGAGCGGCGTAACGCTTGAGCATGCTCGGAACATCGAGAATCAGCGCGATCCGGCCGTCACCGGTGATGGTCGCACCCGACATGCCCGGGGTTCCCTGCAGCATTTTGCCCAAAGGCTTGATGACCACTTCTTCCTGGCCAACCAGTTGATCGACGACAAAGCCGATACGCTGGGTGCCCACGGAGAGAATCACCACATGGCCTTCGCGCTGCTCTTCATGGGCAGCCGAAGCAACCAGCCAGCGCTTGAGGTAGAACAGGGGCAACGCCTTGTCCCGTACGATCACCACTTCCTGGCCGTCGACCACGTTGGTGCGCGACAGATCGAGGTGGAAGATCTCGTTGACGTTGACCAGCGGGAAGGCGAATGCCTGGTTGCCCAGCATCACCATCAGGGTCGGCATGATCGCCAAGGTCAACGGCACCTTGATGACGATCTTGGAGCCCTGGCCCTTGGTCGAGTAGATGTTGATCGAGCCGTTGAGCTGGCTGATCTTGGTCTTCACCACGTCCATGCCCACGCCACGGCCCGACACGTCGGAAATCTCGGTCTTGGTCGAGAAGCCAGGGGCGAAGATCAGGTTGTAGCACTCGGTGTCAGTCAGGCGGTCGGCGGCGTCCTTGTCCATCACGCCACGCTTGACGGCAATATTGCGCAGAATCGTCGGGTCCATGCCCTTGCCGTCATCGGTGATCGACAGCAGGATGTGGTCGCCTTCCTGCTCTGCCGCCAGGATCACCTTGCCGCCACGGGACTTGCCCGAGGCTTCGCGTTCTTCCGGGGTTTCGACACCGTGGTCGACAGCGTTGCGCACCAAGTGGACCAGCGGGTCGGCCAGGGCCTCGACAAGGTTTTTGTCGAGGTCGGTTTCTTCACCCACCAGTTCCAGGTTGATCTCTTTCTTCAGTTGGCGCGCGAGGTCGCGAACCAGGCGCGGGAAGCGGCCGAAGACTTTCTTGATCGGTTGCATCCGCGTTTTCATCACCGCGGTTTGCAGGTCGGCGGTGACCACGTCGAGGTTCGACACGGCCTTCTGCATGGCTTCATCGCCACTGCTCAGGCCCAGGCGCACCAGGCGGTTACGCACCAGTACCAGCTCGCCGACCATGTTCATGATGTCGTCCAGACGCGCGGTATCGACCCGTACGGTGGTTTCGGCTTCACTGGCCGGTTTTTCCGCGACCGGGGCCGCTGCGGCACGCGCTGGAGCCGGGGCAGCAGCCGGCGCAGGCGCAGGCTTGGCGGCGGGCGCGGCGGCTTTGGCGGCAACCGGTGCCGCCGTGGCCGCAGCAGCGGCTGGGGCGGCAGCGGCTGGGGCGGCAGCGGCGGCTGGGGCGACTTCGGTGAACTTGCCCTTGCCGTGCAAATCGTCCAGCAACGCTTCGAATTCGTGATCGGAGATCAACCCATCGTCCGCAGGCTTGGCACCAGCAGCCGGTGTTGCGGCTGTAGCGGCTGTAGCGGCGACGGCAGGCAAGGCGTCGGCCGCGAAGGTGCCCTTGCCATGCAACTGGTCGAGCAACGCTTCGAATTCATCGTCAGTGATGTCGGTGCTGGCAGAAGCGGCAGGCACATCCGCAGCATCGGCGGCGGCACCGGCAGGCGCCACGGCGTCGGCAGCGAACTGGCCCTTGCCGTGCAATTGGTCGAGCAAAGACTCGAACTCAGCGTCGGTAATGTCTTCGCTGCTCGGCGCGGCAGCCGGGGCAACGGCAGCTGGCGCTTCGGCCTCGGCCTTGACGGCACTGAGGGAGTTGAGCAGTTGCTCGAACTCGCTGTCCGTCACATCCGCTTCAGGCTCCACCACCGGTTCCGGCGCGGCTTCGACCACCGGCGCTGCCGAGGTATCGGCCGGCTCGGCATAACGCGCCAGGGCGGCCAGCAGTTCCGGAGTGGCTGCGGTGATCGGGGCACGTTCGCGCACTTCGCTGAACATGCCGTTGACCGCATCCAGTGCTTCGAGAATCACGTCCATCAACTCCGAATCAACGTGACGCTCACCCTTGCGCAGGATGTCGAACACGTTCTCGGCGATGTGGCAGCACTCCACCAGCTCATGGAGCTGGAGGAAGCCGGCGCCCCCTTTTACAGTATGAAAACCGCGAAAAATTGCATTGAGCAGGTTCGCATCATCCGGGCGGCTTTCCAGCTCGACCAGTTGTTCGGACAGTTGCTCTAAAATTTCGCCGGCCTCTACAAGGAAATCCTGAAGGATCTCTTCATCGGCGCCGAAGCTCATGTGGGTGCTCCTTAGAAGCCTAAACTGGATAACAGGTCATCTACGTCATCCTGACCTGACACAACGTCTTCACGTTTATCGGCATGAATCTGCGGACCTTCACCCTTGGCGAGATGTTTTTGTGGATCTTTTTCAGAAAGGATCGCTTCGCGGTCATGTTCGATGCCGGCAAAACGGTCTACCTGGCCGGCCATGAGTACCAATTTGAGCAGGTTGCTTTCCACTTCGGTGACCAACTGGGTCACACGCTTGATCACCTGACCGGTCAGGTCCTGGTAATCCTGGGCCAGCAGAATGTCATTGAGGTTGCTGGAAACCGTGCGGTTTTCCTGCTCGCTGCGTGACAGGAACCCTTCGACCCGACGGGCCAGCTCACGAAACTCTTCTGCACCGACTTCACGGCGCATGAAGCGGCCCCAGTCAACGCTGAGCGCCTGGGCTTCCGTGGCCATGCCGTTGACCAGGGGCGTGGCGTTTTCCACCAGGTCCATGGTGCGGTTGGCCGCCGCCTCAGTCAGCCTGACCACATAGGACAGGCGTTCGGTGGCGTCGGTGATCTGCGAAATCTCTTCGGCCTGGGGCATGTGCGGGTCAATCTGGAAATTGACGATTGCACTGTGCAGCTCGCGTGTGAGCTTGCCCACTTCCTGGTACAGGCCGCGGTCACGGGTCTGGTTAAGCTCATGGATTAACTGCACCGCGTCGCCGAAATGGCCTTTTTCAAGGCTGTCGACCAACTGGTGAGCATGCTTTTTCAGGGTCGACTCAAAGTCGCCCTGTGACGTTTCTTTATGCTCCATAGCTCCCCCGCGATGGCATCAGCCGTGGATGCGTTCGAAGATCTTTTCGATCTTCTCTTTCAAGGCCTGTGCAGTGAATGGTTTGACCACGTAACCGTTGACCCCGGCCTGGGCGGCTTCGATGATCTGTTCACGCTTGGCTTCGGCGGTCACCATCAACACGGGAAGGCTGCGCAATTTTTCGTCGGCACGCACGTGGCGCAACAAGTCGATACCGGTCATGCCCGGCATGTTCCAGTCCGTTACCAGAAAGTCGATGCTCCCGCTGTTGAGGATCGGAATCGCCGTAAGGCCATCATCCGCCTCGACCGTGTTTGTGAACCCCAGGTCACGCAACAGGTTTTTTATGATCCGCCGCATCGTTGAGAAGTCATCAACGATGAGGATTTTCATGTTCTTGTCCAATTCGACCTCCAAGCAGTCTTAAACGCGCCCAGCACCTGGACGCGCCATTTCAATCAACAGGCATACACAACAAGGACTGCCAGGGGCACCACGGGTCGAACCCGCGAAGGCCAATCACCTTCGCGGTATCGCTTTGCAGTGCTCCCCACACTGCCTGTCAGCGCGCTCGCCACTCTCCCAAACGCCCCCGCAAGCGGGCCGCGCACTGGCTGTGCAACTGGCTGACACGCGATTCGCTGACCCCCAGGACCTCACCGATTTCCTTGAGGTTCAGCTCTTCGTCGTAGTACAGCGCCAACACCAACCGCTCACGCTCCGGCAAGTTGGCAATGGCGTCCGCCAACGCCCCCTGGAAACGCTCATCTTCCAGGTCACGCGACGGCTCCATATGCGTGCTCGCGCCGTCCTCATGCAGCCCTTCGTGTTCGCCGTCCTGCAACAGGTCGTCGAAACTGAACAGGCGGCTGCCCAAGGTATCGTTCAAAATCCCGTAATAATCGTCGAGACTCAATTGGAGTTCGGCCGCAACTTCGTGATCTTTAGCGTCGCGACCGGTTTTTGCTTCAATTGCACGAATTGCGTCACTGACCATGCGTGTATTGCGGTGCACCGAACGCGGTGCCCAATCACCTTTGCGCACTTCGTCGAGCATCGCGCCACGGATGCGGATACCCGCATACGTCTCGAAACTCGCACCCTTGCTCGCGTCGTACTTGGTCGACACTTCGAGCAGGCCGATCATGCCCGCCTGGATCAGGTCTTCGACCTGGACGCTGGCGGGCAGGCGTGCCAGCAGGTGATAGGCAATCCGCTTGACCAGTGGCGCATAGCGCTCGATCAACTCGCCCTGGCTGTCACGGGCAGACTTCTTGTATGCGTTATAGCCGTTCGCTGTCATAGCACCGGTCCTGCGCTCGTCTGATGCACCAATCGCTCGACGAAAAACTCCAGATGCCCCCGAGGGTTGGCAGGCAACGGCCAGGTATCGACCTTCTGGGCAATAGCCTTGAACGCCAATGCGCATTTGGAACGAGGGAACGCTTCGTAGACTGCACGCTGCTTTTGCACAGCCTTGCGCACACACTCGTCGTAGGGAACTGCACCGACGTATTGTAAGGCGACATCGAGAAAGCGATCCGTGACCTTGGTCAACTTGGCGAACAGGTTGCGACCTTCCTGCGGGCTCTGGGCCATGTTAGCCAGGACGCGGAAGCGGTTCATGCCGTAGTCACGGTTAAGCAGTTTGATCAGGGCGTAGGCGTCGGTGATCGAGGTGGGTTCATCGCAGACCACCAGCAGGACTTCCTGCGCCGCGCGCACGAAGCTGACCACGGACTCGCCGATCCCGGCGGCGGTGTCGATCACCAGCACGTCGAGGTTGTCGCCGATGTCACTGAAGGCCTGGATCAGGCCGGCATGCTGCGCCGGGCTCAGGTGCACCATGCTCTGGGTGCCGGAGGCAGCCGGCACGATGCGGATCCCGCCAGGGCCCTGGAGCAGCACATCGCGCAGCTCACAGCGCCCCTCGATCACATCGGCAAGGGTGTGTTTAGGCGTCAGTCCCAGTAGAACGTCGACGTTCGCCAGCCCCAGGTCAGCATCCAGCAGCATGACGCGACGGCCAAGCTCTGCCAGGGCCAGGGACAAATTCACTGACACGTTAGTTTTTCCGACGCCACCTTTGCCGCCGGTCACCGCGATCACCTGTACGGGATGCATGCTGCCCATTTTATTTCTTTACCTTGTCTTGCTTAGACGCAGGCTACATGGCTTGGCCGCGTGAATCGCTTGCAGACCATCGATGTAGGTACATTTCACGGTGTTCATCGCGCCTCAACCCACCCGTTTTGCCGGGTTGTGGTAAAGGTCGGCGAACATATCGGCCATCGCTTCCTCGCTAGGCTCTTCTTGCATTTGCACGCTGACGGCGCGGCTGACCAACTGATGACGGCGCGGCAGATGCAAGTCATCCGGGATCCGCGGCCCGTCGGTCAGATAGGCAACCGGTAGTTCATGGCTGATAGCCAGGCTCAACACTTCCCCCAGGCTGGCGGTTTCATCCAGTTTAGTCAGGATGCAACCGGCCAGACCGCAACGCTTGTAGCTATGGTACGCAGCGGTAAGAACCTGTTTCTGGCTGGTGGTTGCAAGCACCAGGTAATTTTTCGATTTGATGCCACGCCCGGCCAGGCTTTCCAGTTGCATGCGCAACGCCGGATCACTGGCTTGCAGGCCGGCGGTATCGATCAGCACCACACGCTTGCGCAGCAGCGGATCGAGCGCGTTGGCCAGGGACTGGCCCGGGTCGACGTGGGTGACCGGCACATTGAGGATGCGGCCCAGGGTCTTGAGCTGTTCCTGGGCGCCGATGCGGTAGCTGTCCATGCTCACCAGCGCGATGTTATTCGCGCCGTACTTGAGCACATAACGCGCCGCCAGCTTGGCCAGGGTGGTGGTCTTGCCCATGCCGGCAGGGCCGACCATGGCAATCACGCCGCCCTCTTCCAGGGGTTCGATTTCCGGGGTGCTGATCATCCGCGCCAGGTGGGCCAGCAACATGCGCCAGGCCTGGCGCGGCTCTTCGATTTCGGTGGTCAGGGCCAGCAGGTCGCGGGACAACGGGCCGGACAGGCCGATGCGTTGCAGGCGGCGCCACAGGTTGGCCTGTTGCGGTTTGCTGCCTTGCAGTTGGGTCCAGGCCAGCGAACCCAATTGCACTTCCAGCAGTTCGCGCAGGCCGTTGAGTTCAAAACGCATCGAGTCGAAGACACGCTGGTCGACTGCGGCGGCCGGGGCTGGCGCAGCAGGACGCGGCGGTTCGATGAACGTTGGCTCAACCAGCGGCTCGGCGGCGGTCAGCGGCAGGCCGGCAAACAACTGGCGATTGGTGGTGGCATCGCTGTCGCCACGCATGCTCAGTTCAGCCTGGGCCGAGACGATGCGCGAAGCGGTCTTGCGCAGCTCGTCTTCAAGCTCCATGTTCGGCACACGCGGCGCCAATGCCGAGGGGGTGTAGTCCAGGGCAGCCGTCAGCTCGACACCGCCGGCAATACGACGGTTACCGATAATCGCGGCATCGGCGCCCAGCTCATCGCGGACCAGTTTCATGGCCTGACGCATATCGGCGGCGAAAAAACGCTTAACTTGCATAACCCACTACCCTCAGCCGTTGGGCCCTACTGTCGCGACGATAGTCACTTGCTTGTTGTCAGGAATTTCCTGATAAGCCAAGACGTGCAAATTCGGTACTGCCAGACGTCCAAACCGCGACAACATCGCCCGGACCGGACCCGCCACCAGCAGAATCACCGGTTGGCCCTGCATTTCCTGGCGCTGTGCGGCGTCGATCAACGAACGCTGCAGTTTCTCAGCCATGCTTGGTTCCAGCAGAACGCCCTCTTCCTGGCCTTGTCCTGCCTTCTGAATACTATTGAGCAATATCTGTTCCAACCTTGGTTCCAAGGTGATCACAGGCAGCTCGGAGTCAAGCCCTACAATGCTTTGCACGATTGCGCGGGACAATCCGACACGCACCGCCGCCACCAACGCGGCAGTATCTTGACTCTTGGCGGCATTGTTGGCGATAGCCTCGGCAATGCTGCGGATGTCGCGTACCGGCACCTGTTCGGCCAGCAGCGCCTGCAGCACCTTGAGCAGTTGCGACAACGACAGCACGCCCGGCACCAGTTCTTCCGCCAGTTTTGGCGAGGCCTTGCCGAGCAAGCCCATCAATTGCTGGACTTCTTCGTGGCCGATCAGCTCGTGGGAGTGCTTGTAGAGGATCTGGTTGAGGTGAGTGGCGACCACGGTACTGGCGTCCACCACGGTGTAGCCCAGGGACTGCGCCTGGCTGCGCTGGCTGATTTCGATCCACACCGCCTCCAGGCCAAAAGCCGGATCTTTGGCGGTAATGCCGTTGAGGCTGCCGAACACCTGGCCGGGGTTGATCGCCAGCTCGCGGTCCGGGTAGATCTCGGCTTCGGCCAGGATCACGCCCATCAGGGTCAGGCGGTAGGCACTCGGGGCCAGGTCGAGGTTGTCGCGGATATGCACGGTAGGCATCAGGAAACCCAGGTCCTGGGACAGCTTCTTGCGCACGCCCTTGATCCGCGCGAGCAATTGGCCGCCCTGATTGCGGTCCACCAACGGAATCAGGCGGTAGCCGACTTCCAGGCCGATCATGTCGATCGGGGTCACGTCGTCCCAGCCCAACTCCTTGGTTTCCTGGGCGCGGGCTGGCGATGGCAGCAGTTCCTGCTGGCGCGCAACTTCTTGCAGGGCCTGGACCTTGACCGCATTCTGCTTTTTCCAGAACAGGTAGGCAGCGCCGCCGGCCAGGGCCGCCATGCTCAGGAATGAGAAGTGGGGCATGCCCGGCACGATGCCCATGATCGCCATGATGCCCGCCGCTACGGCCAGGGCCTTGGGCGAGGCAAACATCTGCCGGCTGATCTGCTTGCCCATGTCTTCGGAGCCCGAAGCACGGGTCACCATGATGGCGGCAGCTGTAGATAACAACAGTGATGGCAATTGCGCCACTAAACCGTCACCGATGGTCAGCAAGGCGTATACCTTGCCCGCATCGCCGAAAGTCATGCCGTGCTGGAAGATCCCGACCGCAATACCACCGATCAGGTTGATGAACAGGATCAGCAGGCCGGCAATGGCGTCACCGCGCACAAATTTGCTGGCACCGTCCATGGAGCCGTAGAACTCGGCTTCCTGGGCCACTTCCAGGCGTCGGGTCTTGGCCTGGTTCTGGTCGATCAAGCCGGCGTTGAGGTCGGCATCGATGGCCATCTGTTTGCCGGGCATGGCGTCGAGGGTAAAGCGCGCGCTCACCTCGGAAATACGGCCGGCACCCTTGGTCACCACCACGAAGTTGATGATCATGAGGATCGCGAACACCACGACACCGACCACGTAGTTACCGCCGATCACCACCTCACCGAAGGCCTGGATCACCTTACCGGCGGCGGCGTGACCGTCCTGGCCGTTGAGCATCACCACGCGGGTGGACGCCACGTTGAGCGCCAACCGCAGCAGGGTCGCCACCAACAGGATCGTCGGGAATACCGCAAAGTCCAGCGGCCGCAGGGCGTACACGCACACCAGCAGCACCACGACCGACAGCGCAATGTTGAAGGTGAAGAACACGTCCAGCAGGAATGGCGGTATCGGCAACATCATCATTGCCAGCATCACCAGCAACAACAACGGCACACCCAGATTGCCCCGCGAGAGGTCAGTCAGGGTCGTACGGGCCGTGCCGAGCATTTGAGAGCGATCCACCACCGGTATTCCTCGTTTCCTTGAAGCAAACTTTTGACGCCGGGAGGCGTCCTGGAGGCGGTATTGCAAGAAGCCTTCCAACTTTGCTTTTGAGGAGGTGGATCGCTACAGGCGCCCGAGTTCTATCGGATGTAAACAATCCAATTGTGGGAGGAGGCTTGCCCCCTCCCACAGTTGGATCGGTGTACATTCATTGCCGACAGCGAAACTAACGTCCACGGCTAGTTCACAGCCTTAACTTCAGTTGCCTGCAGTCCCTTGGGACCATTGGCAAGCACGTATTCGACCTTTTGGTTTTCATCCAGGCTTTTGAAACCGCTGGAAACGATCCCCGAGTAATGCACAAATACATCTTCAGAGCCGTCGTCCGGCTTGATGAAACCAAACCCCTTATCTACGTTGAACCACTTTACGATGCCGGTTGCCATTAACCTTCTCCACCCTGCTTGTTTTTAAGACCTGAGCCTTATCAAACGCGCTGGAAATAAGATTGACTACTGTCAAAGTTGACAGGTAGACGGCCGTTAGTGACGAGTGGTAAGAGATCAGGAATCGCGACGTAATTCCGGCGGAATCGGCAGGTCCTTGAGCGGATCCGGGCGCTTGCCTTTGCCCGCGCGGTATTGGCGGATCTGATAGACATATGCCAACACCTGGGCCACGGCCAGGTACAACCCTGCGGGGATTTCCTGGTCGAGGTCGGTGGAGTAGAAGATTGATCGCGCCAGTTCCGGTGATTCCAACAGCAGGATGTCGTGGGCCACGGCAATTTCGCGGATTTTCAACGCGGTAAAGTCGCTGCCCTTGGCCAGCAGCATCGGTGCGCCGCCCTTCTCCGGGTCGTACTTGAGAGCCACGGCGTAGTGGGTCGGGTTGGTGATGACCACATCGGCGTCGGGCACCGAAGCCATCATCTTGCGCTGGGACATTTCCCGCTGCAGTTGGCGGATGCGTTGCTTGACCTCGGGGCGACCTTCCTGGTCCTTGTGCTCGTCGCGTACTTCCTGTTTGGTCATCAGCAGTTTCTTGTGGCTTTCCCACAACTGGATCGGCGCGTCCACCGCCGCGATGATGATCAGCCCGGCGGCCATCCACAGCGCACTCCAGCCCACCACCTGCACGCTGTGGATAATCGCCGACTCCAGGGGTTCATGGGCGATGCGCTGCAGTTCGTCGATGTCGGCCGACAACACCATCAGTGCCACGAACAGAATCAGGATGAACTTGGCCAGGGCCTTGAGCAGCTCCACCAGTGCCTTGGCGGAAAACATGCGCTTGAGACCGGCCGCAGGGTTCATGCGGCTGAACTTGGGCGCCATGCTGCCGGCGGCGAACAACCAGCCACCGAGGGCGACCGGGCCGATCAGCGCAGCCAGCAGCAAGGTGATCAAGATGGGCTGCACCGCCAATATCGCGATCTTGCCCGAGTGCAGCAGGTATTGGCCCATGGAGCCGGGGTTAAGCAGCACATCGCGCGGCAAGGTGAAGTTGTGCTTCATCAGCTCCATCAGGTCCAGCGCCAGGCCGCCGCCGTAGATCAGCAAGGCACCGGCCCCTGCCATCATGGTCGCAACGGTGTTGAGCTCCTTGGAACGGGCAATCTCGCCCTTTTCCCTGGAGTCCTTTTTACGTTTCTCCGTGGGGTCTTCTGTTTTGTCCTGACCACTCTCGCTCTCGGCCATGGCTCAGCGCGCCCGTGCCAGATCACGTAAGAACTGCAAGGCGTCGGTCGCCAGCGGTTGATACTGATTGAGAATGTCGGCCAGGCCGACCCAGAAAATTCCCATGCCCAGCACCAGGGTCAGGGGGAAACCAATGGAGAAGATGTTCAGCTGTGGCGCTGCACGCGTCATGACGCCAAACGCGATGTTGACCACCAGCAAGGCCGTGATCGCCGGCAGCACCAGCAACAGCGAGGCACCAAGCACCCAACTGAGGCGCCCCACCAACTCCCAGAAGTGATTGACCACCAGTCCCGACCCCACCGGCAAGGTGGTGAAGCTTTCGGTCAGCACCTCGAACACCACCAAGTGGCCGTTCATGGCCAGGAACAACAAGGTCACCAGCATGGTCAGGAATTGCCCGATCACTGCCGCCGACACGCCATTGGTGGGGTCGACCATGGACGCGAAGCCCATGCCCATCTGGATCGAGATGATTTGCCCGGCGATCACGAACGCCTGGAAAAACAGTTGCAGCGAAAAGCCCAGCAGCGAGCCGATCAGGATCTGCTCGGCAATCAGCATCAGGGCGCTGAGGTCGAGCGCGTTGACCGGGGGCATCGGCGGCAGGCCGGGCACGAGCACCACGGTAATCGCCACCGCGAAATACAGGCGGATGCGGCGCGGCACCAGGGTGGTACCGAACACCGGCATGCTCATCAGTACCGCCGTCACTCGGAACAACGGGAGGATGAACGAGGCCACCCAAGTGCTGATCTGGGTGTCGGTCAATGCCAGCAGCGATTGCATGCGGTCAGCCGATCAACTGCGGAATACTGCCGTACAGCTGCAGGATGTATTCCATGAAGGTTTGCACCAGCCACGGGCCAGCGACAATCAGTGTGATCAGCATCACCAGCAGGCGCGGCAGGAAGCTCAAGGTCTGTTCGTTGATCTGGGTCGCGGCCTGGAACATCGCCACCAGCAAGCCCACCAACAGGCTCGGCACCACCAGCACGGCAACCATCACGGTGGTCAGCCATAGCGCTTCACGGAACAGGTCAACGGCGACTTCTGGGGTCATGCTGCTTCACCTAACAAATCACACCCCTCCGAAACTGCCGGCCAAAGTGCCGATAATCAACGCCCAACCGTCCACCAGCACAAACAGCATGATCTTGAACGGCAACGAAATAATCAGCGGCGACAGCATCATCATACCCATGGCCATCAGCACGCTCGCCACCACCAGGTCGATGATCAGGAACGGGATAAAGATCATGAAGCCGATCTGGAACGCCGTCTTCAGTTCAGAGGTGACGAACGCCGGCACCAGGATGGTCAGCGGCGCCTGGTCCGGGGTCGCGATGTCGGTGCGCTTGGACAGGCGCATGAACAGCTCAAGGTCGCTGGAGCGAGTCTGCGAGAGCATGAAGTCCTTGATCGGGCCTTGCGCCCTGTCGATCGCGACCTGGGCCGTGATGGTCTCGGCCAGGTACGGTTGCAGGGCTTGCTGGTTCACCTTGTCGAACACCGGCGCCATGATGAACATCGTCAAGAACAACGCCATGCCGGTGAGGATCTGGTTCGACGGCGTCTGCTGCAGGCCCAGGGCCTGACGCAGGATCGAGAACACGATGATGATCCGCGTGAAGCTGGTCATCAGCATGACAAACGCCGGGATAAAGCTCAGCGCTGTCATGATCAGCAGGATCTGCAGGCTGACCGAATACTCCTGGGCCCCCGCCGCGTTGGTACCCAGCGTAATCGCCGGGATCGACAACGGGTCGGCGGCAAACGCCAACGGCGCAGCCAGCAACAGCATGAGCGTCAATAAAACGCGCATTACTTCTTATCCTTCTGATCCTTGCCCAGCAACTCCATCAGGCGCTGGGCGAATTCTGGCGTGGCGGGCTGGGATTGGGTGGTTTGCACCGGAGTCTTGAGCACGTGCAGCGGCGTGATTCGGCCGGGGGTAATGCCCAGCAGTATCTGCTCCTCGCCCACTTGCACCAGCACCAACCGGTCACGCGGGCCGAGGGCGCGCGAGCCGATCATTTCGATGACCTGGGCATTGCCCGGACCGATGCTCTGCACGCGACGCATCAACCAGGCCAACACGAAGATCAAGCCGACCACCAGCAACAGGCCCAGCACCAGCTGCGTCAGTTGCCCGCCGACACTGCCGCCGACGGGCGCAGCGGCAGCTTGGGCCACCGGCTCCGCCGCCCACGCCGCCAATGGCAGCGCGGCTAACAGTCCCACCATCAGCCGTTTCATATCAGCGCAACTTCTTGATGCGTTCGCTTGGGCTGATCACGTCGGTCAGGCGGATGCCGAACTTTTCGTTGACCACCACCACTTCACCATGGGCGATCAGGGTGCCGTTGACCAGCACGTCCAGCGGCTCACCGGCCAGGCGATCCAGCTCGATCACCGAGCCCTGGTTGAGTTGCAGCAGGTTGCGGATGTTGATGTCGGTGCTGCCCACTTCCATGGAGATCGACACCGGGATGTCGAGGATCACGTCCAGGTTCGGCCCATCGAGGGTCACCGGGTCGTTGTTCTTCGGCACGCTGCCGAATTCTTCCATGGGCAGGCGATTACCCGCTGGTGCTGTGGCGGCATCCGCGGCCAGCAGTGCGTCGATATCGTCCTGGCCAACATCGCCGGTTTCTTCCAGGGCCGCAGCCCATTCGTCAGCCAGGGCCTGGTCTTCGGCGGAAGTGTTTTCGTGTTCGGTAGCCATTACATGTCCTCGGCGGAGCAAACATTCATAAATAGGGATACATCAACAGCGGTGGCTCAGCGACGGGTGATCGACTCCACCACCTGCAGCGCAAGGTTGCCCTTATGGGAACCGAGCTTGACCTTGAACGACGGCACGCCGTTGGCGCGCATGATCATTTCGTCCGGCAATTCGACGGGGATGATGTCCCCCGGCTGCATATGCAAAATATCCCGCAGACGCAATTGGCGACGGGCGACGGTGGCGCTCAGGGGCACGTCGACGTCCAGCAGGTCTTCGCGCAGGGCCTTGACCCAGCGTTCGTCCTGGTCGTCCAGGTCGGACTGGAAGCCGGCGTCGAGCATTTCGCGCACCGGCTCGATCATCGAGTACGGCATGGTCACGTGCAGGTCGCCGCCACCGCCATCGAGTTCGATGTGGAAGGTGGACACCACAATGGCTTCGCTGGGGCCGACGATGTTGGCCATGGCCGGGTTCACTTCCGAGTTGATGTACTCGAAACTGACTTCCATGATCGCCTGCCAGGCTTCCTTCAAGTCAATGAAGGCCTGTTCCAGCACCATGCGCACAACGCGCAACTCGGTGGGGGTGAATTCACGGCCTTCGATCTTGGCGTGGCGGCCGTCACCGCCGAAGAAGTTGTCCACCAGCTTGAACACCAGCTTGGCGTCGAGGATGAACAGCGCGGTACCGCGCAGCGGCTTGATCTTGACCAGGTTGAGGCTGGTAGGCACGTACAGCGAATGCACGTACTCGCCGAACTTCATCACCTGCACGCCGCCCACCGCCACGTCCGCCGAGCGGCGCAGCATGTTGAACATGCTGATCCGGGTGTAACGGGCGAAGCGCTCATTGATCATCTCCAGGGTCGGCATGCGTCCACGGACGATGCGATCCTGGCTGGTCAGGTCATAACTTTTGACGCTGCCGGGCTCGGCAGCTATTTCAGTCTGTACCAGACCGTCGTCGACGCCATGCAACAGCGCGTCGATTTCATCCTGGGACAGCAGGTCCTGCACGGCCATGTGGTGATCCTACTGCAATACGAAATTAGTGAAGAGCGCCTGCTCGATCACGACTTTGCCGAGCTCCTTCTGGGCCACTTCCTGCACGCTGGCAGTGACCTTCTGGCGCAGCATTTCCTGGCCCACCGGGGTGGCCAGGGCGTCGAAACTCTGCCCGGAGAACAGCATCACCAGGTTGTTGCGGATCACTGGCATGTGCTCCTTGAGCGCCTCCAGGTCCGCCGCATTCCGCGCCAGCAAGGTGATGCTCACTTGCAGGTAGCGTTGGCGACCGTTCTGGTTGAAGTTGGCGACAAAGGCCGGAAGCATCGGCTCGAAGATTGCCGGTTGCTTGACGTTACTGGCAGTTTCGGCGGCAGGTGCCGGTTTGCTTGCACTGCTGTGCATGATGTACCAGGTGCCGCCCACCGAGGCGCCGATGGCCAGGAGCAGGCCCACGACAATCATCAGGATAAGCTTGAGTTTGCCTTTGCCTGCGGGTGCGGGTGCTTTTGCTGCGTCGTCGCTCTTCGCCATGCCAATAATCCGTCACTATTCGGGGATTCATAGATCTACGGGAAGGCAAGAGCAAGTGTTATGCCAGAGTTGTCTGGTAAGCGGAGACGAAGGAACACCACAAAACAATGTGGGAGGCGGCAAGCCCCCTCCCACATTTTGGATTTGTACTCGGCTCAAGTCAGGCGTAGTAATCGACGGCGCTGGAGCCGATCACCGTCGAAGTCACGGGCGCCACTGCTTCGGCCACATCAATGTGGTTGCCGCTGTCGCCGCTGTCGCCACCCCGCCCGCCACGACTAACGCCAGCAGTCTGGGCCTGCTGTTGCTGCTGCTCCTGGCCACGGGACTGGTCGGAGACATTCACGTCCACCTGCCCCATGCCCTGCTGGGCGAACATCTCCCGCAAGCGGCCGGACTGGCTTTCCAGCGCCTCGCGCACCACCGGGTGGGCGCTCATGAAGTTGACCTGGGCCTGCTGGTCGGCGGTCATGTTGACCTTGATATCCAGGCGCCCGAGTTCGGCCGGTTGCAACTGAATCTCCGCCGACTTGAGGTTGGCGCTGGAGAGGTACATCACGCGGTTGACGATCTCGTCGGTCCAGCCGCTCTGGTGCATGGCCAGCGGTGCATTCGTCACCGGCGGCAAGGCATTCGCGGTTTTCGGCGTGGCCGCCTGGGTCAACGCGGCCAGGCGGTTGGCGAAGTCATCGACGCGGGTGTCGCTGCTGGCCTCCTTCAAGTCCTTGAGGCCACCTTCGATCAAGCCGCTGAAGGCCTTGTCGCCGCCCTGGTCCGTACTGTCCTTGGTGGCTTGCTGGTCGACCATGGTGGCCAGGCCGGCAGCAAAGTTCTGGGCGGCGGTTGGCTGGTCCTGGGTGGTCGGCGGGACGGTTTTGGCCGGTGCCTGGCTGCTGGCCGACACATGCCCGCCCTGCTCCATTGCCAGGCGTACGACCGGCATGGCGTCCAGGGGATCGGCCTCAGGATCGAAGGCCGACGCGGCTTCCTCGGTCGCTGCGATTGGCGCTGCAACCACGGGTGCGGCCTTATCATCCTTGGCAGCGGCAACGGGTGCCGGGGTTTCCACCGGCACTGGCACCACCACCGGGGTGACCGTGGCAATCAGTGCCGGGTCGACCTCCGGGTCCACCGGAGGCTGCTGCGCCAGGGCCGGATCCACAGGTGCATCGTCATCCTGGCTGGCAGTGTCGTCGGACGATGCCGCAGGCTTGGCAGGCAAGGTATTGCCGCTATCGGCAACCACTGGCGTGCTGGCGGCAGGTTTGTCGTTGCCCGCCGCAGGCTTGGCGCTGGCATCGGCAGGCTTGTCCCGCGTGGGCTTGGCCGAGTTGTCATCAGCCTTGACCGTGGGTTTGGAACCTTGGCTGGCGAACACTTGAGCGAAGCCAGGGCCCTTGTCCCGTGGGTCCGCAGCCACTGCCGGTGGATTGACGGCAGGCGCTTGAGGCTTGGCCGCAGGGGCAGCCTGAAGAAGCGAATTCGGGGCGACTGGCATAGGTAAAGGTCTCCACTGCATGGGGATCGGGGATGCAGTATCAGGAGATACAGCAAGAGTCGGGCCAGGTTTTAAAACTGATGGAATCAAATCTGGAACCGCTGCCGCTCCGACTCATACATCGGCTTCACCAATGCAAACTCATGATCAATCTGGTCCACCAGCGCCCCCAGGTCCGCCGCAGCCTCAACGGACTCCGCCTCCAACCGCTGGCACAAATGCGCCAACCGCACTGCGCCGAGGTTGCCACTGCTGCCTTTGAAGCTATGGGCAATACGCCCCAGTGCCTTGGCGTCGTCCCGCGCCTTGCGCAACGCTTCGACGCGTTTTTGGGAGTCATCGAGGAAGGTATCGAGTAACTTGGGGTACTCGCCTTCCATGACCTCCTGCAAACCCGACAACACGTTCGGGTCCATATGAATCTCAGCCACTTGCTCGCTCCCTGATCAAGAATCAGCGGATTATGCCAGAGCCCCCCAGCAAAACTCTACGCAGACACTGCGCCCGCCGTCGGACCAGCGCACCTCGCTGCTCAGTTGGCGCACCAGGCTCAAGCCTCGGCCAGACAGACAGTCGATGTCCAGCGGCCGGGCCAGCACCTGCTCCACGTCGAACCCTTGCCCACTGTCTTCAAGGCACAGGGTCATCTTGCCGCCCGCCTCGGTGGGTACCACCTGCACATGCACCCGCACATAACCACTGTTTAACTGCGCCAGGCGGTCATTGCGCTGGCGATAATACTCGGTAAAGCCCTGGGCATCGCGCTTGAGCCGCGAGTCCAGGCCCAGCACACCATGCTCCAGCGCATTGGAATACAACTCGGCCATTACGCTGTAGAGCGCCCCGCTCTGCTCGCGCAGCCCCTGGATCTCCAGCAGCAGTTGCAGCAGGTAGGGCAAGGGGTTGTAACGCTTGAGGGTTTCGGCACGAAATTCGAAACTCACCGACCAATCCAGCGGGCACGACTGGCCGCTGTCGGCATACAACGGCCCGGTGGCCCGCAGCGGCTGCCCGGGACTCAGTGTGATCTCCACCATGCTCACGTCATCCCGAGTCACACCGCGAAAGGCCACCAGGGCCTGCTCGATGTCGTCGAACAGCCGGTCGGGCTCACGGTTGGCGGCAAAGACCTGCTGCAAGCGCTCAACGCCAAACAGCTGGTCATTGGCGTCGGCGGTATCCAGCACACCATCGGACAACAGGAACACCCGGTCACCCAGGGCCATCGGCCAGACTTCGGTGCGATCATCAAAGGCTTGCACCGACAGCACCCCCAACGGCAAATGCCGCGACTGCAGCGGCGTGCGCTTGCCGCTGGCGACTTCATGCACATAGCCTTCGGGCATGCCGCCGTTCCACACCTCCACCACCCGCCGCTGCGTGCTCAGGCACAACAAGGTGGCGCAGCAGAACATGTCCACCGGCAGGATGCGCTTGAGCTTGGCATTCATCTCCTGCAGGACCTGCGCCAGGCCGTAGCCCTTGGCGGTCATGCCGTAGAACACTTCCGCCAGGGGCATGGCGCCCACCGCCGCCGGCAGGCCATGGCCGGTGAAATCGCCGAGCAACACGTGCATGTCACCCGACGGCGTGTACGCCGCCAGCAGCAGGTCACCGTTGAACAGCGCATAGGGCGATTGCAGGTAGCGGATATTCGGCGCCGCGTTGATGCAGCCCGAGTGGGCGACTTTATCGAACACCGCCTTGGCCGCCCGCTGCTCACGCAGCAGGTAGTCATGGTGCCTGGCGATCTGGTCGCGCTGCTGCAGCATCGTGGCTTGCAGCCGACGCAGGCGGTCCATGGCGTTGATCTTGGCCGCCAGGATCAGTTGGTTGTAGGGTTTGGGCAGGAAATCATCGCCGCCGGCATCCAGGCACTCGGCCAGGGCGGCACTTTCGCGCAGGGACGTGAGGAAGATGATCGGCACCAGCTCTTCCCCCGCCAACTGCTTGATCCACCGCGCGGCGGCCAAGCCATCCATCACGGGCATGATCGCGTCCATCAACACTAGTTGCGGACGCTCGCGCGCGAACAGTTCAACGGCCTCCTCGCCATTGGTCGCCGTGAGCACCTGATGCCCCTGGCGCCGCACAATGGTCGACAGCAACAGCAGGTCGGCGGCGCTGTCTTCGGCGATCAGGATCGTCAGCGGCTCAACAGCGGGGGGCTGGGCGCTCAATTGATGTCGAACAATTTGTCGAAGTTGGAGATGGCGAGGATTTTGCGCACATCGGAGTTGGTGTTGATCACCTGGACCTCCGCCTCATCGCCGCCGGCATGGTCCCTCAACAGCAGGAGCATGCCCAGGGCCGAACTGTCCATATAAGTGGTTTCTTTCAGGTCGACCACATACAACTCAGGCACCTTGTAGAAACGCTCGTAAGCGTCACGAAATGTCTGGTGGCTGCTGAAATCGAACCGCCCCTTGATTACGATCGTCAACTTCTTCCCGTCCAGGGATACTTCTGACTCGATTGACATGCGACTGCTTCCTTGTCATAGACATAGACACAAGGTGTAGCAGGCGAATGGGATACCAGCAACACAGCAGATCAAATGGGGGGGCGGGCAACCGTCAGTATTGTGATTGGCGCGGGAGGCGCTGGGACAGTTCGTCGAGCAATTTCTGCTCGCGCTTGTCTTCCAGCGCTCGCGCTTCGTCGATGTAGCGCTGCACCAATTTACGCAGGCCTTCGACGCGAGCGAAGGCTTGCTGCCAGCTCTCGCGGGCCTTGTCGAGGTTGTTCTGGTGCCAAGCAAGGCTTTGGCGCTGCTGGCCGACGGCAGTTTCCAGCTGATTGAGAAAGCCCTGGTAACCCATCAACCATTGGCCCGACACCCCCTGGGTGCCGCGCTCGATCCATTGCTGCTGGTACTCTCCGCGAAAGCGCTCCAGGTCGCCCAGCTTGCTTTCCGCCAAGCGCACTTGGCCCTGGAAGTAACCCAGGCGCTGGACGGCGGTTTTTTCGGCCTTTTCGGCCATGTCCACCACCGGGGCCAGGCGCGCTGCGCGGCTGTTGGCCATGGCTTAACCGCCTGGCGCAGGGGCAAAGATGGACTGCAAATGCGCTTCGCTTTCACCCATGCTGATCTTGTCGTTGAGGCCCTGGCGCAAATAGGTCACCAACTTCGGTTGCAGCGCGATCGCCAGGTCCGTGTCGCGGTCACCACCGGCCACGTAGGCGCCAACGCTGATCAAATCGCGGCTCTGTTGATAACGCGACCACAGCTGCTTGAACTGCTGCGCGCGGGCCATATGCTCCGGCGTGACCACCGCCGGCATGACCCGGCTGATGGACGCTTCAATGTCGATGGCCGGGTAGTGCCCCTCCTCCGCCAGACGCCGTGACAGCACGATGTGGCCGTCGAGCACACCCCGCGCCGAGTCGGCGATGGGATCCTGCTGGTCATCGCCTTCGGACAATACGGTGTAGAACGCGGTGATCGAGCCACCGCCAGCCTCGGCATTCCCGGCGCGCTCCACCAGCTTGGGCAGCTTGGCGAACACTGACGGCGGGTAGCCCTTGGTGGCTGGCGGCTCGCCGATGGCCAGGGCGATTTCCCGCTGGGCCTGGGCGAACCGGGTGAGCGAGTCCATCAGCAACAGGACGTTCTTGCCCTTGTCGCGAAAATATTCGGCGATGCGCGTGCAGTACATGGCCGCGCGCAAACGCATCAGCGGTGCATCATCCGCTGGCGACGCAACGACGACCGAACGCTTGAGGCCTTCTTCGCCGAGGCTGTGTTCGATGAACTCCTTCACCTCGCGGCCCCGCTCGCCGATCAGGCCTACCACGATAATGTCGGCCTCGGTAAAGCGCGTCATCATGCCCAGCAGCACCGACTTACCCACCCCCGTACCCGCGAACAGGCCCAGACGCTGGCCACGGCCGACCGTCAATAAACCGTTAATGCTGCGAATGCCCACGTCCAGCGGCACGCTGATGGGGTTGCGGTTGAGCGGGTTGATCGTGGGGCCGTCCATCGGCACCCAGTCTTCGGCTTTCATGCCGCCCTTGCCGTCCAGCGCGCGACCGGCGCCGTCCAGCACCCGGCCGAGCATGCTCATGCCCATGGGCAGGCGACCGGTGTCGGCCAACGGGACCACGCGGGCGCCGGGGGCGATACCGGCCAGGCTGCCGACGGGCATGAGGAAAATCTTGTTGCCGGAAAAGCCCATCACTTCGGCTTCGACCTGCACCGGGTGGTAGCTGTCGTCGTTGATCACCATGCAGCGGCTGCCCATGGCGGCGCGCAGGCCTTCGGCTTCGAGGGTCAGGCCGACCATGCGCAACAGGCGCCCTTCGAGGATCGGCTGGCCGGGCAATTCGGTGGCCTCGGCATAGCCGCCCAGGCGCTTGGCGAAGCTGGTGCGATCAAGGCGCATCGGGGGCGTCCAGGTCTACGCTCAGGTCCGGCTCGGCGGGGTTCAGCGCCTGCTCGTGTTGTTGATCAAGCAGCTTGGCCATGATCTGGCTGATGCGGGTTTCCACCGTGGCATCGATGCGGCTGTGCTCGGTCTCGACCCGGCAACCGCCGGGCTGCAGCGCCGCATCTTCGACGATGCGCCAGGTTTCTTCGTGGCGCTCGCGCATCGCTTTGACCTGCTCGAAGTCCTGCGGGTTGATGTACAGCCGCACATTGCCGACGCCCAGGGGCAGCAGCTTTAGGGCTTCGCGCATCACGCTTTCGATCTGGCTGGAATCCAGCACCAGTTCGCGCTGGATCACCTGGCGGGCGATGTGCTGCACCAGACCGACCATGGATTTTTCGATCTGCGAATCCTGCTCGGCGATAGGGGCGAACAGGTTGCCCATCAGCCGCTCCAGGCTCGACAGCTTGACGCTCAGCGCCGCCTCGGCCTCCTGGCGAACCTTGAGGGTGGTGCTGCGAAAACCGTCTTTCTCGCCCGCGGCGAAACCTTCGTTGTAGGCCTCCTGACGAATGCTTTCCAACTCTTCCAGGGTCAGTGGCTGGACTTCCTCCAGCGGCACTTCTTCCATTTCCACTGGAGGTTCTTCCACCGGTTCCGGCTCAGGCTCGGGCACATGCGGATCGAAGCTGGGCAACGACCAGATGTCGAACCCACCGACGTCCCGTGCGCGAATCAGATCGCTGGGCGCCTCATCTTTGTTCGACATGGGTAGCGCCTTAGATCATTTCTTCGCCGCCCTTCCCGCCGAGAACGATTTCTCCGGCTTCGGCCATACGGCGGGCAATGGTGAGGATTTCTTTCTGCGCGGTTTCCACGTCGCTGACGCGTACCGGGCCTTTGGCTTCCAGGTCGTCGCGCAACAGCTCGGAGGCACGTTTGGACATGTTCTTGAAGATCTTCTCCTTGACGCCTTCGTCCGAGCCCTTGAGGGCCAGCACCAGCACGTCGGAGGACACCTCGCGCAGCAGCGCCTGGATGCCACGGTCGTCGACATCGGAGAGGTTGTTGAACACGAACATGAGGTCTTCGATCTGGCCGGACAGGGTGTCGTCGATCTCGCGGATCGAGTCCATCAACTGGCCTTCGACCGAGCTGTCGAGGAAGTTCATGATGTCGGCCGCGCGCTTGATGCCACCCAGGGTGGTCCGCGAGGCGTTCGAGTTACCCGAGAACTGTTTCTCGAGAATCGTGTTGAGTTCTTTCAGGGCCGCGGGCTGCACGGTGTTCAGCGACGACACGCGCAGGATGATGTCCAGGCGCACTTTATGGTCGAAGTGGCCGAGTACTTCACCGGCCTGGTCCGGGTCGAGGTAGGCCACCACGATCGCCTGGATCTGCGGGTGCTCGTAGCGGATCACATCGGCGACCGCGCGCGGCTCCATCCACTTGAGGCTGTCCAGGCCGCTGGTGTTGCCGCCCAGCAGGATGCGGTCGATCAGGCCGTTGGCTTTGTCTTCGCCCAGGGCCGAGGTGAGCATCTTGCGGATGTAGCTGTCGGAGCCGACGCCCAGGCTGGTCTGGTCGCCGACGATCTCGACGAACTCGCTCATCACCTGCTCGACCTGCTCACGGTGCACATTGCGCATCTGCGCCATGGCCACGCCCACACGCTGGACCTCTTTGGGTCCCATGTGACGCAACACTTGGGCAGCGTCGGTTTCACCGAGGGACAGCAGCAGGACTGCGGCTTTATCGACCTTGGTGAGTTTGGCAACAGCGGCTCGACTATCACTCATCTGCGTTAATCCACTCTTTCACGACCTGGGCCACACGGCCCGGGTCTTCTGCTACCAGACTTTTGATTGCGTTCAACTGAGCGTCGTAACCTTCGCTCGGGCTTGGCAACAGGATGCTTTGCGGGCCACCAAGGCTGACGCGGTCGTTGGCCAGTTCGCCATCCAGGCCGCCCATGCCACCCAACTCGACATCGCTGCCGCCGAAGGCCGCCAGTTGTTTCTTGCCGTTGCCGGTGATGTTGTTGAGCACCGGGCGCAGCACACCGAACACCAGCACCAGGATGAACAACACACCCAGCACTTGCTTGACGATGTCCCAGAACCACGGCTGGGTGTAGAACGCCGCTTCGGCGATCACTTCACCACGCTCGGCGGAGAACGGCATGTTGATCACGCTGACGCTGTCACCACGACTGGCGTCAAAACCAACGGCGTCCTGCACCAGGCGCGTGAAACGCGCCAATTCGTCGGCGCTCCACGGCGCGCGCGTTACGGCACCGTCAGCGGCGTTGACCTTGACCTGGTCATCGACCACCACCGACACCGACAGGCGATTGACGCGACCCTGCTGCTGCTTGGTGTGGCTGATGGAACGGTCAAGCTCGAAGTTCTTGGTGGACTGGTTACGCTTGTCCGCCGGATAAGGCGCGAGCATCGGCTGGCCGGTGGCCGGGTCCATGATCTGCTGGCCGTTGGCGTCCAGCAACGGTTGGCCAGGCTGGATCGCGCCAGCAGTAGCAGCGGCACCACCGGTGGTTTGCGGCGCCGAGGCCGGAGCTGGCGGCTGGTTGCTCAGGGCACCCGGCACACCTTGCGGGCCATTGCTGGCGGTACGTTGTTCGCTGGTCGATTGCTCACTGCGCAGGGCCGGCTGGTCCGGGTTGAACTGCTCGGAGGTCGACTCGACGGCGCTGAAGTCAACGTCGGCAGACACTTCAGCCTTGTAGCGGTCATTGCCCAGCACCGGTTGCAGGATGTTGTGCACACGCTGGGTGAGCATGCTTTCCATGCGGCGGCTGTAGTCGAACTGCTTGCCGGCCTGGGTCAGCGCGGAGTTTTCGGCCATGTCGGACAGCAGGTTGCCCTTCTGGTCGACCACAGTGATTTGCGACTTGCTCAGTTCGGGAACGCTGGTGGCCACCAGGTTGATGATCGCCAGGACCTGGCCAGGCTCCAGGGAGCGGCCGGAAAACAGTTCGACCAGTACCGAAGCACTTGGCTTGCGCTCGTCGCGCACAAACACCGAGCTTTTCGGGATCGCCAAGTGCACGCGGGCACCCTTGACGTTGTTGAGGCTGGAAATGGTGCGCGCCAGCTCGCCTTCAAGGCCACGGCGGTAGCGGGTGGCTTCCATGAACTGGCTGGTCCCCAGGCCCTGGTCCTTGTCGAGGATCTCGAAACCGATATTGCTGTCGGACGGAGTCACGCCAGCGGCAGCCAGCTTCATGCGCGCACGGGCCACATCGTCGGCCTTGACCAGCAAGGCGCCGGAGTTGGGCTCCACGGTGTAGGCGATGTCGGCGGCGGCGAGGGTTTCCATGATCTGCTTGGAATCCATGCCCGCCAGGCTGCCGTACAACGGCCGGTAATCGGGTTGCTGCGACCACAGCACTACGGCAAAACCAATCGCCACGCTGGCAGCCAGGCCGACCATCAGGCCCACCTGACGCAGCATGGTCATTTCCGAGAGGTTTTCCAGGAACGACAGGCCAAACAGCGGCGGCTTGCCGTCTGCCTTGGCGGGTACGTTGTCGGAGACTGCTTCTGCCATGACTTAGATCTCGCCCTTAAACCGGCATCTGCATGATGTCTTGATAGGCCTGGACCAGCTTGTTACGCACTTGGGTCAGGGCCTGGAAGGAGACGCTGGCCTTTTGCGAGGCGACCATCACATCGGTGAGGTCCACACCGCTTTTGCCGATCTCGAACGCATTGGCCAACTGACTGGAGGCTTGCTGGGTGTCACTGACTTTGTTGATGGCCTGGCCGAGCATGTCGGCGAAGCTGCTTTGGCCCAGTTCCGGCGCTGGCGCGACGGATTTCGGTTGAGCCATGGCATCCATTTGCATGGCGCGCATATCCAACATCAACCGATTGAACTCAATACCCTGGCTCATGACCTTCTCTCTCCAACCCGCAAATTTTTGACACTACGCAGCGATTACTAGGGGAAGTAGCAACAAGGGTGCCAGCTCTGTATCAACTCGTAAGAAAAGGCGACAAACCTTGTCAACCTTGTTACCGGTTATGTGGCGAACAAATACGCTTCCACGTCCATCCCGGCGTCGCGCATCTGCGCCAGCTTGTAGCGCAGGGTGCGCGGGCTGATACCCAGGCGCTCGGCGGCCTCTTTGCGGCGACCGCGCTCGGCGCGCAGGGTGTCGATGATCATCTGGAATTCGCGGCGACGCAGGTCGTCACCCAGCCCTCCGGCAGGCTCAGCCTCTGCAACCACCGGCGCGGGCGCCAACGTGGGCAATGGCGCCGCGCCACTGCCCATGGCCAGGCAGAAATCCTGGGGCTGGATCAGGCCGCCCTGCTGCAGAATCAGCGCGCGTTGGATGGCGTTGTCCAACTCCCGCACGTTGCCGGGCCATGGATAGCTGATCAGGCAGGCCTGAGCTTCGGCGGACAGCCGCGCCTGGGCGTGCTTCATTTTTTTGACGTGGTTGTTCAGCAGGCGCTCGGCCAGCGGAATGATGTCTGCCGGGCGCTCACGCAGCGGGCGCCAGGCCAGGGGGAACACCGAGAGGCGGTAGAACAGGTCTTCGCGGAAGCGTCCCGCCGCCACTTCGCCGGCAAGGTCACGGTTGGTGGTGGCGACCACGCGGATATCCAGCTGGATCGGCTTGCGCGCGCCGACTCGCTCCACTTCGCGCTCCTGCAGCACTCGCAACAGCTTGGCTTGCAGGCCCAGGGGCATTTCCGAAATTTCATCCAGCAGGATGGTGCCGCCATCGGCCTGTTCGAACTTGCCCGCCTGGGCCGCGATGGCGCCGGTGAACGAGCCCTTTTCGTGGCCGAACAGCGTGGCTTCGAGCATGTTGTCGGGGATCGCCGCGCAATTGATGGCGATAAACGGTTGCTTGGCACGGGTCGACTGCTGGTGGATATAACGCGCCAGCACCTCTTTACCAGTGCCGGACTCACCGGAGATCAGCACGGTGGAATCACTACGCGCCACGCGGGCGGCCAATTCGAGCAATTGGGCACTGGCGGGTTCGAAGGCAATCGGGCCTTCGCCTTCGCTGGAGGCAATCACGCCCAGGGCATGGCGCGCGACCAGCTCGATCAGCGCTTTAGGCTCAAAGGGTTTGACCAGGTAATCTGCCGCGCCCTGACGCATCGCGTCCACGGCACGCTCAACGGCACCGTGGGCGGTCATCAGCAGCACCGGCAGTTGCGGCTGGCGCGCACGCAATAGGCCGAGCAACTGGTGGCCGTCCATGCCGGGCATGTTCACGTCGCTGACCACCAGGCTGAAGGTTTCCTGCTCCACTGCTTCCAAGGCGTCCTCGGCCGAACCGACCGCCCGGTAGTCATGGCCCGCCAACAACAGCGTGTCAGCCAATGCTTCACGCAGGGCACGATCGTCTTCCACCAACAGAACCTTGATAGCCATATCCTTACTCCGCGCTTGCCGCGCAAGAAAACAGCGGCAAGGTCATCAATGCACAGGTGCCACGCCCAACGCGGGAATGCAGCTGCAATTCTCCCTGATGGGCACGCGCCACGGCCTTGACCACGGTCAGGCCCAGGCCGGTGCCGTTGGTCTTGGTGGTAAAAAACGGTTCACCCAGGCGCTTGAGCACCACCGGATCGATACCGCTGCCGCTGTCGCTGATGCACAGGCGCAGGGTTTGTTCGCGGTTGTACAGGTGCACCTTGAGCCGCGCGCCGGGGCCGCTGGCCTGGGTGGCGTTTTCGATCAGGTTGAGCAGCGAGCCCACCAGGGTGTCGCGGTTGCACAGCAGCTCGCCGAGGTGGCTGTCGCACTGCCAGCGCACTTGCACGTCTTGGATATGGGCAGCAGCCGCAGCTTGCAGGGCCTGCATCAGCTGGGCCGGCGTCACGCGGTCGGTCAGCGGCAATTCGCCGCGGGCAAACACCAGCATGTCGCGTACCTGGTGCTCCAATTCATGCAGGCGCTCCTTCAGGCGTCCGGCGAAGCGCTGGTGGGTGGCGGCGGGCAATTGCTCATCAGTCAAATGACTGGCGTAGATCAACGCGGCCGACAACGGCGTGCGGATCTGATGCGCCAACGAAGCGACCATCCTGCCCAGGGACGATAAACGCTCATGGCGCGCCAGCTGGTCCTGCAGGTGACGGGTTTCAGTCAGGTCGTTAAGCAGCACCAACTGGCCCGGCTCCGCATCCAGGGAACGGGTGGCGATGGACAGGCGGCGCCCGTCCTTCAGGGAGATTTCGTGGCCATCGTCCTCACGCGGCGCAAAGCAGCGGGTGATGACATGGCGCCACAGCTCGCCTTCCAGCGGCAGCCCAAGCATGTCGCAGGCCGCCGGATTGGCTTCACGCACGCGGCCGTCTTCATCGATGACGATCACGCCACCGGGTAACAGCGACAGCAGGTTTTGCAGGCGGTTGGCCAGGCGCTCTTTCTCAGCCAGCTCTTCCATGCGCTGGGCGCTGACCACCGCCAGTTCGCCTTTCAGCTCGGAGACCCGGGCTTCCAGCAGGCTGTAGGAGTCGGTCAGCTGGCTCGACATCTGGCTGAACTGCGAGAACGCCTGCTCAAGACCCTGACGGGTCGGCGGCTCGACAGGCGGAACCAGCCCCTGTATGGCAGGGGCCGAAGATAGTTGGGCGGCGTGGGGCATCATGCTCTCTCGCTTGGCTGACCGTCAGTTAAACGGAACGTTGCGAGAGCTGTAGCAATAGTTGTGCCGAAAAAAAACCGCTGAAATATCAGCGGTTTGGAAAACAGGCGTCAATCATCTGCCTGTTCATCACCGTCTTTGCGGCTCATTCCGTACTTGCGCATCTTCTCCACCAGGGTGGTTCGACGGATGCGCAGGCGCTCGGCGGCACGGGCGACGATGCCGTTGGCGTCGTCCAGGGCCTGCTGGATCAGCCCCTGCTCCAGGTTGCCGAGGTAGTCCTTCAAGTCCAGGCCTTCAGGCGGCAACATGGCGGTGGAGCCGAAGTCCGGGGTGTGGCCGTTGATGGCGACCCGTTCTTCCATGTCGCTGCGCAGACTGTCGACCAGTTGCTCGTCTTCGTCGTCGACGTAGCGGAATTTCTTCGGCAGCTCGACCACGCCGATCACACCGTAGGGATGCATGATCGCCATGCGTTCCACCAGGTTGGCCAGCTCACGGACGTTGCCCGGCCAGCCGTGGCGGCACAGGGACATGATTGCGGCCGAGTTGAAGCGGATCGAACCGCGCTTTTCGTGTTCCATGCGCGAGATCAGTTCGTTCATCAGCAGCGGGATGTCCTCCACGCGCTCACGCAACGGGGCCATCTCGATAGGGAATACATTGAGGCGGTAGTACAGGTCTTCGCGGAAGCTGCCGACCTCGATCATGCTTTCGAGGTTCTTGTGGGTTGCGGCGATGATGCGCACGTCGACGCTCTGGGTCTTGTTGCTGCCCACGCGCTCGAAGGTGCGCTCCTGCAATACGCGCAGCAGCTTGACCTGCATCGGCAGCGGCATGTCGCCGATTTCGTCGAGGAACAGGGTGCCGCCGTTGGCCAGCTCGAAACGCCCGGCACGGCTGGTGATCGCCCCAGTAAAGGCGCCCTTCTCGTGGCCGAACAGTTCGCTTTCGAGCAGCTCTGCCGGGATCGCCCCGCAGTTGACCGGCACAAAAGGCCCGTCGCGGCGCTTGGAGTGGTAGTGCAGGTTGCGCGCGACCACTTCCTTGCCGGTGCCCGACTCGCCGAGGATCAGCACGCTGGCGTCGGTATCGGCCACCTGCTGCATCATCTGGCGCACGTGCTGGATGGCACGGCTGGTGCCGACCAGGCTGCGGAACAGGTTGGGCTCGCGGTGGCGACCGCGCTCGCGGGCCTGGTCGTACATCTCGCGATAGACCTGGGCACGGTGCAGGGAATCAAGCAATTTGCTGTAGCTGGGGGGCATTTCCAGGCTGGAAAGCACGCGGCGGCGCTGGTCTTCCGGCAGCTCGACAGAAGAAATATCACCGATTAGCAACACCGGAAGGAACTCATCCCAGGTAGACAGTGTCTTTAACAAGCCCAAAACACCACCTGGAGCGTTTACCGTCCCGATCAGCACACAAATGACTTCACGGCTCGACGACAACGAGCTGGACACCTGCTGCCAATCATGGCTGCCGCAGGGCAGATTTTCTTCGCCAAGAAAATTCAAAATCACCGCCAAGTCGCGGCGGCGGACGCTATCGTCATCGATCAGCAGAATTTTGGTTTCACGCCACATGCAATAGCAACTTCCCTAGTAAAACTTCCTGCCCCGAGATTGTGGGCAATCGAGGCGCCTGTAAGACTTCTTACCTTACTAGACGTCTGAAATCTGAAAACAGCACTAGTTAAGTCAAAAAAGCTGGTACGGTCAAATTTATGACGCACCGGTAGGATTAACTGCGACTGTTCAACCGAACAGATGGTAAACCTTTGACGCATTTTTCGCTTGGTTGATCTGCGACATCTCTTCAAAAATCGCCTGGCGCTCGCCTGTCGTCACCTCAAGCAACTGCTGGTAAACCGCCAGCAGGCTCTCAAGCTTTTCACGCAACGCATCCTCATCCACCGGTGCTTCGCTGAGCACCTCGTCGATCACGTTGCGACAGCCCATGTCCAGCTCGCCAATGGCGTCCCAGTTACGGTCTGCCAGCGCGCCGATCAGCGCTTCACGGGTTTCATCAATGCGTTGCAGTGCTTGGCTCATGACGTGTTCCTCAAGGCCGATGGCCTTATTCTGCTGCTGCCTGTGGCGCCGCGATAGCGTCCCAGCCTTCTTTTACGGTGATCAGCAAACGCGCCACTTCGTCGATCATGTCGGCGTCGTTATGCAGGTTCGCTTCCATCAGTCGGTTGGTCATATATGCATACAAACTTTCCAACTGCTGGACGTAAGCCGGGTTATCACTCTTTGCTGCATCCAGGCCGTCACGCAGGCCGATCACGATATCGATGGCCTTGCCCAGCATCAGGCCCTTCTGCGCGATGTCACCACGAGCCAGTGCACCTTTGGCCTGGGCCATGCGGTCCAGCCCGCCTTCCATCAGCATCTGCACCAGACGATGCGGGCTGGCTTCGGAGATCTGGGCATGGGAATTGACCTTCTGGTATTGGCGAAGGGCTCTCATGGGATTCATGTTTCTACCTCGTGACAGGCGACAGCGAAAAGGATTCTAGTAACCAATATGTCGACTGACCCGCAAAAAGCTTTAGGGCCAGTCGTGCTCCGATAAAAAAAGGCCAGGCAGTTTGCCTGGCCTTTATCGCAGGCTGCGATCAATTATTGGTCTTGGGATTGTTCAACGCATTGAGCGTAGTCATGACACTGGTGCTTTGCTGGCGCAATTGCGCGACCAGGGTATCCATGGCGTTGTATTTGGCGGAGAGGCTGTTGGTGAGCAGGGTCATGCGCTCGTCGAGCGAGGACTGTTGCTTGGTCAGGTCCTTGAGACTCTCGGACAGAGAAGCAGAACGTGTTGCCAGAACACCTGTACTTGCCTTGGCAAAGTCATCCGTGGCACTTTTCATCCGCGCCAGCATGCCGTCTTTACCGCTGAACATACTGTTGATGTCGGCGCCGTTGGTTTTAACCGCCGCGTCCCACTTTTTGTCATCAATCGCCAGCAGACCAGTGGTCGAACTGGTGGTCACGCCGAACTGAGCCAGGGACTTGAAGGCCCCGTTGCCCGACAGCGTGTTGAACTCATTGCGGATCGTGCTCTGCAACGAACGCATGGTCGAGTCACCCGTCAACGCTGCCGCAGTGGTGCTGCCGTCCAGGTTCGTGGTGACCTTGGTTTCGGCGTTCATCGCTGTGATCAGGGCGTTGTAGGTGTCAATGAACCCCTTGACCCCGGACTTGAGCGCGGTGTTGTTGGTGCTGACGGTGATGAGCGTGGCGTTCTTTTCAACCTCACTGCCCGTTTTGTAAGTCGACGCTGCTACCAGCTTGATATCCACGCCACTAAGAGCACCAGTGATGGTGTTGGACTTGGACACAGACGCAACCCCATCAATGCTGTATTGCGCATCCTTGGGATAATCAACGACCGTGGCGTCCACATCCAGCCCCGAGGTGCCAGACAGCGTGAGGTCCGAGCCCGTCCCCATATTGGTAGAGGTCAGGATCAATCGAGAACCGTTGGAATCGGTCTGGATGTTGGCACTCAGCCCCGACGTGCCAAACTGCGTATTGATCGAGTCACGTACCTGCTGCAGGGTCGCGCCGGCTGGAACGCTGAGGCCGTAAGCCTTGCCGGACTGACTGATGGTCAACGTGGTCGGCTTATCCGTCGCGTTGACAACCGTCGAAGTGCCACCGCTGAAGTTCTTGCTCGACAGCTTGGACGCCTGGGCCAACTGGTCGACGATCAACCGGAAGCTGCCGTTCGAGGCCGTATTGCTGGCCGTCATGGTCGCGGTCTTTTCATCCGACGACGAACCGCTCAAACCGGTGAAGCTACTGTCCTTGGACATGGTGTCCAGGGCGTTACGAAACGCATCCAGCGCTGCCTGAACCTTGCCGATCGAAGACAGCGTGGTGGTCGCTTTCGCGGACGCGGTATTGATCTGCGTTTGCTTGGGCACCTTTTCGGCGTTAACCAAGGATGTCACGATCGCTTGCGTATCGATGTTCGAACCGATACCACTTACCGTTGAACCCGCCATCATCTATCTCCTGTTCGGTGGCTGCCGCTATCTTGACTTATTTACGCCTCAAGATCTGACAGCAACAAGTTTCATGCCAGCTCACGCCTTGTCGTTAAACAACACATTGCTTGCGCTGGATAGGTTCTGCGCCAGTTTCAAGGCCGTTTCCGACGGAATCTGACGGATTACTTCACCGCTGTCGGTGGCAATCACTTTGACCACGACCCGATGGGTCGAATCATCAATGGAAAAATCCAGGCTGCGCTGGGCAGCTTGAACGAATTCGCGAATATCGGTTACAGCTTTTTCCAGGTCGGCACGTTCCGGCTCTTTGCCTGCGGCCGGTGTTTCCTGGACCTTGCTGTTGACGCTTTTGTTGGCCGTCACCTGAGCAGGTGCGCTTTGAGGTGCAACCGGCGGATAAGACTGGTTCAGCTTTACACTCATGTCCATGTCCAATCTCCTCTAAACCGAAAAAACGGAAGGGCACGTAGACGCACCCTTCCGTTAGTTACCAAGCGCTGGGATTACTGAAGCAGCTTCAGTACAGCGGATGGCAGCTGGTTAGCCTGCGACAGGATCGCGGTGGAAGCCGACTGCAGGGTTTGTTGCTTGGTCAGTTCGGCGGTTTCGGAAGCGAAGTCGACGTCCTGAACGGTGGAACGTGCAGCGGTGGAGTTCTTCTGAATGTTCTGCAGGTTGTCTGCAGTGGTAGTCAGACGGTTCTGAGTAGCACCCAGGCCCGAACGAACGCCGTCAATGGTGCCGATGGCCTTGTCGATAACAGCCAGCGCGTTTTGAGCGTTGGTAGCGTCGGTCACGTCGGTGTTAGAGATGGTGGTCTTGGTCGACGAAACGGTAGCAGCCGAGAACAAGTCCGATACACCAGTAGCAGCGTCGCTCAGGGAGTAGCCTTTAGCCGAATCCAGGGAAACCTGACCGGTCACAACGATTGCAGGAGCACCCAGAGCAGCCGGGGTGGCGAATGCGCCAGCGCCATCTTTAGCGCCAACCAGGATGTTGGTCTGGGCGTTGGCATCAGCACCAGAGAACGACAGGTTTTCGCCGGAATCCGACTTAACCGACAGGGTTTTGTTGGATTCGTCGTAGTTAACGCTGATGCCCAGTTTGGCAGCGTTCGATTTCAGCTGGTCAGCCAGGCCGGCCAGGTCCTTCACGCCGACGAAATCAACAGCATTACCGCTACCTACAGCCAGTTTGAAGTTCGACGGAGTGGCAGCGCCTACTTCCAGTTTGACTTCAGTGCTGGCGGTAGCGGTCAGGCCACCGATCGAACCGTTCAGGCCCGCAGCGATGTCTTTAGCCGAAGCGCCTGCAGCGTAAGTTACGGTTTTGGTCTGACCGTTGCCGGTAACAGTGATGTCGCCGCCAGCCAGGCCAGTTGCGCTAGGCACGATGGCCTTGGTTTTGACCTGCTGCGAACCAATGTTGTTGGCTGCAACGTTTTCCAGGCTCAGGTTGATGGTTTCGTTAGCGTTAGCGCCAACCTGGATAGCTTTGGTACCGTACGAACCGTCCAGCAGCTTCTGGCCACCGAAAGTAGTGGTTTGCGAGATACGGGTCAGTTCCGAAGTCAGAGCTTGGTATTCATCGTTGTTCGACTTACGGTCGTCAGCGCTGAGGGAGCCAGTAGCGGAAGACAGAGCCAGGGTACGCATTTTTTGCAGGATGTCGGTCGAAGCCTGCATCGCGCCTTCAGCGGTCTGAGCGATGGAGATACCGTCGTTCACGTTTTTTACAGCTTGGCCCAGGCCGTTGATTTGGCTGGTCAGGCGGTTAGCGATCTGCAGGCCAGCAGCGTCGTCTTTAGCGCTGTTGATACGCAGGCCGGAAGACAGGCGCTGCATGGAGGTGGCCAGGGCGCCGCCGGCTTTGTTCAGGTTGCCCTGAGTAGTGATCGAAGCAATGTTGGTGTTTACTGTTAAAGCCATGACGAAATCCTCGTTGGATGGATACTGCGGCTTCCGGCCCTGGCAACCGCCGGGTGTGGCCTGAGAACCTACGTAATAGTTATCGTCGTGGTAGCCGGTTGCTTGAGGATTTTTTTTGATTTTTTTAATGGCGCGGGGCCACCCCTTGCAATTCAAGGGTTTACGACGGCCCCAAAGCCTTATTTCATTGGGTTTTCTGGCGTCAAATAAAAAACGCCGATGAGCTTTCGATCATCGGCGTTTCTTTATATGAGCGCTTATAGGGTCACGGACGATAGAGAATCGCCGATCCCCACGACAGGCCCACACCAAAACCGCTGATTGCCACGCGCTTCCAGGTGGCGTCCATCACATGCTTTTCCAGCAGCAACGGAATACTCGACGACACGGTGTTGCCGGTCTCGACCATGTCCTTGATGAACTTCTCCACCGGCGCGTCTTCGAAACGGCGGGCCACGGCGTCGACAATTGCCGCACTGCCCTGGTGAATGCAGAATGCATCGATCTCATCGGCCTTGAGATCCGACTCGTTGAGCAGCTCGTGCAAATGCGCCGGCACCTTGAGCAAGGCGAAGTTGAATACCTGGCGGCCGTTCATGAAGAACACGCCATCGCTGACCTTGAGGTGCGGTGCGCCGGAACCGTCGGTGCCGAACTTGGACTTGCCCAGCAACCACGGCGCATCTTCGCCCATCCAGGTGGCGGTGGCGGCATCGCCGAACAGCATGGTGGTGTTGCGGTCTTCCGGGTCGACGATCTTCGAATACGGGTCGGCGGTGACCAACAGGCCGTTTTTCAGGCCGGTGGCTTCCATGAAGCCCTTCATCGCGTAGATGCCATAGACGTAGCCGGAGCAGCCCAGGGAAATATCAAACGCCGCCACATGCGTGGGCAGGCCCAGTTTGTCCTGAACGATCGCGGCCGTATGGGGCAAACCCTCTTCATCGCCGTTCTGGGTGACGACGATCAGTGCATCGATGGACTCGCGCTTCAAATCCGGGTTATTGGCAAACAACGCGTTGACCGCCTCGACACACAGATCGGAGGTTTCCTGCGCGGCTTCCTTGCGCGGCAGGAACGCCGAGCCGATCTTGCCGATGATGAATTCTTCATCCTTGGCGAACTTGGCACCCTGGGCGTAGTTATCGATCCCGTCTGCCGGCACGTAACTGGCGATGCTTTTTATGCCAATCATTGTGGCTTCCCAATACTAAATAGCTGGAGAACACCCCAGGGCATGCGCCCGGAGTGCTGACAATAAAGGGGATAACCCCATAAAAATCTCGCTGAAAGCCGCCCCGCAAGGACCCTGTGACGACTTATCCTTTTCACACGATACAGTGAAGATGCGCTTTATGACTCGCAGGTCACTCAATTTTGTGTGGTTTGTGCAAAACCTTCAAACAATTAACCCCCGGAAACGACAGCGGCCCGCCCTGTTTCCAGAGCGGGCCGCTTGACTTGGCACCGCTTACATCTTGTTGAACAGGCTCAACTGCGAGACTTTTACGAATGCCAGTTGCGAGGCTTCCAGCATGGTTTGCTGGAGGGTCAGGTTGATCGCCGCCTCGCCCATGTCGATGTTGGCCAGGTCACTCATCGTGGTCTTGTTGGCCAGGCCGACACTGGTGTTTTCACTGGACTGCACTGTGAGTGCATTCTGTCGCGCACCGATGGAGCCACGCACGTTGTCCACCTGATCGGCCGAGTTGGTCAGGTTACTGACGGCGGCGTTCAAGGCGTCCTGAAGCTTGACCCGCGCACCGGGGATACCATCCGCCGGCTGCTCCAGGGCCTGCCGCAGCTGGCTCAGGGTGTCGAGGGCGTTCTGGGTTCTCTGGGTGGTGTTACCGACCGAAAACTGATCGCCGGTGCTCGGCGTACCGCTCAACTCGAAGGTGACACCCGCGGCGGTGATCGTGTCCTTGGCTGGCGGCGTACCGCTGACGATCACGCCATTATCGACAATCGGCTTGCTGTCGGGGGTATACGGCTGGGCATACACCTTATAAGCAGTCGGGTCGACATCGTCGAACTTGATCAGTACGCCGCTGTTGGGAAACGTACTGGAGTAGTCGGCTGCACTGCTGACGCGGGCATTGGTCAGTTGCGCCGCCGAAGTGTTGCTTGCGGTGCGAGAGACATTGAACGCGTCCGGCTTGGCGGCCAGGGTGAACTCGCGCCCTGCGACCAACGCATCGGCATCCGGCCCGGTGGCCACGCCGGTGAGGTCTGCGGTGATATCGAATTTGACCCCGCGCACATTGATACTGGCGCTGCCTTCCTTGGTGGAGTCGAACGTGCCATTACCTGGAAGCTGCGAGGTAATGTCGTTGTTGTCCTTGTCGGTCACAACGTACTGTGTGCTGCTGGTAAAAGTCACCTTGTAGGGCTGGCCGTCGGCAAACTGCTTGGTGTAGTCGATCCCCGACGTTACCAGGCCAGCAGAGATCGCGACCTTGTGGTCATCCACCGTCGCAGGCGTCGTGTAGGTGGACTGGGTGCGGCTGGCGTTGACAGCCCCTTCCAGGATGGTCTTGCCTGTGTCGCTGGTGCGCACCTTCAGCGTCTCGGAGACCTGCAGGCTCAGCTCATTCTCGTCGCCCCGATAGCTATAAGTACCATCGTTATTGCGCGAATACGGCGGCGTGTCGGTCTTGGAACCGGAGAACAGATAGTTGCCCGCCGCATCCTTGCTGTTGAGCAAACCCAGCAGCTGATTTTCAAGCGCGCCCACCTCGACCGCAATGGACTTGCGGTCAGCATCACTGGTCACGCCACCCGCGCGCAGCGCCAACTGGCTGCCGGCCTGGATCGTGGTATTGATCGCATCCAGCACGCTTTCTTCGTTCGTCAGCGTATTTTGAATGCTGGTGATGTTGCCGCTGTACTGGGCCAGCATGTCTTTTTGCTGTTGCAGCATCAGCAAGCGCTGGGCGGCAACCGGATCATCCGCAGCGGTCTGTACACGCACGCCGGAGCTCGCCTGTTCCTGGGCCTTCACAACGCTGGAATAGTTGTTCTGATACTTGACGGCACTGGTGTCGTAATACTGCTGTGTAGAAATGCGCATCGTCCCAGACTCCCTTAAAGACTATTGATCAGCGTGCTGAAGGTTTCTTGCGCAGCCTTGATGATCTGCGACGACGCCGTGTAGTACTGCTGGAACTTGATCATATCGCCCGCCTCTTCATCCAGGTTGACCTGGGATACGGAGTTGCGCGCGTTCTTGTTGGCGGCCAGCAGCGCACCGGTAGCGGTGTTGTCAGTGCCGGCCGAGGCGGCTTTGGCGCCGACGGTGGAAACCAACTTGCTGTTGGCGCCCACCAGGCTGGTACCGCCACTGCCATCGGCCGCCAGGCCTACGGTTGCCTTGGTCTGCAGGTCGAGCAGTGCCTGGGCGTTGCGATTGTCGGACTTGCCGGTGGCATTGAACGAGAACGAGGTGCCGTCGCCGTTGGCCGGCGAACCGCCCACCGTAGTGTCGAAACTGAAGCTCTTGGCTGGCGACACCAAGGCACCGCTGGCATCACGCATTGGCACGCTGATGCTGATTTTGTTGGCTTGCCCCGGAATGATAGTGCCGGAGCCGATGGGATCACCCTGGGCGTTACTCAGCGTGTAGGGCTGGGTGCCATCGGCCGCCGGTTTACCGAAAACCATCTTCACCGGCATCGAGTACTCGATGCCTGTACGCAGTTGTGCCGTATCGGCACCGCCCTGTATGTCCAGGGGCACGGTGAGCGTCGGCGGCGTGAAGGTGCCGGTGCCCTCGTTGGTCTTGCCGGCCTCGCCCTGCAACGGCGCGGCAAAGGCAATCTTGCTCGGGTCGCTGAGGACCGTGCCGATTTCCTTGGCGCCGTTGGCGGTGGGGCTGACCTTGAAGCTGTCACCGGCTTGCACCGCACCGCTCTTGACCGCCAGGGTGAACCCGTCGATGACCGGCGGCGGCGTGGCACTGAGGTCATAGGTGCCCATGGCCTTGCCGTCGGAACGCAGTACCGTTGCCTTGTTGAGATCGGCGCCGTCGTTGAAGCTGACCTTGTAATCGAAGTTGGTCAGCTGAGTGCTGTCCTTGATCGTCACGCCCAGGGCGCCGTCGCCCAGGTTGCCCTGGGCAGCCAGGCTACGCAGGGCAACCGAGGCTGCGTTGTTGATGTCGGTGAACATCGAGGCGCCGAATTCGCCATTGAGGTCCAGGCCCTGGCCCAGTTGGCTGTTGACCGTATCAGCGGTGGCAATCGCGATGCGCCCCAGATCATTGATCGCAGGAATCAACGCGTCGCTGCGATAGCGCAACAGGCCGCCAATGCTGCCACCGCTGATCACGTTACCCAGGTCCAACGTCGTCCCGCCGCCCGCATTGAGCTGGATCGTGTACTGGCTGGCGTCGCTCTTGCTCGGTACGGCGGAAATCGTGCTGGAGCGATCACCCAGCACAAGGGATTGGCCGCTACCGGTGCTGACACTGAACACACCGTTCTTTTCGGTGGCAGTCACGCCGATCAACTCATTGAGCGAACGCACGGCTTCGGCGCGGGCGTCCAGCAGGTTGGCCGGGGTGGTGTTCGAAGAACCCTGAACCTGGACAATCTGCTTGTTGAGAGAGGCAATCGACGATGTCAGTTGGTTGACCTGATCGCTCATTGAGCTCAACTGGCCGTTGATTGTTTCTTTCTGCTGGCTCAACTGCGTGGAGATCGCGTTGAACCGGTTGCTCAGCGTCTGGGCGTTCGTGAGCAGGATCTGGCGGGCCGAGGTATCGTTGGGGTTCGCCGAGGCGGTCTGCACAGCAGCGAAGAACGAGCTGAGTACGGCCGACATGCCGGTGGTCTTGTCCGACAGGGTCTTGTCGACGGCACTGACCTGATCCAGGTAAGCCTTGGCATCACTGTTGAGCGAAGTGCTGTTCTGGTAGGCGGTGTCCAGGTATTCGTTGTACACCCGGCGCACGTCGGCCAGGGTGGTGCCGCTGCCGATGAACACGCCGCCATATTGGTTCGACGCATTCGCGCTCTGGGTAGTCTGCTGACGCGAATAGCCCGCGGTATTGGCGTTGGCAATGTTATTACTCAAGACCGACAACGATCCTTGAGCGGCGTTAAGCCCTGACATCCCGATGTTGAGCAAACTCATGGTTCAGACCTTATAAATGAGTGGTCGCGCCAGCGGCAGCGTAATTCTGGTAACTGTTCATGGTTTTTGCGATCTGCGAAATCTTGCTGGCATAGGCCGGGTCGGTGGCGTACCCGGCTTTTTGCAACTCGCGTACAAACTGTTCGGGGTTATCGGCCGATTTCACAACTTCTTTATAGCGATCATTGCTTTGCAGCAATGTCACGAGGTCATGGAAGCTGTCCTGGTAGGAGTCGTAAGAACGGAACTGCGCCGTTTCCTTGACCATCGCCCCATCACGAAACTCGCTGGTGATCGCGCGGGCCTGGCCGCCCTGCCAACTCTGGCCGGCCTTGATGCCGAACAGGTTGTGGCTGCTGCTGCCATCTTCGGCGCGCATCACCGACTTGCCCCAACCGGTTTCCAGGGCGGCCTGGGCCACCAGGTACTTCGGATCGACACCGATACGCGCGGCCGCCGCCTTAGCCATCGGCAACATGGTCGCGACAAATTCGTCCTGGGAGCTGAACGCCTTCTTCACCGGCGCCAATGGCGGCTGGGCCACCGCGCGGCCGTAGACCTGCATGCGCCCGCTCGGTACGGCAAATGTGCGCGCGGTGCTGTTGACCACATTGTCGGCGGCCGCGTTGTTACGCAGCGGCGCCGCCTGGGCAACGGTCGTGGTGTCGGTGCTCGGCACGATACCGGCGAGCAGGCGATCGGTGAGCTTGCTCGGCAAGGCGATACGGCGCTGGTTCATCAGTGCGATGTCGTTGCTGTGGGTCGCAGCGGCGCCCGCCTGGGGCTCCGCCACGCGATAGGCCCACAGTGGACGCTGGCCATTGGAACGCCCCAGCGGGCCCTCGGCCTGGGTACCGGCGGCAATTTGCGTCGGCACATCGACTTTCTTGACGGCCTCGGCCGCCGCCGGGCCCTGCAAGGTGGCCGCCTGGGCGTCCACCGGCTTGTTCTTCTGCATCTGGCGCATCAGCACATCGGCCAGGCCGATACCACCGCCCTCGCGGGACAGCGAGACCGCCAGTTGCTGGTCGTACATTTCCTGGTACTGCTTGGCCGCCGGGGTGTTCAGCGGGTTGTCCTTGCCCAGGGCGTCGGTGGCCGAACGCATGGATTTGAGCATCTCGTTCAAGAACAGCGACTCGAATTCCTGCGCCACCTTGCGCATATTGCCTTCGCTGTTCTTGTCGCCGACTTTCAGTTGGTTCAGGCGATTCAAGTCGGAATACGAACCCGAATCCGCCGTACTGGTCAGGCCGCTGTTACGCATGTCCATGGCCATGGCCTTAAATCACGATCAGGTCGGCTTGCAACGCGCCGGCCTGCTTCAAAGCTTCGAGGATCGCCATCAAGTCGCCTGGCGCTGCGCCCACCTGGTTCACCGCACGCACAATCTCATCCAGGGTCGTGCCGGGGCCGAACTTGAACATCGGCTTGGCCTCTTGCTGGGCGTTGACCCGCGAGCGTGGCACCACCGCCGTCTGGCCATTGGACAACGGCCCAGGCTGGCTGACGATCGGGTCTTCGGTGATGGTCACGGTCAGGCTGCCGTGGGTCACCGCCGCCGGCGAGACCTTGACGTTCTGACCGATCACGATGGTACCGGTACGCGAATTGATGATGACCTTGGCCACCGCCTGGCCCGGATCAACTTCCAGGTTTTCCAGGATCGACAGGTAGTCCACGCGCTGGCTGGGGTCCAGCGGCGCAGTCACACGGATCGAGCCACCGTCGATGGCCTGGGCCACGCCAGGGCCGAGCATGTCGTTGATCTTGTCGACCACACGCTTGGCGGTGGTGAAGTCCGAACGGTTGAGGTTCAGGGTCAGGCTGTTGCCCTGGTTGAAACCGCTCGGCACAGTGCGTTCAACCGTGGCGCCGCCGGGAATCCGACCGGCCGATGGCACGTTGACGGTGATCTTCGAACCGTCACGACCTTCGGCGTCAAACCCGCCCACCACCAGGTTGCCCTGGGCGATGGCGTAGACGTTGCCGTCGATACCCTTAAGCGGCGTCATCAACAGGGTGCCGCCGCGAAGGCTCTTGGAGTTACCGATGGACGACACCGTGATGTCGACCACCTGGCCCGGCTTGGAAAACGCCGGCAAATCGGCACTGATCGACACCGCCGCGACGTTCTTCAACTGCACGTTGCCCGAACCCGCCGGCACCTTGATGCCGAACTGCGAGAGCATGTTGTTGAAGGTCTGCAGGGTGAACGGGGTCTGGGTGGTCTGGTCACCCGTACCGTTGAGCCCCACCACCAGGCCGTAGCCGATCAACTGGTTGGAACGCACGCCGGAGATGCTGGCGATGTCTTTCAGGCGCTCGGCCTGGGCGACAGCGCTCAACGTCAGCAAGAGTGCGGCAGCCATCAGTTGTTTGAGTTTCAAAGTGGCCACCTAGAAAGGGAACAGCGGGCTAAGGAAGAAGCGGTCGAACCAGCCCGGCTGGCTCGCATCGGCAAAAGCGCCGGTGCCGGAGTAAGTGATGCGCGCATCGGCGATCCGCGTCGACGGTACGGTGTTGTCGGTGGAGATGTCGTCGGCTCGGACCATCCCCGCAATGCGCACCAGTTCGTCGCCGGTGTTGAGGGTCATCCACTTCTCACCGCGCACGGCAATGATGCCGTTGGGCAATACATCGGCGACGGTCACAGTAATCGAACCGGTCAGGCTGTTGCCCTGCCCCGCCGCGCTCTTGCCGTTGGTGGCACGGTCGCCGCTGTAGCCGGCGTTCAAACTCAGGTCGCCATCGCCCAGCGGGTTGTTGACGTTGGGTACGGCGCCGAACAGCGAGGTCAGGCTCAGACCTGCCTTGCTGGTCTTGCCGATCTGGGAGTTGGCGTTCTTGCTGGCCTGGGTTCGCTCGTTCAGGGTGATGGTGATGATGTCACCCACGCGGAACGCCTTGCGGTCGCTGTACAGGTTCTGTTCGAAACCGGCCTGGTAGATCGAGCCATTGTTGGCCGCCGCCGGCAATGGCGTGCGCGGCAACACCGGCGCGTAGTACGGGTCATTGGGTTTTGGCGTCGGGGCGACACAGCCCGCGAGCACGGCAATCCCACTCAATGCCAGAACGGAAACATAGCGATTCATGACCCTTACCTCACGGTGTTGCAGGAGCTCTCAGGAGCGCCCCATGGACTTGATTACAGATTCTGCGTTACGAACGAAAGCATCTGGTCGGCGGTGGAAATCACCTTGGAGTTCATCTCGTAGGCGCGCTGAGTAGTGATCATGTTGACCATCTCTTCAACGGTGCTGACGTTGGAGGTTTCCAGGGTGCTTTGCAGCGTGGTGCCGAAACCGTTCAGGCCGGGAGTGCCGATTTGCGGCGCGCCGCTGGCGGCGGTTTCCAGGAACAAATTGCCACCCATGGCCTGCAGGCCGGCCGGGTTGATGAAGTCGGCGGTCTGCAGATTTCCGATCACCTGGGACGCCGGGTTGCCGGCCACGGTGATCGAAACGGTGCCATCGTTGCCGACGGTGAAGGTCTGCGCATCGGCTGGCACCACAATCGCAGGCTCCAAGGCGAAGCCGTTGGCGGTGACGATCTGGCCGTTGGAATCCAGGTGGAACGTACCGTCACGGGTGTAGGACGTGGTCCCATCCGGCTGCAGGATCTGGAAGAAGCCTTTGCCGTTGATTGCCATGTCCAGCGGTTGGCCGGTCTGCTGCAGGTTACCGGCGTTGAAGTTCTTCTGGGTGCCGACGATCTTCACACCGGTACCCAGTTGCAGACCCGACGGCAATTCGCTGTCCTGAGTCGACTGGGCGCCTGGCTGGCGCTTGATCTGATAGAGCAAGTCCTGGAACTCGGCGCGGTCACGTTTGAAACCCGTGGTCGACACGTTGGCCAAGTTGTTGGAAATGGTGGTCAGGTTGGTGTCCTGGGCGGACAGACCTGTTTTGGCAACCCATAGAGCCGGAAGCATGCTGTTCTCCTTTGCGCGCCTGTTTGTTGGCGCCGCGTTACACAATTAGAATTCGGTGGTCGCCTGTCAGCTCATCTGCATGACGCGAGTCATGGCCTGGTCATCTTCCTTGGCGCTGTTCATCATCTTGATGTGCAGCTCGAACTGCTTGGCAAGCGCCAATACGGCGGTCATTTCCTCCACCGCATTGACGTTGCTCGCCTGCAGGAAGCCCGAGGTCAGCGTGACGTTTGCGTCGGCCTGTGCCGGCTGGCCATCCTTGGTGTGGATGCTGCCGTCCAGGCCTTTGGTCATGTTCTTAAGGTCAGGCTGGACCAGCTTGATACGGTCCACCTCAGCCATCACCCGTGGGCCTTCACCCATAGCGCGGATGCTGATGGTGCCGTCGGCGCCCACTTCGATCTTCTGTTGGGGCGGCACGGCAATCGGGCCGCCGTTGCCCATGATCGGCATGCCGTTGCCGGCCCGCAGCACGCCCAGCGCATCGACGTTCATGCTGGCGCTGCGCACGTAGGCTTCGCCGCCGTCCGGGGTTTGCACGGCCATCCAGCCGTCACCACTAACGGCCACATCCAGGTCACGGCCGGTCTCGATCATCGCGCCAGGCGTGAAGTCGGTGGCTGGGCGCTCGGTCATGGCAAAGGCCCGCGCCGGAAAGCTGTCACCGAACACCGGCATCGAACGCGCCTGTTCCAGGTCACGTTGAAAACCGTTGGTGGAAATGTTCGCCAAGTTGTTGGCATGAGCCTTCTGCGCCAGTGCGTTCTGGCTGGCGCCGGTCATTGCCACATAAAGGTACTTGTCCACGCTTCTTCCTCTTTCTGACGCAGGCTTGCCGCCCACCGCTGTACTGATGAGGCTTAAGCAATTTGCGAACCAACTTTTAAAAACAGGGGAAAGCCCAGGCGGGGCGGGGTTTGCGGGCAGGCAGCAGGATTTTAAGGACTGGGGATAGTCGAAAAAACGGCGGACTTATGCCGCTTACGGCAAGTACCCGTCTTACGGGTGACAGAGAACCAATGCGGGAGGGGCCGTTGGTTATTTGTCCGCCTTGAGGATTTCGTAATCGCGCAACTTATTGGCGATGGTGGTGTGCGACACCCCCAGGCGCTTGCCCAACTGCCGGCTGCTGGGGTGCTCGGCATACAGGCTCTCGAGCACCGCCTTCTCGAAGCGCCCGACGATCGCCTCCAAGCCGCCCTCCAGGGAAAAATCGCCAAGGGGTTGGCGCACGCCATAGTCCGGCAGGCGAATGTGCTCGACCTTGACCGTCCCGCCCTCACACAGCGACACCGCCTGGAACAGCACGTTTTCCAACTGCCGCACATTCCCCGGCCAGTGGTAGTGGCTGAGGCGATCCATCGCGGCAGGTGCCAGCCTGGGCAGCGGGCAGCCAATCTGCCGGCTGGCCTGGTCGAGAAAGTGCTCGACCAGCGGCGCAAGGCCGTCGAGGCATTCGCGCAGGGGCGGGATATGCAAGGACAGCACGTTGAGGCGGTGATAGAGGTCCTGGCGGAATTCGCCACGGGCACAGAGTTCGGACAGGTCCACCTGGGTGGCGCAAATCACCCGCACATCCAGGTACACCTCTTCGTCACTGCCCACGCGCCGAAAGCAGCCGTCCTGCAGGAAGCGCAGCAATTTCACCTGCAAACGCGCACTCATTTCCCCGACGCCATCGAGAAACAACGTACCGCCCGCCGTCAGTTCCAGCAGCCCGAGCTTGCCTTCGGCCCGCGCGCCTTCAAACGCGCCGGGGCCGTAGCCGAATAATTCGGTCTCGGCCATCGACTCGGGCAGCCCGGCGCAGTTGAGCGCCATCAACGGCGATTGCCCGCGTGGGCTGGCCAGGTGGCAGGCGCGCGCCAACAATTCTTTGCCGGTGCCGGTTTCGCCTTCTATTAATAGAGGCGCATCCAACGGCGCCATGCGCCGGGCTTCGCGCACCACGGCGGCCATGACCCTGGAGCTTTGGAAGATGCTGTCAAAACCGCGCAGCTCCTGTTTGCGCACGTTGTAGATGCGCTCGCCCACGCGGTCGGCGCGGTGCAGGGTCAATACGGCACCGGCCATGGCTTCGCTATCATCGTGCTCGGAGGATTGCAGCGGCGCGATATCCGCCAGGAACACGTCACCCTTGACCTTGACCCGCAGGCCATTGATCCGCGATTTACTCGCGCGCACCAGTTCCGGCAAATCGAAATCCTCGGCGTAGCGCGACAGTGGAATGCCCGGCACCTCATCCACCCGCACCCCGAGCAGCTGCGCGGCCGCACGGTTGGCGGCGACAATGGAGCCGCCCATGTCGATGGACAGCACCGGAAACTCGAGCGCACCGAGTAGCGCATTGAGTTCCATATGCCGACGTTCACTTGGCATCAGCCCTACCCTTTTGACGCCAAAAACCCCGGCAATCGCCTCAAACTGCGGGCGCAGCGCCTGGAATTGCATGTTCACCAGGTTTGGGCAGAACAGGTAAATGGCGTTGCCATGCTCGCCGCCCACCTCACCCTTGGCAACGTTGACGCCGTACTCCACCAGCAGGTTAAGGATGTCCCGCAGGATGCCGATGCGGTTCTGGCAGTGCACTTTGATACGCATGAAAAGGCTCGAAAAGTGGGTAGGCGCCGCGTCTTTTTGTCGCTGGGCGCAGATAGTCGTCAAGATTATGTGACAGCTAGAGGGCTTTTCCCAGCCCAATACGCCAACCAGCCGCGCAACCGTAACGAATACTTTACGAAAATCGGTAATTTTTCCTACATAACCGATGTTGAAGCCGATGGAATCTTGCTCCGCAAGGCGTATCAATAGGCTCATCCCAGGACATAACAAAAACGAATGCCTAGCAGGAGAGCCGTATGAAGCAGACGCACTACGTGGCCCGCGAGCCCGATGCGCAAGGTTTTATCCACTACCCGCCGGAAGAACACGCGGTGTGGAACACCCTGATCACCCGCCAGTTGAAAGTGATCGAGGGCCGCGCGTGCCAGGAATACCTGGACGGCATCGACAAGCTCGGCCTGCCCCTGGATCGCATTCCGCAATTGGGCGAGATCAACCAGGTGCTGGCCGCGACCACCGGTTGGCAGGTCGCCCGCGTCCCCGCGCTGATCCCCTTCCAAACGTTCTTCGAATTGCTCGCCAACAAGCAGTTCCCGGTGGCGACCTTTATTCGTACCCGCGAAGAATTGGATTACCTGCAAGAGCCGGATATTTTCCACGAGATCTTTGGCCACTGCCCGCTGCTGACCAACCCGTGGTTCGCCGAATTCACCCACACCTACGGCAAGCTCGGCCTGGCGGCCAGCAAGGAGCAACGGGTGTACCTGGCGCGCCTGTACTGGATGACCATCGAGTTCGGCCTGGTGGATACCCCCGAAGGTCGGCGTATCTACGGTGGCGGGATTTTGTCGTCGCCCAAGGAAAGCGTGTACTGCCTGTCGGACGAGCCCGAGCACCAGGCCTTCGACCCGCTGGAAGCGATGCGCACCCCGTACCGCATCGACATCCTGCAACCGCTGTATTTCGTGCTGCCCAACCTCAAGCGCCTGTTCGAAGTGGCACAGGAAGACATCATGGGCATGGTCGAACGCGGGATGCAGCTTGGCTTGCACGCCCCGCTCTTTACCCCAAAGGCGGCCCCCCAAACCCAAAGCCGCGTGAACTGTGGCGTTTAAGGCCAGGTGAGTCTGTTCCCTGGCCCAGCGTTGCTTTAGGGTGACGCTACTGACCTTCACCTATTCGAATTCAGGACACCGACCATGACCACCTTGAACCAAGCCCACTGCGAAGCCTGCCGCGCCGATGCCCCGCAAGTCAGCGATGAAGAACTGCCGGTGCTGCTCAAGCAGATCCCCGACTGGAACATCGAGGTACGCGACGGCGTGATGCAGCTGGAAAAGGTTTTCCTGTTCAAGAACTTCAAATTCGCCCTGGCCTTTACCAACGCCATGGGTGAAATCTCCGAAGCCGAAGGCCATCATCCGGGCCTGCTCACCGAATGGGGCAAGGTAACCGTGACTTGGTGGAGCCACTCCATCAAGGGCCTGCACCGCAACGACTTCATCATGGCCGCGCGCACCGACGAAGTGGCCAAGGACGCCGAGGGCCGCAAGTAATGCATTTCGATGCCATAGGCCGTGTACCCGGCGACCCGATCCTCGGCTTGATGGACCTGTATGCCCAGGACGCCAACCCGAACAAGTTCGACCTCGGCGTAGGTGTGTATAAAGACGACCAGGGCCTGACGCCGATTCCAGCTTCGGTGAAGCGCGCCGAACAGCGCCTGGTCGATACCCAGACGACCAAGACCTATATCGGTGGCCACGGTGATGCAGCCTTCGGCACACTGATCAGCGAACTGGTACTGGGCGCCGACTCCGCCCTGCTGCGCGAACACCGTGCCGGCGCGACTCAAACCCCTGGCGGCACCGGCGCCCTACGCCTGAGCGCCGACTTCATCGCCCACAACTTGCCCGGCCGTGGCGTGTGGTTGAGCGATCCGACCTGGCCAATCCACGAAACCATTTTTGCCAAGGCGGGGATCAAGGTCAGCCACTACCCATACGTGGGTGCGGATAATCGCCTGGATGTAGCGGCGATGCTGGCGACGCTGGCCACCGTGCCCAAAGGCGACGTGGTGCTGTTGCACGCCTGCTGCCATAACCCGACCGGGTTCGACCTGTCCCAGGATGACTGGCGCCAGGTGCTGCAGATCGTGCGCGAGCGCCAGTTGCTGCCGCTGATCGACTTCGCCTACCAGGGCTTTGGCGACGGCCTGGAGCAGGACGCCTGGGCGGTGCGCTTGTTTGCAGCTGAACTGCCGGAAGTACTGATCACCAGCTCCTGCTCGAAGAACTTCGGCCTGTACCGCGACCGTGTCGGCGCGTTGATCGTGTGCGCGACGGACGCCGAGAAGCTGACGGATGTACGCAGCCAGTTGGCAAATACCGCGCGCAACCTGTGGTCGACGCCGCCGGACCACGGCGCAGCGGTGGTCGCGACGATCCTGGGTGATGCCGAGCTGAAAAAGCAGTGGAGCGAGGAAGTCGAAGCCATGCGTGCGCGAATCGCGCAGTTGCGTTCCGGACTGGTGGAGGCGTTGGCGCCCCATGGTTTATCGGAGCGGTTTGCGCACATCGGAGCGCAACGCGGGATGTTTTCCTACACTGGTTTGAGTGCCGGGCAGGTGAAGCAACTGCGCGAGAAGCACAGCGTGTATATGGTCAGTTCGGGGCGGGCCAACGTGGCGGGTATTGATGCGACACGCCTGACACTCCTGGCCGAAGCCATCGCCGACGTATCCCACTGACGAAACCGGGATTGAAAATGTGGGAGGGGGCTTGCTCCCGATGGCAGTGGGTCAGTGACAGGTGTATTGGCTGACACTCCCGCATCGGGAGCAAGCCCCCTCCCACATTTTGACCGAGCCCCCCCCTCAGCTGGCGACCATCTCGGCTTTCAGCAGCGCTTCTTTCGCCTGCGCATCCGCCAAGCGATACAACTCGATACTCCCGTCCCAGTGCTCGATCAACGCCGTGCACGACTCCACCCAATCCCCGCAATTGAGGTAATCCACCTCGCCCACCTTGCGAATCTCCGCATGGTGGATATGCCCGCACACCACGCCATGCAGCTCGCGCCTGGTCACTTCGTGGGCGATGGCCTCTTCAAAATCGCTGATAAAGCTCACGGCGGTTTTGACCTTGTGTTTCAGATACGCCGACAGAGACCAGTAGCCATAGCCGTAGCGGGCGCGCCAGTGATTTAACCAGCGGTTCAAGGTGAGGGTGAACTCGTAGGCCGAGTCGCCCAGGAACGCCAGCCAGCGGTGGTAACGGGTAATTACATCGAATTGGTCGCCGTGGATCACCAGCAGATGGCGACCGTCGGCCGTCACGTGCACCGCCTCATCCACCAACTGGATATTGCCCAGGATCAGCTTGGAGTAGCGGCGCAGGAACTCGTCGTGGTTGCCGGTGACGTAGATCACTTCGGTACCGCGCTTGGCCATGGTCAGCAGGCGGCGGATCACGTTGGTGTGGGCCTGGGGCCAATACATACCGCCGCGCATTTTCCAGCCGTCGATGATATCCCCCACCAGGTACACCTTGTCGGCGTGGTAGCCCTTGAGGAACTGCGATAAATGTTCGGCCTGGCAATCCCGGGTGCCCAGGTGCACGTCGGAAATCCACAGGGTACGAACCCGCTGCTTGCGGCTGGGTTTGGTGAACTCGGCACTGGTCATGGGCATCCCTCGACGCTGTTTTCGCGAGCTTGCGCCTTGGCGATTAATAGCCCATGACAGTCGTGCGTCAGTCTGATGACAACGCTCGCCGACCGCGAAGCGTTGTAGACTGGCGCCTTGCTGCCCAGGAGACCGCGATGAGACCGTCGCTTACGCTACGCCACTACCTTGAAGCGCCCATCGCCCACACCCATGACCATGCGCAGTTGGTGTTCGGCCTGTCCGGGCACCTGGACCTGGAAGTCGACGGCCTTGGCAGCCAGGTGCGCGAAAGCAGCGTGATGGTGCTGCCCTTCTCCGCCCACCACGCCTGTGGCAGTCGCGATGGCAGCCGCTGCCTGGTGCTGGATGTGCCCACGGAGCATTGGCTGCTGCACTCCCTGGGCGAACACGCCGACGCCAGCCGCCGCCTGCTCGATCAACCGGCACGCCTGGCCTTGGATTCCCGGCAACACCAACTGGTGCAATGGCTGGCGCACAGCCCCGTGGATGACCCACTGATCGTCCAACAGGGTGCGGTGCTGTTGCTGGCCAGCCTCAATCATTCGCAGGCGCCGCCGCTAACGGGCCGTCGCCTGCCGTATGCGGCATTCAATGCGCATATCCAGCAACATGTCGCGCATCCGTTGCAGGTCGCCGATCTGGCGCGTATCGCCGGCCTGTCGGTGGCCCGCCTGCATGCGCGCTTTATCGCCGAGTGCGGGCAGACGCCCATGGATTACATCCGCAGCCGTCGCCTGCAACTGGCCTTGAACCTGCTGCGCGAGACACCGCTGCCCGTCGGTGAAATCGCCGTGCGGGTTGGCTACACCTCACAAAGTGCCTTTGCCGCCGCCATGCTGCGCGAATTTGGCGCCTCTCCCGGCGCGTTGCGGCGCGCCACATAGGGCGAGCCTTGCGCTAAAAATCGCGAGTCCCACGACAGACGCACACACCTGCACCCTCTAGACTGCGAACCTGTCACTCCCGTTGGTTCAAGGATCGCAATGACTCCCCGCTCAGCCCTCGGCGCCCTGCATATCGGCGCACTGATGTTTGGCCTTACCGGCGTTTTCGGCAAGTTGGCGGCCGCGTCCCCGGCCATCATCGTCTTCGGTCGCGCCGCGTTTGCCGTGATTGCCCTGGCAGTGTTTGCACGCTTCGCCAGCAACGCCCCCTGGAAAACCCTGGCGCTGCAGGACTGGCGCCGCCTGCTGGTCAGCGGTGTGTTGCTGGCGGCGCATTGGGTGACGTTCTTCATTGCCGTCAAGGTCGCCGGCGTGGCCGTCGCCACGCTGGGGTTCACCGCATTCCCGGCCTTTACCGTGATCCTCGAAGGGCTGATCTTTCGCGAACGTATTCGCGCCAATGAAATCGTGCTGGTGGCCTTGGTCACCGTTGGCCTGGTGCTGGTGACGCCGGACTTCAACCTCGCCAGCGAAGCCACGGGCGGCCTGCTTTGGGGGATTGTCTCGGGCTTGCTGTTCTCATTGTTGTCGCTGAACAACCGCGCCAGCTCCGGACGGATTCCCGCCGTGCAGGCAGCGCTGTGCCAGAACGTGGTGGTCGCCGTGTGCCTGCTGCCCGTGGCCGCGCCGGGGCTGGCGGACGTTCGCGCGCTGGATTGGTTGTGGATCGGTCTGCTTGGGGTGTTCTGCACGGGCCTGGCCCACAGCCTGTTTGTCGCCAGCCTTGCGGTGATCAAGGCGCGCACCGCCTCGGTGGTGTTCGCCATGGAGCCGGTATACGGCATCACGGTAGCCTGGCTGCTGTTTGCCGAGACGCCGACCCTGCGCATGCTGTCGGGCGGCGCGTTGATCATCGTCGCCATCGTGCTTTCCGGGCTGATGGGCAGCGCCAGCCAGGCCAAACAGCCCGCTGCAGCGGCCTGATCTATACTTTAAACATCCGCAACAGTCAGCCGTCGTTCAACGGATAAAGACTCCTCGACGACAGCCAGGGTGTTTTCTGAAGTTGCTGCACGTGAGTGGTCACTCCATAAACGCGATGCAGGGGTTTCATCATGGAAATGTTCATCAGCTTGTTGGTTCAGATCATCAGCGGTGCCGTCGGTGGCAATTTGGCCGGCATGACCAAACAGAGCCTGGGGACCGGGCTCAATACCATGCTGGGTGGTGTCGGCGGGCTCGTGCTGGGCCAGGTCGTCGCCGCGCTGACCGGCACTTCGGGCGGCGAGGCGCTGGATGTGGCGGCAGTCGGCAGCAATATCGTCGGCGGCGGCGTGGGCGGCCTGGTGCTGACCTGGGTCGTGGGCTTCATCAAAAGCAAGATGGCCGCAAAATAGCGGTGAACTGAGGGGTCACCGTCCTGGTGTGGCGGTGACCTTCATTGCGTACGGTCGTTGTGGCCCAGGTCGCGCTGTGGATCGATCTGGTCGCGCACCCGTTGCTTGAGCACCTTGGCTTCAGGGAATCCACCATCCGCCTTGCGCTCCCAGATTTGCACGCCATCGCAGGTGATGCGAAACGCCCCGCCGGTCGCCGGCTCCAGCGCCACTTTACCCAGGTCCTCGGCAAACGTACTCAGCAGCTCCTGCGCCAACCATGCGGCGCGCAACAGCCACTGGCACTGGGTGCAATAGGTGATAACGATCTCGGGTTTGGTCAACGACATAATTTGACAGGCTCCTGGCGTAACGGGCTCAGCGGATCGGATGGCTATAATACCGGCCTTTATCGCCCAGCCTCGAGATTCATGATGCGCCGCCTGTTGTCCTGCCTGTTTCTTTGCCTGCTCCCTCTTGTCGCCGATGCCGTTGAGACGCCTCGCCCCAAAATCGGCCTGGTACTGTCCGGCGGTGCCGCCCGGGGCCTGGCGCATATCGGCGTGCTCAAGGCCCTCGAGGAACAGGGTATTCATATCGACGCGATCGCCGGCACCAGCATGGGCGCGGTGATTGGCGGGCTGTATGCGTCGGGCTACAAGATCGATGAACTGGAAAAACTGGCGCTGGGCATCGACTGGCAACAGGCGCTGTCCGACGCACCGCCACGGGAAGACGTGCCGTTTCGACGCAAGCAGGATGACCGGGATTTCCTGGTCAAGCAGAAGCTCAGCTTCCGCGATGACGGCAGCCTCGGCCTGCCCCTTGGCGTGATCCAGGGCCAGAACCTGGCGCTGTTGCTGGAAAGCATGTTCGCCCATACCAGCAACACGCGTAATTTCGACAAGCTGCCAATCCCCTTTCGCGCCGTGGCCACCGACATCACCACTGGCGAGAAAGTGGTGTTCAGCAAGGGCCACCTGCCCCAGGTGATCCGAGCGAGCATGTCGATTCCGGCCGTGTTCGCCCCGGTGGAGTTGGATGGCCGGCTGCTGGTGGATGGCGGCATGACCGATAACATCCCACTGGATGTGGCGCGCGAGATGGGCGTGGACATCGCCATCGTGGTCGACATCGGCACCCCCTTGCGTTCACGCAAGCAACTGGCAACGGTGGTGGATGTGCTCAACCAGTCCATCACCCTGATGACCCGGCGCAACTCCGAAGAACAACTCAAGGCCCTGCATCCCAAGGACGTACTGATCCAGCCGCCGCTGGCCGCCTATGGCGTGACGGATTTCGGCCGCGCCAAGGACATGATCGATGCCGGCTATCGTGCCACCCGCGCCCTCGACGTTCGCCTGGCCCATTTGCGCCCCGCCGAGCCGATCGACCCACAACTGGTAGCCGCGCGTACCCCGGGCGAACGCACCCCGGTGATTACCGCGATCAAGGTGGAGAACGACTCGAAAGTCAGCGACGACGTGATCCGCTACTACATCCGCCAACCGTTGGGCCAACCGCTGGAACTTGGCCGCCTGCAGACCGACATGGGCACCTTGTATGGCCTGGATTACTTCGAGCAGGTGCAATACCGCGTGGTAAAAAAGGGCCAGGACAACACCCTGGTGATCAGCGCGCGCGGCAAACGCAGCGGCACCGACTACCTGCGCCTGGGTCTGAACCTGTCGGATGACATGCGCGGCGACAGCGCCTTCAACCTCGGCGCCAGCTACCGCATGAACGGCATCAATCGCCTGGGTGCCGAGTGGCTGACACGGGTACAGATCGGTGATCGGCAGGAGCTTTACAGCGAGTTCTACCAGCCGATGGACACCGGTTCGCGCTACTTTGTCGCACCGTATATCAGCGCCCAGGCACAGAACGTCGAGCTGATCCTGGACAACGACCCCATCTCCGAATACCGCCTGGAACGCTACGGCTTCGGCCTGAACGTGGGACGCCAGATCGGCAACAGCGGCGAGATCCGCTTCGGTGTCGGCGAGGCCTGGGGCAAGGCGGATGTGCGCATCGGCGACCGCGACCTGCCAAGTGTGAGCTTCAGCGAAGGCTTCTATGAACTGAAGTATTCCTTCGACTCCCTGGATAACGTGTACTTCCCCCACAGCGGCGAGGACATTGGCCTGGCCTTTCGCGAATTCGAACCGGGGTTGGGCTCGGACCAGCGCTATCGACAATGGGAGTTCAAGCTGGACAAGGCCATGAGCCATGGCCCGGACACCCTGGTACTGGGCGGTCGCTACGGGCGCACCCTGGATGATTCGGACGTGGTGATTTCCAGCTTCCTGCTGGGCGGTGCGCGGCAGTTGTCGGGCTTCCGCCAGGATGCGATTTCCGGGCAGAACATCAGCTTGATGCGCGCGGTGTACTACCGCCGGCTGACACCGCGCTCCTACCTGCCGCTGGATTTCCCGCTGTACCTGGGCGCCTCCCTGGAACGCGGCCGCGCGTGGAACAACGACAATGAATTCGACAGCGGCTATATCAACGCAGCGAGTATTTTCCTCGGGTTTGATACGCCGCTGGGGCCGCTGAATTTCAGCTATGGGTTCAACGATGATAATCAGAAGGCGGTGTACCTGAACCTCGGGCAAACCTTCTAACCCCCCCGTTCACGCTCGTGTAGCAGCTGTCGAGCGCAAGCGAGGCTGCGGTGGTCGAATCAGGACTTTTCCAGATTCGCCAGGATGTGCCCATGCACCCGCATGCATACACGCATATCTTCTTCGTCAATGCCCATAAACAGTTCCTGGCGCAAAGCCGTGGCAATCGTCTCGATCTGCTCGATCAACGGCTTGGCGGTGTCACACAGCAGGATACGTTTGGCGCGACGGTCTTCCACCACGGCCTGGCGTTGCACCAGGCCCTGGCCTTCTAGGCTGTCGAGCAACCGGGCCAGTGTCGGCCCTTCTACGCCGACGCTTTGCGCCAGCTCACGCTGGGTGGGCGCTTCTTCGAAACGAGCCAGGTGCAGCAGCACCAGCCATCGCGCCTGGGACAGGCCCAGCCCGGCCAAACGGCGGTCGAGCTCAGCGCGCCAACCTCGGGACATTTGCGCCAGCTGCATGCCAAAACGGTGTTGATCGGTTAACGGCATAAAAAACTCATGGTTTAGACTGAAAATAAAGTATGGCTAATTATTAGTCAGCTAAGCATGAGCCATGTCACTAGGCAAGACTTGCTATGTACTGATTCGTTACATTGACGTAATTGGCACACTAAATTTCGAATTCAGACTGCAAAGCGGCCCGCACGCAGTACAAAACCCCTTCAGGTACACGCCCTGCAAACAGCGGTGCAATCTCCGCAACCGGTGGCAATTCGCCTTCTCCGTCGAGGAATGCGTCCTGGATTTCGCCGAGCATATCTTCCGGCAAGTCAAGGGCCTGCTCCAGGGACAACTGCTGCTTGCCGATGGATTCGGCCAGCAAGGTATAGACGTTTTTCTCCGAGCATTGCAGCTGGCCGGCGATCTGGACCGGGGTCATGCCGGCGCGTGCCAAACTGATCAGTTCATGGCGAATATCGGCGATTTCCTTCGGTGCTTCGACCTGACCACCGAGCACTTCGAGGAACGCCTGGCCGTAGCGCTCCAGCTTACGCGCACCGACGCCGCTGACCCGGGCCATTTCGGCCATGGTGGTGGGCTGCTCGCGCAGCATTTCCAGCAAAGTGGAGTCGGGGAAAATAACGTACGGCGGCACGCTGTGTTCCTGGGCCAGTTTGCGTCGCAGGGTACGCAGGGCTTCCCACTGCTCACGTTCTTCACCCCGGACAAGCTGGCTGGCCTGGCTGGTGCTGGTCTTGGCGGTAGTCTGCGGCTTGAGGTCGCGGCGCAGCTCCAGGCTCACCTCGCCCTTGAGCAGCGGGCGGCAACTGTCGTTCAGGCGCAGGCCGCCATACCCTTCGATATCGATGTCCACCAGGCCACGCGCAACCATTTGCCGGAACAGCGAACGCCACTCACCTTCGGCACGGGCCTTGCCGACACCATAGACCGAGAGTTTTTCGTGGCCGAAGCTGCGCACTTTTTCGTTGTCCTTGCCCAGCAACACATCCACCAGATGGCCTACGCCATAACGCTGGCCGGTACGGTAGATCGTCGACAGTGCCTGGCGGGCCGGCTCGGTGGCGTCCCAGGTCTGTACACCATCAATGCAGTTATCGCAGTGGCCGCACGGTTGCGGCATGTCCTCGTCGAAGTACGCCAGCAAGGTCTGGCGGCGGCAGCGGGTCTCTTCACACAACGAGAGCATCGCGTCGAGCTTGTGCTGCTCCAGGCGTTTATGGCGTTCATCGCCTTCGGAGTTCTGCAACATCTGCTTGAGCATCACCACGTCCTGAAGGCCGTAGACCATCCAGGCATCGGCCGGCAGGCCATCACGACCGGCACGCCCAGTCTCCTGGTAATAGGCCTCAAGGGACTTGGGCAGGTCCATATGGGCCACAAAGCGCACGTTGGATTTGTCGATGCCCATGCCGAACGCGATGGTAGCCACCATGATCAGGCCTTCCTCGTTAAGGAAGCGTTTCTGGTGGGCAGAGCGTGTTTCGTTGGGCAGGCCGGCGTGGTACGGCAGCGCCGGGTAGCCCTGCTCGCAGAGGAATGCAGCCACTTCATCGACCTTCTTGCGCGACAGGCAATAGACAATGCCCGCATCGCTGCGTCGCTCCGAAAGGAACGCCAGCAGCTGCTTGCGAGGCTGCTCCTTGGGCACGATGCGGTAGAAAATATTCGGCCGGTCGAAGCTCGACAGGAAGCGCTCGGCGTTCTGCAGGTGCAGACGCTCGACGATTTCTTCACGAGTGCGCTTGTCGGCGGTGGCGGTCAGGGCGATGCGGGGAACGTCCGGGAACAGCTCCGCCAGTTGACCGAGCTGCAAATATTCGCGACGAAAATCATGCCCCCATTGCGATACGCAGTGGGCTTCGTCGATGGCGAACAGGGCAATTTCCAGGCTCTGCAAAAACGCCAGCATGCGCGGTTGCACCAGGCGCTCAGGTGCAAGGTAGAGCATCTTCACTTCACCGCGCTTGATCCGCGCGGCCAGGTCGCGTTGCTGCTCGGCACTGAGGGTGGAGTTCAACGCAGCGGCAGCGACGCCGAGCTCTTCCAGGGTCGCGACCTGGTCATCCATCAACGCGATCAGCGGCGACACCACCACCGCCAGCCCGTTGCGCAACAACGCCGGTACCTGGAAGCACAACGACTTGCCGCCGCCGGTAGGCATCAGGACCAGCGCATCACCACCCTTGGCCACGCGCTCAATGATCGCACCCTGGCGGCCACGAAAACTGTCGTAGCCGAAGATGTCCTTGAGGACGCGTTGAGCCTGATCGAGCATGTATAACTCCAACAAAATAGTGCCGAAATCCCTCTGTACAGGCTGGCCGAAAAACTTCGGCTTCACGGAAAATAATCCGTAAGCGAAGTTTTCTCGGCCTGGCGCTTGGCCTGCAGGGGCATCACAAAACGCGGCAGTATACCCGAGCGTCATCCGGCAAAGGGCGCCGCTGACGAATTGCAGCCTGTCTCAAAAACCTGGCAAATATGCATGCCGACTGGCTTGGGCGCGCAAGAAAGCCTAGAATTCAGCATCGTTTATTCCCAAGGTAGTCCTTCAATGTCCTTCGCTGAGCAACTAACCCGCCTGCAAGCCTTCCTCGACGCCGATGAGCTGCATGACGAGGCGCTGGACTACGTGGCCGCCCACGGCTACCTGACCGCCCTGTCGATCTGCTCCGAGGTCGTTCCCGACCGTGAATGGATCGACGCGCTGTTCGCCGAAGAACCGCACTACGCCGACGCCGCACAGCGCGAAGAAATCGAATCCACCCTGCTGGCCCTCAAGGCCCACATCGGTCGCCAACTGGCTTCCGATGAGGAATTCGAGCTGCCGTGCGACCTGGACCTCGGCGAAGAGCCGGACGACTCCGACCTGCGCGGCTGGTGCATCGGCTTCATGGAAGGCGTGTTCCTGCGCGAAGCTGCCTGGTTCGAATCCGCCGAGGAAGAAGTCAGCGAAATGCTGCTGCCGATCATGGTCGGCTCGGGGCTGTTTGAGGAAGAAGCTGAATTTTCCGACATCGCCGCCGACGCCAACCTGATGGACGACATGATCGTACAGATCCCGGAAGCGCTGACCGCCCTGTACCTGCTGTGCAACGCTCCTGACGAAAAACCGGCGATCCTCAAGCCACGTCACCACTGAGTCGCCTGCCCGTGACACCCATGGGCAATCGCTCGCTGCTCCTGCGTTACGTACTGCTGGCCATCGGCTGGCTGAGCGTAGCGTTGGGAGTGATCGGTATTTTCCTGCCGGTCTTGCCGACCACACCCTTCCTTCTTCTCGCTGCCGCCTGCTTCGCTCGAAGCTCCCCGCGTTTCTACCAGTGGCTGGTGGAACACCCGCGCCTGGGCCCTTGGATTCGTGATTACCTGGACGGCAACGGCATTCCACTCAAGGGCAAGGTCTACGCCATCGGCCTGATGTGGCTGAGTATCGGTTTTTCCTGCTACCTGGTACCGCTGCCATGGGCCCGCGGGTTCATGCTGACCAGCGCCGTGCTGGTGACAATCTACATCCTGCGTCAGAAAACCCTGCCACCGCGCTAAGCGCCCACTGCGACATTAGATCCCACACGACCTTGGTCGACACTGACTAACCCCAGGCATCATGCGAGACTGTCCAACCGGGCCCGGAATGCCTGGGTGTTCTCATGCTCGGAGTTACCATGACGTTGTCCAGCGGGCTGATCGCCGCCGTTGCCCTGGCCTATATGGCCATTATGTTTGCCATCGCCTTCTACGGTGACCGTCGCCGCGCGCCGCTGCCGCCGCGCATGCGTGCCTGGGTCTATAGCCTGTCGCTGGCCGTCTACTGCACCAGTTGGACCTTCTTCGGGGCCGTAGGCCAGGCCGCCGAACAACTGTGGGCGTTTTTACCGATCTACCTGGGACCGGTGCTGCTACTGGTGTTGGCACCCTGGGTGCTGCAGAAGATGATCCTGATCAGCAAGCAGGAAAACATCACCTCCATCGCCGACTTTATCGCTGCACGCTATGGCAAATCCCAGTCCCTGGCGGTGGTGGTCGCGCTGATCTGCCTGGTGGGCGTGCTGCCTTATATCGCCCTGCAACTCAAAGGCATCGTGCTGGGGGTCAACCTGCTGATTGGCGCTGGCGCGGACACCACCGGCACCCGCGCCCAGGACACCGCGTTGATCGTGTCCCTGGTGCTGGCGTTGTTCACCATTGTGTTCGGTACACGCAACTTGGACGCCACGGAGCACCACCGTGGCATGGTCTTGGCGATTGCATTTGAGTCCCTGGTCAAGCTGTTCGCGTTTCTCGCAGTCGGCGCGTTTGTGACCTACGGCCTATATGACGGTTTCGGCGACCTGTTCAGCCAGGCGATGCTCGCACCACGCCTGGAGGAATACTGGAAGGAAACCATCAACTGGCCGTCGATGGTGGTGCAAACCGGCGTCGCCATGATGGCGATCATCTGCTTGCCTCGACAGTTTCATGTGACGGTCGTGGAAAACATCGACCCACAGGATTTGCGCCTGGCCAAGTGGGTATTCCCGGCCTACCTGATCCTCGCCGCACTTTTCGTAGTGCCGATCGCCCTGGGCGGCAAAATGATGCTGCCTGGCTCGGTACTGCCGGACTCTTATGTGATCAGCCTGCCCATGGCCGAAGCCCATCCGGCCCTCGCCGTGCTGGCGTTTATCGGCGGTGCGTCGGCGGCCACCGGCATGGTGATCGTGGCGAGCATCGCGTTGTCGACCATGGTCTCCAACGACATGCTGCTGCCCTGGCTGCTGCGCCGTTCCAGCGCAGAGCGACCGTTCGAAGTGTTCCGCCACTGGATGCTGTCGGTGCGCCGGGTCAGCATCGTGATCATCCTGCTGCTGGCGTATGTCAGCTACCGCCTGCTGGGCTCCACCGCAAGCCTGGCGACCATCGGCCAGATCGCCTTTGCCGCCGTGACCCAACTGGCCCCGGCCATGCTCGGCGCGCTGTACTGGAAACAGGCCAACCGCCGTGGCGTGTTTGCGGGGCTGGCAGCAGGTACATTCCTGTGGTTCTACACCTTGGTCCTACCGGTTACCGCGAAAAGCCTGGGTTGGTCCCTCACCCTTTTCCCGGGGCTGACGTGGATGCATTCGCACCCGCTCGGTTTGTCCGTCACCTCACTGACCTTGGGCACGGTGTTCTCCCTCGCAGGTAACTTCACGCTGTTCGTGTGGGTGTCGATGCTGTCGCGCACGCGCGTGTCGGAACACTGGCAAGCCGGGCGTTTTATCGGCCAGGAAATCAGTCAGCGCGCGAGTGCCCGCTCGATGCTGTCGGTACAGATCAGCGACCTGCTCAGCCTGGCCGCGCGTTTTGTCGGTGAAGAACGGGCCCAACAGAGTTTTATCCGCTTCGCCTATCGCCAGGGCAAAGGCTTTAACCCCAACCAGAATGCCGACAACGACTGGATCGCCCACACCGAACGCTTGCTGGCCGGTGTACTCGGTGCATCTTCGACTCGGGCCGTGGTGAAAGCGGCGATCGAAGGGCGGGAAATGCAACTGGAGGATGTCGTACGCATCGCCGACGAAGCGTCCGAAGTGTTGCAATTCAATCGCGCATTGCTGCAAGGCGCCATCGAGAACATCACCCAGGGTATCAGTGTGGTGGACCAGTCCCTCAAGCTGGTGGCCTGGAACCGGCGCTATCTGGAATTGTTCAATTACCCGGACGGGCTGATCAGCGTAGGCCGACCGATTGCCGACATCATTCGCTACAACGCCGAGCGCGGCCTGTGCGGGCCGGGCGAAGCCGAGGTGCACGTGGCGCGCCGCCTGCACTGGATGCGCCAGGGCCGCGCGCATACGTCAGAGCGCCTGTTCCCGAATGGACGGGTGATCGAGCTGATCGGCAACCCGATGCCCGGCGGCGGCTTCGTCATGAGCTTCACCGACATTACCGCGTTCCGCGAGGCCGAGCAGGCACTCACCGAGGCCAACGAAGGCCTCGAACAACGGGTGACCGAGCGCACCCACGAACTGTCGCAGCTCAATGTGGCGCTCACCGATGCCAAGGGCGTCGCCGAGTCCGCCAGCCAGTCGAAGACCCGCTTCCTCGCGGCGGTCAGCCATGACCTGATGCAGCCGTTGAACGCCGCACGCCTGTTCTCCGCCGCCCTCTCCCACCAGAACGACGGCCTGTCCAGCGAGGCACGGCAACTGGTGCAGCATCTGGACAGCTCGCTGCGCTCTGCCGAAGACCTGATCAGCGACCTGCTGGATATCTCCCGCCTGGAAAACGGCAAGATCAATCCGCAGCGCCAGCCTTTCGTACTCAATGAGTTGTTCGATACCCTCGGCGCCGAATTCAAGGCCCTGGCCCAAGAGCAGGGCTTGCGCTTCCGCCTGCGGGGCAGCCGCTTGCGCGTCGACAGCGACATCAAGCTGCTACGGCGGATTTTGCAGAATTTCCTGACCAACGCTTTCCGGTATTCCGATGGCTCGGTGCTGCTCGGCGTACGCCGGCGCAAGGGCGAGCTGTGCCTGGAAGTCTGGGACCGTGGCCCCGGTATCCCGCAGGATAAACAGAAGGTGATCTTCGAAGAGTTCAAGCGCTTGGACAGCCACCAGACCCGCGCCGAGAAAGGCCTGGGCCTGGGCCTCGCGATTGCCGACGGCCTGTGCCGAGTGCTGGACCATCGTCTGAGCGTGCGCTCATGGCCCGGCAAGGGCAGCGTGTTCAGCGTACGCGTGCCGCTGGCGCGCAACCAAGCCAGCCCGCAAGTCAAAGCAGTACATGAAAACGGCCTGCCCTTGAGCGGCGCGCAAGTGCTCTGCGTGGATAACGAAGAGAGCATTCTGATCGGTATGCGCAGCCTGCTGACACGCTGGGGCTGTGAGGTGTGGACTGCCACCGATCAGGCGCAATGTGCGGCGCTGCTGGAGCAAGGCATACGCCCGCAACTGGCGCTGGTGGATTACCACCTCGATCACGGTGAGACCGGTACCGAGTTGATGGGCTGGCTGCGTACACAAATGGCGGAGCCGATCCCCGGCGTGGTCATCAGTGCCGACGGCCGCCCGGAGATGGTGGCAGAGGTGCATGCGGCGGGGTTGGATTACCTTGCCAAGCCGGTGAAACCAGCCGCGTTACGGGCGTTGCTGAGTCGACACTTACCTCTATAAGCCGGATGTACCCAGTCAAAATGTGGAAGGGGGCTTGCCCCCGATAGCGGAGCATCAGTCACACCATCTGTGCCTGATCCACTGCAATCGGGAGCAAGCCCCCTCCCACCTCTCGGAATGTGTTTATTCGGGAAGATGCGCGACACCGTCGGCGTCGGTCATAGCCCGCTCCAGCAAATCCGCCGGCAGGCTTTTGCTGGCACGCGCACCGAGCAACTTTAATTGCTCGGTGCGACTGACCAGGTTTCCACGCCCATCTGTCAGCTTGTTCCGCGCCGCGCTGTAAGCCTTGTCCAATTGCTGTAGACGATTGCCCACTTCGTCCAGATCCTGGATAAACAGCACGAACTTGTCGTACAGCCACCCGGCGCGTTCGGCAATTTCGCGGGCGTTCTGGCTTTGGCGCTCCTGTTTCCACAGGCTGTCGATTACCCGCAGGGTGGCGAGCAGCGTCGTTGGGCTGACGATCACGATATGACGGTCGAAAGCCTCTTGGAACAGATTCGGTTCGGCCTGCAAGGCCGCGGAAAAAGCGGCTTCGATCGGCACGAACAACAACACGAAATCCAGGCTGTGCAGGCCTTCCAGGCGTTTGTAATCCTTACCGGCCAAACCTTTGACGTGATTGCGCAGCGACAGCACGTGCTGTTTCAAGGCCGTCTGGCCGATGACCTCATCATCGGCTGCGACATACTGCTGGTAAGCGGTCAGGCTGACTTTGGAGTCCACCACGACCTGCTTGTCGCCAGGCAACATGATCAGCACATCCGGCTGGAAACGCTCGCCGTCCGGGCCCTTGAGGCTGACCTGGGTCTGGTACTCGCGGCCCTTCTCCAGGCCGGCGTGCTCCAGCACGCGCTCGAGGATCAGCTCACCCCAGTTGCCCTGGGTTTTCTGGCCCTTGAGGGCGCGGGTCAGGTTGGTGGCTTCATCTGACAGACGCAGGTTCAGTTGCTGCAGGCGCTCAAGCTCCTTGGCCAGGGAAAAGCGCTCGCGAGCCTCGTTCTGATAGCTCTCTTCGACGCGTTTTTCGAAGGACTGGATGCGTTCCTTCAAGGGATCGAGCAACTGGCCAAGGCGCTCCTGGCTGGTCTCGGCAAAGCGCTGCTCACGCTCATCAAAGATCTTGCCGGCCAGCTCAGCGAACTGCGCACGCAATTCGTCCCGCGAGCCTTGCAGGTCGGCGAGGCGCTGCTGATGGCTTTCCTGCTGCTCGCGCAGTTCGGCGCGCAAGGCGGCCGACAATGCATCAAGGCGGCGCAATTCGGTTTCCTTGGCGCTGCGGTCAAGGTTCCAGGCGTGGGCGGCGTCGCGGGCGTTATCGCGGTCGATCTGCAACAGCTCGACCTCCCGGCGCACGGCAGCGAGGTCCGCTTGCTTGGCGGCATTGGCCTGGCTCAGATCGCTGATTTCATCGCGGCTGGCATCCAATTGAGCGGTGAGGCCTTCCTGGGCCAGTTGCGCAGTGGCCAGGCGCTCTTCGAGCAGTTCCCAGCCGGTGGTCCGCGCGGTCAACCGCCGTTGAATCTGCCAGCACACCGCCAATAAGGGCACTGCGGCGCCAGCCAGGCCCAGGGCAATACTGGTCCAGTCAAAAACCATAGCCATTTCTGCCATCACCGAAAAGGAGCAAGGTTAACCAAGCGTAGAGCGTGAGGACAGCTCAGTCTTCGACCTGACCCAGTTCTCGTTGGGCACGGCGGTCACCGGCACGGGCGGCCAGGCGCAGCAGATCGTGGCCGATGCGGCGGTCGCGGGCGTTGCCGCACTCACGGCACATCAATTGGCCCAGGCGGCTTTGCGCAGCCACTACGCCCTCACGGGCCGGCTGCTTGAGCAAGCGCCCGGCGAAGTGTTTGACGTTGGTGCTGTGCCCCAGGCGTGGGCTGTCGAGCAACCACAGGGCGACCTTCAAAGAAAAACGCTTGGGCGCGGTAACAGTCTGGGGGATGTCGGTAACAGAAGGTGATACTGAGCGAAACTTCATAAAGCACTGTGGGACAGAACGGAAGGCGCGCCACTCTACTCTTTTTTTCGTACAGGTAAAGCTGAAAAAACCCTGCACGCCCGTTCTAGAGCAAGCGCTCGGGACAATCCACAGAAGCTGTGGATAACTCAGTGGACAACCAGCCTTTAACTCGCGCAAACGCCCATGGAACGGGGCCCGCAGTCAAACTGACGATTTTTTCACCAATAAAAAAAAGCCAGATTTTTCATTGACTTAAATTTCCATTGCAGGCAAATGGCGGCCTTGTCCAGCAATTGACAGCCCGGTTACACACGCCGCAACTAATGTGCACAAGTACCGATCCGATGGTTATATCCCCGGCTTTTTTTGAAGCGACAGCCTTCAAAAATGTTACCGCCGAAGCAAAACAGGGACTTTTCAAATCTTTTCAGGCTCGCCACACTGCCCGACGGACAACGCAAGGCTGAGTGGGCTGATGAAAGGAATTCTATTATTCGCCGTGTTGTTACTGGCCATCTGCGCCATTTCATTAGGGATCAATGTCGCGCTGCCATCCCCGGATGGTGCGTTGTTTGCCATCGCCATCCTGCTATCGGCCGCTTTCACCGCCGCGAGCGTGTGCATCGAGCTGGGTGAAGGACGTGTCGATGACATGGGCGATGTGATGAAGATGGTCGAGACCGGCCAATCCTTGCGCCTGACCCTGGCCGCCTATGGGCTGGGTTGTTCCCTGGCCGCCGCCGTCACGGTGCTGGTGTATCGCGGCCTGCTGGGCGGTTGATTGCAGTTTTTGATTAACGCGCTTCCATTACCTGTTTCAATCCGTTACTATCCGCAGCGTTAGTACCAAGCTGAAAGTCAATTCTGGTCGAACAACTCCCCTGAACAACACGGGATCGACCACCTCGATGGTTTCCAGGTATCACTTGCGACGACACTGCCTTTGAACAAGCAAAGGGTGCCGCGAAGTTTCCATACTCTGACCGAACCAACCTGCAAATTGATCAGGATCTTCACCCCGGGCCCAGAACCTTTGCCCTTGTTGTGTTGCCTGCCCTCCTAAGTACCTACCTGCCAGCCCAAGCGCGCCTAACTTATTAGCGCTTCAAACTGGCTGCTTTGTTCCAGTCAGGTTCTTCGTTTGATCAATGGTGATCAACGTTACTGGAACGTTTTAACGTTGCACGGTTCTTATCCGTGTCATTTGTAGGAACACCAATAATATGTCCGCTATCCACACTCAGGATGCCATTCGCACCCTCACCAACGCTTTTGCTCCAATGAACTGCCTGATCATGGCCGCTCGCAAAGGCTGCTTCAGCTTCACCCTGGTCAACGAACACGGCATCGCTCGTCACAGCGAACGCCTGTACCCCGATCAATACTCCAGCGCTGAACCGCTGCAGGCCGTGATCGAGCGTACCCGTCAGGCACTGGTTGCCTGATCGACCCGAGTCGCTGAAACACAAAAAACCCTGTTTAAAACACAGGGTTTTTTATTGCCCGAAATTCGTACCCTGAGCCTTTGTACTAAGTTCAAATCGATATAAACGTTATAACTGGATGAGGAAGATGTTTTAAAAACAGTCTTTTACATCATGAATATGACACTACACTTCAACTCAAGCGGCATGATCCGCTTCCGACGAGCCTGAGATCCGATCCACTGCTGCCAAGCCCCCATCTCAGGACTCGTCGACCCCTTTCACGGATTGAGGCATGTATGGGTATCGCAGCCAGTGAATTGTGTCGCTATGTGATCCGGCCAACGCTGACGTACCTCGGCCAGCAGAGCCCAACGGCTGAGTCACTGCTGCTGGGCATCGCGGCCAGCCAGTCGGAATTGGGTTCTGCCTTACACGATCGACGCGGCCATGGCCTGTACAGCATCACCGAACCTCGCCATCGCGCCTTGTGGGATAACTACCTGGCGCTCGACCCCGAGCGCGCCAGCCTGGTACGCGGGCTCGCCAGCCAACATGCCTTCCTCAGCGCGCCCCAGCTGGAACTCACCGTAAACCTGCGTTATGCCACGGCCATCGCTTGGCTGCTGGTCGAACAGCACAGCCCCGCCCTGCCACCACCCGGTGATGTTTTAGCCATGGCGCGTATCTGGAAAGAAATATTTCATCCTCAAGGAAGGCTGCGGGATTTCACCCAAGCCTGGCAAACCTGTGTTTCCCCCTTGAATCACGTGGCCTGCTGACCGGGCAATTTGCAAGATTCGCCAAAAAAGCAGAATTCTGGTCGGATTGTCCTACAAAACCACTCTATCTCCTACATTACAGCCTATAGCGCGATGTTAATTTTATTGATACTTTCCGCAGCGGTGATCACCCCGGAGTTCTAATAATGAAAAAAGTAATGCTCAAGACCACACTTAGCCTCGCCGTTGCCATGGCATCCTCCCAACTGTTCGCAAGCGGTTTCGCACTGAACGAACAGAGCGTCAGCGGGATGGGTACGGGTTTCGCAGGTCGCTCCTCTTCTGCCGATGATGCAAGCACTGTCTACGGTAACCCGGCCGGTATGTCCCGCCTGAATGGCCAGCAAATCACCGGCGGCGTTGCTGCCATTGATGCGTCGACCGACATCAGCAATACCGGTGGCAACTCTCGCGGTACCAACAAAGGCGATATGGTTCCGTTCACCGCAGTGCCATTCGGTTTCTACACCAACAAACTCAACGATCAGTGGGCTATCGGCTTCGGTGTATACGCACCGTTCGGCCTGGTGACCGACTATGAAAACGGCTTCCAGGGTCGCGGCTTCGGCAGCAAGAGCGAAGTGAAGGTCATGACCTTCCAGCCGACTGTCAGCTATGCCTTTAACGACAAGGTTTCCATCGGCTTTGGCCCGACCATCAACCGGATTTCCGGTGTGCTCGAGTCGGACAAGACCCTTAGCCCGCTTGCCTCCGATACCAACGTAAAAATCAAGGGTGACGATACAGCCCTGGGTTTCAACGTCGGCGTATTGGTCCAGGCCACCGACACCACACGCGTAGGCCTGACCTACCACTCGAAGGTCAAGTACAAGCTCGAAGGCCACACCACCGTCAGCGGCCCAGCGGCCACTCAGCCGTTCCTGCGTAACAACCGTTACGACGCCTCGCTGAAAATCGACACCCCAGAGTCCTACGACCTGTCCGTCACCCAAGACCTGACCGACGCCTGGAAACTCTATGGCGGTGCAACCTGGACGCGTTGGAGTCGCCTGAAAGAGATCACTGTCAACAACGAAGGCGTAACGGCCGCAGGCGGCTTACTGGCGCCAAGCCAACTAGGTTCCATCACCGAAGAACAAAATTGGCACGACACCTGGGCCTACGCCGTGGGTACCTCGTATCAGTTGACCAAGCAAGTCGTGCTGCGTACCGGCCTGACCTTCGACCAATCCCCGACCAACAACACCGATCGTTCGCCGCGCATCCCGACTGGCGACCGTACGATCTTCAGCGTGGGCCTGGGCTACAAAGTCATGGATAACATGACCGTCGACCTGGCGTATTCGTACCTGAAAGAAGAAGACGTCAAGATCAACCAGACTGCTGACGCCCCGTCGACAGCCAGTTACCGCGCCAAATACGAAAACAGTGCCAACGGTTTCGGCCTGGGCATGACCTACACCTTCTGATACAGACGGGTGTAAAAAAGCCCCGCACTCCTGCAAGGGAGGCGGGCCTTTTTAGTGCCCGATGATCAGGGTTTAGACGCTATCGCCTGCTCCACAGCCTTGATCAGATCAGGGCTGTCCGGTTTGGTGAGGCTGGAGAAATCGGCAATCACCTTGCCCTGTCGGTCGACCACGTACTTGTAGAAATTCCACTTCGGCGCGTTGCTCTGCTGCGCCAATACCTTGAACAGGTGCACCGCGTCCGGCCCCTTGACCTTCTGCGGCTCGGTCATGGTGAAGGTCACGCCGTAATTCACGTAGCAGACCTTGGCGGTTTCTTCGCCGGTCTTGGCTTCCTGCTTGAAGTCATCGGATGGCACGCCGATCACCTCCAACCCTTCATCCTTGTAGCGCTGATACAGCGCTTCGAGACCTTTGAATTGCGGTGCGAACCCGCAAAAGCTCGCCGTGTTGACGATAACCAAGGGCTTACCGGCAAAACGTTGGCACAGGTCGATGGATTCCTTGGCGCGCAGCTTGGGCAATTGGCCCTCAAGCAACGGCGGGCAATCGGCAGCCAACGCCACACCGCCAAAAGCAGCCATCAGCACGGGTACAGCAAGCCAGCGCATCTGCATGTCGAAACGTCCTTTAAAAAGTTCAGGGATCGAACTTAACAGATCGACATACCCAGTTGCATCAACGCCAGGCCACCGCGCTGCCAGCCCCACCAGGCCAGGGCCAGCAACAGCGCTATCGCTGCTGCCCCGCCGAACCAATACCAGGTCGCACTCATGCCGCCTCCATCTGCGCCTGCAATCGCGCCACCGGCCGCTCACGCACCGGCCAATTCAAGGCTGCGGCGAGCACACTCAACAGGATCGCCACTTGCCAGATCAAATCGTAGTTACCGGTTCGATCATAGACTACCCCGCCCAACCAACCGCCAAGGAACGAGCCGAGCTGGTGGAAAAGGAACACGATCCCACCCAGCATGGACAGGTTTCGTACCCCAAACAACGTGGCGACCGTGCCGTTGGTCAGCGGTACCGTGGACAACCACAGGAAGCCCATTGCCATGCCGAACAGGTAGGCCGTGACCTCGGTCACCGGCGCCCACAGGAACAGTATGATCACCACCGCGCGCAGCAGGTACAACCCGGTCAACAAGCGCGGCTTGGACATGCGCCCGCCGAGCCAGCCGGCGGTGTAGGTGCCGAAGATATTGAACAGCCCGATCAACGCCAACACCGTGGTGCCGACCGTGGCAGGCAAGTGCTGGTCCACCAGGTAAGCTGGCAGGTGCACACCAATAAACACCACCTGGAAGCCACAGACGAAAAAGCCGAAGGCCAGCAGCCAGAACCCGGAGTGGGAACAGGCTTCCTTCAAGGCTTCACGCAAGGTTTGCTGGCCAGCCATCACCGGCAGTGGGCGGTCCTTGAGCATGCTTACCAGAGGCAGGATCAGCGCCACCATCAGGCCCAGCGCCAGCAGGGCGGCCGACCAGCCCAGCCAACTGATCAAGCCCAAGGTGCCCGGCACCATGGCGAACTGGCCAAACGAACCGGCGGCGCTGGCAATGCCCATGGCCATGCTGCGCTTTTCCGGCGCCACGGCGCGGCCGACCACGCCCAGAATCACCGAGAACGATGTACCCGACAGGCCAATCCCGATCAGCAGGCCGGCACTCAAGGACAACGACCACGCCGAATCCGACATGCCCATCAACACCAGGCCTGCGGCGTATAACACCCCGCCGACAAACACCGCCCTGGTGGCGCCGAAACGGTCGGCCAGGGCACCGGTAAACGGCTGCGCCAGGCCCCAGATCAGGTTCTGCAAGGCGATGGCAAAGGCAAAGGTCTCACGGCCCCAGCCGAATTCGCTGCTCATCGGCGCCAGGAACAGGCCGAAACCGTGCCGCACGCCCAAGGACAACGCCAGGATCAGCGCACTCCCTAAAAGGATCCAACCGCTGGTGCGCCACATCGACGTCATTTCTTATTCTCCGCTCACGGGTATATACCCGCTTGTGTTCGAACAAACCCGCGTTCAGGCGAGTTCATCCAGCAAGGCCAACAGGGTTTCGCGTTTTTCCGCGCCGAGTTGATCGATCAATTTCTGTTGCGCCGCCTCCCAGGCGGGTAACGCTGCGGCCAGGCGCTCTTCACCGGCTGCGGTCAACAGCACCAGGCGGTTGCGCAGGTCATCGCCCTCCACCATCTGCACCAGGCCCTCACCTTCCAACACCCGCAGGTTGCGCCCCAAAGTGCTGCGATCCAGGCCCATGGCGTCGGCCAGGCTGGAAATGCTCGGTTGATCGAGGCGCTGCAGGTTGCACAACAAGGAATACTGGGCGACGTTGATCCCGAAGCCGTCAAGGGCGCCGTCGTAATGCCTGCTGACGCCCCGGGCGGCACGTCGCAGGTTGGTGCATAAACATTGGGAGGCAAGCATGGAACGTGTATATACCCGCGATTAAGGAAATGCAAGAAAGTGTTACAACGCCAAACCGACCAGAACAGCGACTTCCAACAGCTCCAGCAGCGCGCCAGCGGTGTCGCCGGTGGTGCCGCCGAGACGATTGACCATCAGTTGACGCAGTCCCATGAAACACACAGCCGCGAGCAGCACGGCGAGCCCCCCGCTGAAACCGCCGATCAGGATGCAGGCCAGGCCACTGAGGATCAGCACCTGTTGACCGACGATGCGCGGTAAATGATCCGACAGCGCTTGGCCCAACCCACCCGCTCGCACATAACGCGTGGTCAGGAACAACCCCAGCATCGACGCCCGCCCGATCAACGGCGCGAGAATCAACGCCACACCGTTGCGTTGTTCGATCAAGGCCACCAGCGCGGTGAACTTGAGCAGCAACACCAGGCCCAGGGTGACCACGGCAATCGGCCCGCTGCGCGGATCTTTCATGATGCTGAGGGTGCGCTCGCGGTCGCCGAAGCCACCCAGCCAGGCATCGGCAGTGTCCGCCAGGCCATCGAGGTGCAGGCCGCCGCTGAGCAACACCCAGGCCGTCAGCAGCAGCGCGGCGTGCAACAACAGCGGTGATCCGGTCAATAGTGTGTTCAGGCCCCACAGCAGCACGCCGAACAGCAACCCGACCACGGGATAAAACAGCAACGAGCGCCCCAGCTCCTGCGGTTGCGGCATACCCGGCAGGCGAATCGGCAAACTGCTCAGGAACTGCACGGCGATCCAGAACGGCAGCATGCTCAGATTCCTTCCTTCAACACGCCATCGGCGGCGACTTGCAGGTTGAACAACCCGCCATGACCGACTTCGACATTCAGCAACTGCTCACGGGGCAGCCCCCGAGCCTGGGCCAACAGCAAACGCATCACCCCTCCGTGGCTGATCAACAGCACACGCTCACCGGCATACGCCTTATGCAGGCGTAGGACGGCGCCCAAAACCCGCTGGGAAAACTCGCTGACCGGTTCGCCCTCGGGCGGCGTGAAGCTATACGGATCGGCCCAGAACCGGCCCAAACCTTCGGCGTCGGTCTCCATCAGCGCCGCCGCACTCTGCCCTTCCCATGCACCGAAGTGCAGCTCCTGCAGGTCTTTTTCCAGGCTCACCGGCACATTCAGCCGCGCGCCCAGTTCATCCGCGAACCGCGCGCAGCGCTGCAGCGGCGAGCTGATCAGCCGATCCCAAGGCCCCTGCGCCACCACGGCGGCGCGCATCTGTTCCCAGCCCTTGGCGGTCAATGCATCGTCCAGGCTGCCGCGCAGGCCACCCCCCAGTTCGGTTTCGCCATGGCGCAGCAGGTCCAGGTGCAAGGTCATGCCGGACGGTCTGCCACGGCCGCTTCGGCAAACGTCGCCATCTGCCCGTGCAGCGCACAGGCAAGGCGCAGCAACGGCACCGCCAACGCCGCGCCACTGCCCTCGCCCAGGCGCAGGCCCAGTTCCAGCAACGGCTGTGCGTCGAGGCTATGCAAGACATGGCGATGGCCAGGCTCGGCGCCGCGATGACCGAACAGCAGCCAGTCGCGGCACGCCGGGTTCAAGCGCGTGGCGACGAGCGCAGCGACGGTGCAGATAAACCCATCCACCAGCACCACAATACCTTCCTGGGCGCAGGCCAGATAAGCGCCCACCAAGGCAGCGATTTCAAATCCACCGAGATTGCACAGGGTTTGCAACGCATCCCCGCGCTGCGCGGCATGCAAGGCCAGCGCGCGCTCGATCACCGCCACCTTGTGACTGACGCCTTGGGCATTCAACCCGGTGCCCGGGCCTGTCAGGTCGGTCACCTGGCAATCGAGCAAAGCGCAGGCCAGCGCACTGGCGGCGGTGGTGTTGCCGATGCCCATCTCGCCGCCGACAAACAACTGCGCACCGCTTTCACGGGCGCGCAGCACACTGTCGCGCCCCGCCTGCAATGCCAATCGGCCCTGGGCGCCGGTCATTGCCGAGCCCTTGACGAAATTGGCGGTGCCCGCGCCGAGATTCAGGTGACGGACGCCAGGCAGGCTCAGCGAAGGGCTCACCGTGCCGAGGTCGACCACTTCCAACTGCGCATCCAGTTGCCGCGCCAATACGCTGATGGCCGCGCCACCGGTGACAAAGTTATGCAGCATCTGCCCGGTCACTTCCTGGGGAAACGCCGATACACCCTCGGCAACCACACCATGGTCACCGGCAAAGATGGCAATCCACAGCTGATCCACCGACGGTTTGACCTGGCCCTGCAAGCCGGCCAATTGCACCGCCAGCGCTTCCAGCTGGCCCAGGGAACCGGCCGGTTTGGTCAATTGCTGCTGGCGCGCCAGGGCTTGTTCGTACGCCGAGGCGTCAATGGCCTTACAAGGGTTGAGCCACCAGGTGTCAGTCATAACGCAGTACCTTTCAACGTCAGGGGCAGGCCGGCAACCGTCAGGACAACACGCTGACACCGCTCGGCCAAGGCTTGATGCAGCCAACCGGCTTCATCCACATAGCGGCGAGTCAATTCGCCCAGCGGCACGACACCCAGACCGGTCTCGTTGCTGACAAAAATAATTTCACCCGGCAGCACGGCCAGGGTTTCCAGCAATTGATCGCGCTCAAACGCCAGGCGCTGCGCGTCTTCGAGCATCAGCAGATTGGTCAGCCACAGGGTCAGGCAATCCACCAGCAGGCAACGACCGGGCGCGGCGTTTTCGCGTAGCACCCGTGCCAGCTCGACAGGTTCTTCGATCAAACCCCAGTGATCAGGACGACGCTCACGATGCAAGGCAACGCGGGCATTCATCTCGCCGTCAAGCGGCTGGCTGGTGGCGATATAGATGACGGGCAAAGCGCTGTCGCTGGCGAGCTTTTCGGCCAGACGGCTTTTACCGGAACGAGCGCCGCCTAAAATCAGTTGAAGCATGAGACACCCCCTACCCACCCACCCATCCACGATGCGAAGCGAGTCGTTTTTGATCTGAAATCGCCCCGTAAACCACGCTGGCCGAACGCAGGAATGGGTATGTACACCCTTAAACCCCACACAGTTTGCGCAACAAATCGGTGTCCAAATGGTTCTCCACCAGATCCGCCAGGCGCTCGATATCGCGCTCGCGCAGGGCGTGGTAGTCCACCTCCTGCACAGCCTGCAACCCGGCCCAACGCAGCAACGCACTGCAGGCCGCCGGGGTCTCGAACAAGCCGTGCAGATACGTGCCGAGAATCTGCCCGTCAGCGCTTTGCGCGCCGTCACTGCGACCGTCCTCCAGCAGCACGGCGGCGTTCGACAGGGCAGCGCCGCACGTCACGCCCGCATGGATCTCATACCCGCTGACCTCGGCATTCTCCAGCAACAAACGCCCGCGAACATTACGCAGTTGCTTCTCTTCTTCCAGGGTGGTGCTGAACGCCAGCAGCCCCAGGCCGTCGCTGGAACCCGCTGGCCCTTCCAGCCCCAACGGGTCGTGCACCTGCTCACCGAGCATCTGCAAGCCGCCGCAAATCCCCAGCACCTTGCCGCCGTAGCGCAAGTGCCGCGCCACGGCGGTGTCCCAGCCATTGGCACGCAGGTAGGCGAGGTCGCTGCGCACGCTTTTCGAGCCGGGCAGGATGATCAGGTCGGCGGCCGGAATCGGCTGGCCCGGCCCGATGAACTGCAAGTCCACTTGGGGATGCAGGCGCAGCGGATCAAAATCCGTATGGTTGCTGATGCGCGGCAACACCGGCACGACCACCTTGAGCACCTGCGCCGCCTTGTCGGTTTGGCGCCGGTCGATGCCGTCCTCGGCTTCCAGGTGCAGGTCCATCACGTAGGGCAATACGCCGACCACCGGTTTGCCGGTGCGTGCTTGCAACCAATCCAGGCCGGGTTGCAGCAGTGCAATGTCGCCGCGAAAACGGTTGATGATGAAACCTTTGACCCGCGCCTGTTCGCTGGGCGAGAGCAATTCCAGGGTGCCGACCAGATGGGCGAACACCCCGCCGCGATTGATGTCGGCAATCAGCAGCACCGGGCAATCCACCGCTTCGGCGAAACCCATGTTGGCGATGTCGTTGGCGCGCAGGTTGATCTCGGCCGGGGAGCCTGCGCCTTCCACCATCACCACCGGGTAGGCTTCGCTCAACCGCGCGTGGGAAGCCAGCACTGCCTGCATCGCGGTGGCTTTGTAGTCGTGATAGGCCACCGCGTTCATGCTGGTCACGGCGCGGCCATGGATGATCACCTGGGAGCCGGTGTCGCTGTTGGGCTTGAGCAGCACCGGGTTCATATCGGTATGGGGCGCCAGGTTGGCCGCCTGGGCCTGCACCGCCTGGGCCCGGCCGATCTCGCCGCCCTCGGCCGTCACCGCACTGTTGAGCGCCATGTTCTGTGGTTTGAACGGCACCACGGCAATGCCCTGGCGTACCAGCCAACGGCACAACGCGGTCACCAGGGTACTTTTGCCGGCATCGGAGGTGGTGCCTTGCACCATCAGCGTACTCATGAGGCGTCCTTGTAGGCTGCCAGCGCTTCGTCAAGGCGCAGCCAATCGGCCTCGGTGTCGGGCAGGCCAAACCGCACGCTGCTGTTGTGCACAAACAGGCGCAGCAAGATGCCGCGTTGCGCCATGAATTCGTGCATGCGCTCGGCGTGCGGGGTGATCAACCATTGGAACAACGCGCAGCCGCCCTGGGGTTGAAAGCCACGGCGTTCGAGCATTTCAAACAAACGCTGGGCGGCCTCGGTGCAGCGTGCCCGCTGCCGTGCATGGCCGGCGGTATCGCGCAGGCACACTTGGCCCAGCACCCGCGTCGGCCCGCTGACGGCCCACGGCCCGACCTGTTCGGCCAGCAGTTTGAGCAGCCTGCGTTCGGCCAGCACAAAGCCCAGGCGCACCCCGGCCAGGCCGAAAAACTTGCCGAACGAACGCAGCACAATCAGGCCGACCTGATGGGCCTGGTTCGCCAGGCTCAACTGCGGGGTGACATCCATGAACGCTTCGTCCACCACCAGCCAGCCGCCGCGCTGGGCCAGCCTTGTGTGCCAGTCCAGCAGGCGCTGCGGGGTCAGGCTAAGTCCGGTGGGGTTATTGGGATTGACCACCACCAGCACGTCGAGGCCGTCGAGGAAGAAGTCGACTTCCTGCTCCTGCACTTCACGCACCACGTAACCAGCGCGACGCCAGGCCTCGGCGTGCTCGGCGTAGCACGGCGACAGCACGCCGACCTTGCCGGCACGGCGCAGGCGTGGCAGCAATTGAATCGCCGCCTGGGAGCCGGGCACCGGCAGAACATGCGCGGCGCCGTAATACTCGCTGGCCGCCTGTTCCAGGCCGTCGTCCGATTCCGGCAAGCGCGCCCAGGCCCGCAGCGGAATCTCGGGGATCGGCCACGGCCAGGGCGCGAGGCCGCTGGAAAGGTCGAGCCAATCGGCCTCGGCAATCCCGTACTGAATCGCCGCCTTGCGCAGCCGGCCACCGTGCTCAAGCATAAAATTGCCCCCCCACGCATAGAATCAGCAACCACAACCATACGCCGCGCTGCACCAGTTGCCAGCCACGGTCGATGGAGTCGGCATCCGCCGCCGGACCTTCGCCCAGTTGCGGACGATGGTGCACCTCGCCGTGGTAAATCGCGGCGCCGCCCAGCTCAACGCCCAACGCGCCAGCGCCGGATGCCATCACCGGCCCGGCATTGGGGCTGTCCCAGGTCGGCCCCTGGGTGCGCCAGCATTTGAGGGCCAGGCGGGTTTTGCCCAGCACGGCGTAGGTCAAAGCCACCAGGCGTGCAGGAATATAGTTGAGTAAATCATCGATCTTGGCCGCGGCCCACCCGAAGCGCTCGAAGCGTTCATTGCGATAGCCCCACATGGCGTCGAGGGTGTTGCTCAGGCGGTAGAGCACTACGCCTGGCACACCGGCGACGACAAACCAGAACAGCGCGGCAAACACCGCATCGCTGCCGTTTTCCAGCACCGATTCGGTGGCGGCGCGGGCGACTTCGGTGCGGTCCAGTTCGCTGGTCTGGCGGCTGACCAGGTAGCTCACCCGTGTGCGGGCCGCGTCGAGGTCATCGCTGCGCAGGGCCTGGGCCACCGGGATCACATGCTCGCCGAGGCTGCGCATGCCGAGGGCGCAGTACAACGCGAGGATCTCCAGAACCCAGCCGATATACGGCGCCCACGACAACGCGGTGGCCAGCAGGGTCAACGGCACCACGGCGATAAACCACGCGGTCACGCCATGGCTGCGCCAGCCACGGCCACCGCTGTTGAAACGCTGCTCGATGCGCCCGGCAAAATTGCCGAACGCCACCAGCGGATGCCAGCGCCTGGGCTCGCCCAGCAGCGCATCCAGCGCCACCGCAGCGACACACAGCAAGGCCACACTCATTGACTCACTCCCCACACATTCTCATACAACATGTCACTCAACGGCCGAGGCTCGGTCCAGCCTTCGAGCTGCAACATCGGTGCCGGGTAAAATTCCGTCACCGGCCCCAGGCACAAGACCGCCAGGGGTTTCGCACCGGGCGGCAGGCCCAGCAGGTCGGCCAGGGCCTGGGGTTCGAACAGCGAGACCCAGCCCATGCCCAGCCCCTCGACCCGCGCGGCCAGCCACAGGTTCTGGATCGCACAGGACAGCGACGCCAGGTCCATCTCCGGCAGGGTGCGCCGCCCGAAGATGTGGCGCTCGCGATCATCCATCAACGCCGCCACCAGCACTTCGGCGCAGTCGTGGATACCTTCGACCTTGAGCTTCATGAACGCGTCGGAGCGCTCGCCCAACGCCTCGGCGGTGCGCACGCGCTCTTCTTCCACCAACTGTTGAATCTGGCTTCGCAACGCGCGGTCGCTGATGCGGATAAACCGCCAAGGCTGCATCAGGCCGACGCTGGGGGCCTGGTGCGCGGCCTGGAGCAGGCGATGCAGCAATTCGGGGGCGACCATGCCGCCGCTGAAGTGGCGCATGTCGCGGCGTTCGGCGATGGCGCGGTAGACGGCGTCGCGGTCGGCCTGGGGGAAAGCGTTGTCGGTCATAGCCCTATTGGGGGCAAGCCCCCTCCTACAGTGGATAGGGTTTCAGCTCGGTCCGGCGCAAACAAGGCGGCTACCGCCGTCGGATTCGACGGGAAATAGAAGTGCACGTAAGAGGCGGTCATCCGCCCCTGTCGGAAGACCGCTTCGGCACCGCGCCCGCCGTTCGGGCTGAGGCCACGGGCAATCGGCTGGCACTCGGTGCTGGTCAGGGAATGATGATACGTGTGCCCGCGCAGCACGCCTTCCGGCAGTTCGACGCTTTGCAGGGCCAGGGCGGCCAGTTTCTTTTGCATCACCGCATCGCCTTGCAGCAGGCCGACCAGTTCGGCGCGGATGCCGTCGACATCGGTGAGCGAATCCAGCAGGTAGAGCATGCCGCCGCACTCAGCGAGCAAGGGCTTGCCGGCGGCATGGTGGTTACGAATAGCTTCAAGCATCGGGGTGTTTTCCGACAGCGCCTGGTGATGAAGTTCCGGGTAACCGCCGGGCAAATAGAGGCTGTCAGCCTCGGGCAGCTGGCGATCATGGATCGGCGAGAAAAACGTCAGTTCGGCCCCCATCGCTCGCAGCAGGTCAAGGCTGGCGCCATAGGTAAAGGCGAAGGCTTCGTCACGGGCCACCGCAATGCGTACACCGGCCAGCAACGGCTCGGCCGCGATCACTTCCGGCGCGGCGAAGGTCACCGGTGGCGGCAATGCGACTTCACAGCTGCTGCCCAATGCCTGGGCGGCGGCGTCCAGGCGCACGTCGAGATCGTTCAGTTCGCTGGCTTGCACCAGGCCCAAATGGCGGCTGGGCAGTTCGATCCCGGTTTCGCGGGACAGTGCGCCATACCAGCGCAGGCCTTCGGTCAGGCTGCCTTCCAGCAGTTGCGCATGGCGCAGGGTACCGACGCGGTTGGCCAGCACCCCGGCGAATGGCAGATCCGGCTGATAGCGCGCCAGGCCTAGGGCCAGGGCGCCAAAGGTCTGGGCCATGGCGGTGCCGTCGATTACTGCGAGCACCGGCACGCCGAAGTGCCGCGCCAGGTCGGCGCTGGACGGTGTGCCATCGAACAGACCCATCACGCCTTCGATCAGGATCAGGTCGGCCTCGCCCGCCGCTTCCCACAGCAGGCGACGACTTTCCTGCTCGCCCACCATCCACATGTCCAACTGATACACCGGCGCACCGCTGGCGCGCTCGTGGATCATCGGGTCCAAGAAGTCCGGGCCGCATTTGAACACGCGCACCTTGCGCCCCAGGTTGCGGTGCAAACGGGCCAGCGCGGCGGTGACGGTGGTTTTGCCCTGGCCGGACGCCGGTGCGGCGATCAGGACGGCCGGGCAATGACGGGGCTGATTCAAAGTTCGACGCCCTTCTGTGCCTTGATACCGGCCTGGAACGCGTGCTTGAGCATGCCCATTTCGGTGACGGTGTCGCCCATTTCGATCAATTCAGGCTTGGCGCCACGGCCGGTGACCACCACGTGTTGCATCGGCGGACGGGCCTGCAGGTCGCTGAGAACCTGATCGAGGTCCAGGTAGCCATGCTTGAGGGCGATGTTCAGCTCATCCAGCACCACCAGGCCGATGGTGGGGTCTTGCAGCAGTTCACGGGAGACGGCCCAGGCGGCTTCGGCGGCGGCGATATCGCGTTGGCGGTCCTGGGTCTCCCAGGTGAAGCCTTCGCCCATCACGTGGAAACGCACCTGTTCGGGGAAGCGACGGAAGAACAACTCCTCACCGGTGCTGTTGCGCCCCTTGATGAACTGCACCACACCACACTGCATGCCGTGGCCCATGGCGCGCGCGAGCATGCCGAATGCGGAGCTGCTCTTGCCTTTGCCGTTGCCGGTCAGCACCAGCAGCAAGCCGCACTCATTGGGGGAATTGGCGATGCGCTCGTCGATCACGGCTTTTTTGCGCAGCATGCGCGCCAGGTGGCGTTCGTCGCGGTCGGGGGTATCGGTCATGGCAGCTCTCCGTTGGGGCTGGACAAAAACGGCAGGCAGGAAAAAACAGACAGCCAAGCATCGCCCACCGTGATGCTGTTGGATGATCCAGGCCGGTCTCCGGGCTCATGAGTGGCGCGCTTGCTCATCTACAGAGCGAACACGCCGACGGCGCGCCTTCCCATATCGCGGGCGATACAGTGGCAAAAGGCACCGTCTTGACTCATTTACCGTTGCGGGGGCAGCGCCGGAATCGCGGCAGCACTGTGTACAAGTGCGCTCGCTCACCGGCTTCCCTGTTTCACTCGGTCGACCCATGGGTCACAGAGCACCTGGAACAAGCCGCGAAGGTTAGTGGGTTGGGGGTGGAGCGTCAATTAAAGCTGGCCTTGCACTTGAACCATCGCACCAGCGCCCTCCTCTACCCTTACAGGTATCAAGGAGAACACCATGCATAAAACCAGACTCGCCCTACTCATCATGCTCGCCGGCACCCTCGCGGCCTGCGGTGAAAGCTCCACCCTGCAGGTGTCCGACGGCACCGGGCCATCGCCCAAGCTACCGGAGCCAAACAACACTCTGATTCCCACCGTGAACATTGCCCCGGCAATCGGCTGGCCAGAGGGCGTGAAGCCGACCGCAGCGGCCGGCACCCAAGTGGCGGCGTTCGCCGAAGGCCTGGACCACCCGCGCTGGCTGTATGTGCTGCCCAACGGCGATGTGCTGGTGGCAGAAACCAATGCGCCGCCGAAACCGGATGATTCCACGGGCATTCGCGGCTGGGTCATGGAGAAGGTCATGGGCCGCGCCGGCGCCGGGGTGCCAAGCCCGAACCGCATCACCCTGTTGCGCGATGCCGATCACGATGGCGTCGCCGAGACCCGTACGGTGTTCCTGGAAAACCTCAATTCGCCCTTCGGCATGACACTGGTCGGCAATGACCTGTACGTGGCCGATTCGGACAAGCTGCTGCGCTTCCCCTATCAAGCGGGCGAAACCGCGATCAAGGCACCTGGCACCAAGGTGGTCGACCTGCCGGGCGGCCCCCTGAATCACCACTGGACCAAGAACGTGATCGCCAGCAAGGACGGCAGCAAGTTGTACGTGAGCGTTGGCTCCAACAGCAACGTCGGTGAGAACGGTCTTGAAGCGGAACAGGGCCGCGCAGCTATCTGGGAAGTGGATCGCGCCAGCGGCCAGCACCGCATTTTCGCTTCCGGCCTGCGCAACCCTAACGGCATGGCCTGGGAACCCCAGAGCGGCAAGCTATGGACAGCGGTAAACGAGCGCGATGAGATCGGCAGCGACCTGGTGCCGGACTACATCACCTCGGTCAAGGATGGCGGGTTCTATGGCTGGCCCTTCAGCTATTACGGCCAGCATGTGGATGTGCGCGTCACACCGCAGAACCTGGACCTGTTCGCCAAGGCAATTGCGCCGGACTATGCGGTAGGGCCCCACACGGCGTCTTTGGGCCTGACGTTCGCCGAGGGCAGCAAACTCCCGGCGCCGTTCAGCAACGGCGCATTCATCGGCCAGCATGGCTCGTGGAATCGCAAGCCACACAGTGGCTACAAGGTGATCTTCGTACCGTTCGAGGCAGGCCAGCCTAAGGGCCAGCCAGTGGATGTGCTGACCGGGTTCCTCGATAACGATGAGAAAGCCATGGGCCGGCCCGTGGGCGTGGTGATTGATCAGCAGGGTGATCTGCTGGTGGCGGATGATGTGGGGAATAAGGTGTGGCGGGTGTCGGCGGCTAAATAAACGCTCCTAGAAGCAACACAAACCCAATGTGGGAGGTGGCTTGCTCCCTCCCACATTGAGCTTGGTGTTTGACTCAGGGATTACGTGCCAGATTTGCTGGCAACACACGCTTGGCGCTCAGATAAGCATTCTGCCAATACGCCTTGGACAAGGTATCCAGCTTCACCGTACCGCCGGTTTGCGGCGCATGGACAAAGCGGCCTTCGCCCACATAGATCCCGGCGTGGCTGACCTGGGAACCGCCACCGGTGGCGAAGAACAGCAAATCGCCGGTCTGCAGGTTCTGCTCGCTGACGTCCTGGGCGCGCATCACGATCAGTTCGCGAGTGGTGCGCGGCAGGGAGATGCCGGCGGCGTCGCGGAAGACAAAGCCGATCAGGCCGCTGCAATCAAAACCCGAGTCCGGCGTGTTGCCGCCCCAACGGTAAGGCGTGCCGACCAGACCCAGCGCACGAAAGAGCACGTCTTCGGCCGCAGGCGAGAAATTCTGGGTGGAATAGTTGAATACCGGCTTGGGCTTGACCGCAACGGGAGCAGGCGGCGGCCGGCTGGCGCAGGCGCTGATAAGCGCGGCGCAGAGAATAAGGAGCAGGCGGGCTGTGGTCGACATGTGCAGAACAATCCTGGTCTGGATGCGGCTATCGCTGCCGAACGCTGAAAACCAGAACGCGCAAGCAAAGCTCGCGCGAACGGATTACAACAATGTCCAGGGATTCTAGCGCTTACACGTCAAACTTCAAGTATCACTTTAAGTTTACTTACTGGCGGTAACCGTAGTCGGGGCCATGGCGAGTGCGCGCTTGGCTTCGATGAAGGTTTTGCTCCAGTAGCTGTCGCCCAGGCTGTCGACTCGAACACCGCCACTGCGACGACTGCTGGAGTGGATAAACTGGTTATCGCCCAGGTAGATACCGGCGTGGCTTACGCGACCACGGCCTGCTGTACTGAAGAAAAGCAGATCACCGGGCTTGAGGTTATTGCGCGCGACCAACGGTGCTTTCACGTTGATCATTTCGCGAGTGGAGCGTGGCAGGTTCATGCCAGCTTCTTCACGAAACAGGTAGCCGATAAAACCGCTGCAGTCGAAACCGGCCTCAGAGGTACCGCCGAAACGGTAACGGGTACCGATCAGGGACATGCCGCGTTCGAGGATGCTGTCGGCCAGAACTGGAAGCTGGTAAGGCTTGTTGCCGGAAAAATCGGCCAGTTCCTTTTCGGTTGCTTGCTCTTCTTTATAAAGCGTTTCTTCATAAACAGAAGCAGATTGTGCAGCAACGAATTTTGCCTGGGACTGTTGTTGAGTTTTTTGCTGCTCAACCACCTGTTGAGGGTGGGAGGCGCAACCAAACAACAGGGTAACGAGTGCGAGGGGCACGAGGGGTGCGAAGCGATTTAGCATGGGCACGACCGTGGCTGGTATGTAAAGAAGTCGAGACTATGCCTTCTATCACATCGATTTGCAAATTCAATCGTGATCTATGTGACTTCGCGATTGGACTATGACATCTAAGCCGTAATTCCATTTATCGGTTCAAATGCGTAGCCAACGTGGCTTAAACGCAGGATTTCTGGCGCCTGTAAATTGCCGAATCCCGTAGATTCAACCAGTTACCAGCCCAAAGTTTCTTTGAGAAAAGGGATCGTCAATTTTCGTTGAGCCTGCAAAGAGGCCTGATCGAGCTGTTCGAGCAAATCGAACAACGCGCTCATGCTGCGGGTGCCACGGGTGAGGATAAAGTGCCCGACTTCATCGGTGAGGTGCAGGCCGCGACGGGATGCGCGCAATTGCAGGGCGCGCAATTTGTCTTCGTCGGACAGCGGGCGCATCTGGAAGATCAGCGCCAGGGTCAGGCGCGACTTGAGGTCGGCCAGCTTCACCGGCAACTCGCGTGGCGAGGTAGAGGCAGCAATCAACAAGCGCCGGCCGCTGTCACGCAAGCGGTTGAACAGATGGAACAGCGCCTCTTCCCAATCCGCCTTGCCGGCCACCGCCTGCAGATCGTCCAGGCACACCAGTTCGTATTGCTCAAGGTTGTCGAAGATCCCGATGCCCCGATCCATCAACTCGGCCAGGGGCAGGTAGACCGCCGGCTCGCCCATCTGTTCGAAACGCAGGCACGCAGCCTGCAACAGATGGGTACGCCCCACGCCGTGCTTGCCCCACAGATAGATCAGGCTTTCGGTCCACCCGGCGTCGGCTTCGCAGAGCCGCTCGACATAGCCGAGTGCAGCGGCATTGGCGCCTGGGTAGTAATTGATAAAGGTAGCGTCATCACGCAGACGCACACCTAAGGGCAGCTGAATCGGTTTCATGCTGACTGAACGGCTCCCATCGAACCGTTAGTGGCCTCTGTGTAAAGTTTGCAAAGTTTATACCCGTGACGCCGGCCGCACAATGCAGCAGACCACAAGCAAAATCAAAGGTTTGCGTTAACTCGCCGGTTTTAAGCGGATTGTTTGACGCCGCAGCCCCATAAACAACAAACCCGGCCGAAGCCGGGTTTATGACGCAGCGGTTACAGCTCGGGGTCTTCGACCCCCGTATAGGCGTCGGAATCCTTGTACAAATCGTGCATGTGGCGCACCAGCACCATGATCACCGCCGCCACCGGCAGGGCCAGCAGGATACCGGTAAAGCCGAACAGCTCGCCGCCCGCCAGGATCGCAAAGATCACCGCCACCGGGTGCATGCCAATCCGGTCCCCCACCAGCAACGGCGTGAGCACCATGCCTTCCAAGGCCTGGCCGACCATGAACACCGCGACAATCCCCAGCATCGGGTACAGGTCGCCGCCAAACTGGAACAGCCCGGCTACCAACGCCGCGCCGATACCGATCACAAAGCCCATATACGGCACGATAGCGGCAAGGCCGGCAATCAGGCCGATCAACAGGCCCAGCTCCAGGCCGATGGCCATCAAGCCTGCCGCGTAGATGATCCCCAGTGCCAGCATCACCAGCAACTGCCCGCGCACAAAGGCGCCAAGCACCTCATGGCACTCGCCGGCCAGGGCCACGATGCGCTCTTCGCGGCTGCGTGGTAGCAGGCTGCGGATCTTGGCCATCATGATGTCCCAATCGCGCAGCAGGTAGAACGCCACCACCGGGATCAGCACCAGGTTGGTCAGCCAGCCGATCAGCGCCAGGCTGGAGGCGGTCGCCTGACTGAGGATCACCCCCACAATATCGGTGGTCTGCCCCATGTGCTCGCTGATCGCCGCCTTGACCTTGTCGAACTTCCAGAAACCGTCCGCCAGCCCGAGCTTGGTTTGGGCCCACGGCATCGCCGTGTGCTGCAGCCAGTCGAGCATCTGCGGCGCCAGCTCATAGAGCCGAAACAGTTGCTTGGCCAGCATCGGTACCAGCACCAGCACCAGCGCGGTGATGATCAACGTGAACAACGCAAACACTGCAACCACACCCAAGGTCCGCGACAGACCGGCTTTTTCCAGGCGATCCACCACGGGATCGAACAGATAGGCGAGCAGCAACGCAACCAGGAACGGCGTCAGGATCGAATGCAGCAAGAACACAAAAACGCACAGCAGGACGATCCCGCCAAGCCACACCCAACGACGCGTATCCGCCATAAACCACTCCATTACTTGCTTCTATCTATATAGGAAGAACTTTTTACCAGCGAAAACGCAGTTGCGCCTGGGGCTCCGGGGCGGCGGCCGGTTGCGTACCATCGACGACCGGTTGCTGAGTTGGGGCCTCACCCGCAGGCACCTCCTGCAATTTGGCCAGGCTCAACTGGGTACGCAACTGATCGGCGCTGCCGTTGACCCGGTACACAATACGATTGCCATCCACCCATTGCGGCTGACCGCCAAACGGCTCAAGCAGGTGCCCCAACGCCGCGTACCGCTCCAGGTTCATGCCCTGCACTTCCAGCAATTGTTCGGTACTCACACCGGGCTTGACCGCAAAGCGCGGCGCCAGTTTTTGGCTGACCGCCAGCATGACCGCATCGGCCAGCGCGCCAGTGTCGGCGCCTTGCGCGGTGCCCTGCTCGCTCTTGTCGCCCAGCCATAGTCGCCATTTGGCCTGCCATTGATTGCCTTCCTGGCGTGCATGCACGGCAAGCAAGGCGTCGGCACCGTAGCGCTCGGACGCGGCACGCAACGGTGTGGCGTCGGCACTTTCCAGATTCGGCGCCGTGGCGACGACCTGCTCATCCAGATCCCCCAGCGGCAGGCGCAACGGCAAGCCACGGTGTTGTGCCGCACGGCGCAACGCCTGGGCGACAGCCTGACCATCGCCGACCAGGCTGCTGCCTTCGGTGGAGTCGTTCAGCCACCAGCCGAGGATCGATGGCCGGTTGCTGCCCCAGATCGACAGGCCGGCGTCACGCAAGGCGCGATCAGTGCTGACCGGATCGAAGTCCACTTGCAAGCTCTCGGGCGGGCCGGCGTCGTAACCGTATTGAGTGATGATTTGCTGCGGATCCTTGCGAATCGCCGCCAGGCCCGGGCCTTCGGCGGCCTTGGCATCGCCGGTGAGGCGGATGACCAGGGTCTGCACCGCACGCTGAGTGGCCTGGTCGCGCTCCTGCGGGGACTGGCTGCTGACCGGTTCAAGTACTTGATAAAGGCCATTGAGGGTTTCGGCATGACTCGCCAGGCTGATCAACGACAAGCAGCCTACAAAAAAGACATTACACAGACGCATGGAAGATTCCCGAACGACAAATTTAGCGGCTGGAACAGACCGCGTGAAATCGGCATAGCCAGGCTGTGACCACAGCGACAACTAAAACATTCACGGGGTCCCGGTAAGTTTTCGCCATGTCATTAACGACAGCGGTTTAAAGGCTATACCTTAATACGTGCCTGAACAGACCCGATTAGCATTTTTTTAACCTGCTTTTTTAAATCTATGTGCCCTGCCCGTCGGCCCGAGGATGGCCGCTGCCCCTCAAGCCTGATAAAATCGCGCGCCTTCGCAGACCGTCAACGGCTGGGCCTTTTACCAAAAGCGCCTGCCCGCTCGGTCGTTACCCCTGAATCCCCCCTAAAGGCCTGGATCATGAGCAAGCAACCCTCCCTGAGCTACAAGGACGCCGGTGTAGACATCGACGCCGGTGAAGCATTGGTCGAACGCATCAAGAGCGTTGCCAAGCGCACTGCGCGCCCCGAAGTCATGGGCGGCCTGGGCGGTTTTGGCGCCCTCTGCGAGATCCCGGCCGGCTACAAGCAGCCTGTATTGGTTTCCGGCACTGACGGTGTGGGCACCAAGCTGCGCCTGGCACTGAACCTGAACAAGCACGACAGCATCGGCATCGACCTGGTGGCCATGTGCGTCAACGACCTGGTGGTATGCGGTGCCGAGCCGTTGTTCTTCCTCGACTACTATGCCACCGGCAAGCTGAACGTCGAGACCGCCACCCAGGTGGTGACCGGCATCGGCGCCGGCTGCGAACTGTCGGGTTGCTCCCTGGTCGGCGGCGAAACCGCTGAAATGCCAGGTATGTACGAAGGCGAAGACTACGACCTGGCCGGCTTCTGTGTCGGCGTCGTGGAAAAAGCCGAGATCATCGACGGCTCCAAAGTGGCTGCCGGTGACGCCCTGCTCGCCCTGCCATCGTCCGGCCCGCACTCCAACGGCTACTCGCTGATCCGCAAGATCATCGAAGTGTCCGGCGCCGACATCGAGAACATCCAACTCGACGGCAAACCGCTGACCGACCTGCTGATGGCCCCGACCCGCATTTACGTCAAGCCGCTGCTCAAGCTGATCAAGGACACCGGCGCCGTCAAGGCCATGGCCCACATCACCGGTGGCGGCCTGCTGGACAACATCCCGCGCGTACTGCCAAAAGGCGCCCAGGCGATCGTCGACGTGGCCAGCTGGCAGCGTCCTGCGGTATTCGACTGGCTGCAAGAGAAAGGCAACGTCAACGAAACCGAAATGCACCGCGTGCTGAACTGCGGCGTGGGCATGGTCATCTGCGTGGCGCAAGAACACGTTGAAACCGCGCTGAACGTTCTGCGTGAAGCCGGCGAGCAGCCTTGGGTCATCGGCCAGATCGCCACCGCCGCCGAAGGCGCGGCTCAGGTTGAACTGAAGAACCTCAAGGCGCATTGATGTCCCAGACCTGTGATGTCGTGGTGCTGCTCTCCGGCACCGGCAGTAACTTGCAGGCCCTGATCGACAGCACGCGCACCGGCGACAGCCCGGTGCGCATCGCTGCGGTGATCTCCAACCGCAGCGACGCCTACGGCCTGCAACGCGCCAGGGACGCGGGTATCGAAACCCGCTCGCTGGATCACAAGGCTTTCGAAGGCCGCGAGGCCTTCGACAGCGCCCTGGTCGACCTGATCGACGCCTTCAACCCCAAACTCGTGGTACTGGCCGGTTTCATGCGCATCCTCAGCGCTGATTTCGTGCGCCACTATGAAGGGCGCCTGCTGAATATCCACCCGTCCCTGCTGCCCAAATACAAAGGCATGCACACGCACCAGCGCGCGCTGGATGCCGGTGACAGCGAGCATGGCTGCAGCGTGCACTTCGTCACCGAGGAACTCGATGGCGGGCCTCTGGTCGTACAGGCAGTGGTTCCGGTAGAGTCTGACGACTCCGCGCAGACACTTGCGCAGCGGGTTCATACCCAGGAACACAGGATTTACCCGCTGGCTGTGCGCTGGTTTGCCGAGGGGCGGTTGATTCTTGGTGACCAGGGTGCATTATTGGACGGCCAGTTACTTGCGGCCAGCGGCCACTTGATTCGAACCTAGGAGATTTTATGCGTCGCGCCTTGCTCTTCGCTTTTGCGCTGTTCGCCTTGCCTGCCGTGCAAGCGGCAGATCTACACCCGTTCTCCGCCAGCTACACCGCCGACTGGAAACAGTTGCCCATGAGTGGTTCGGCAGAACGCAGCCTGACCAAGAACGGTGACGGCACCTGGACCTTGAACTTCAAGGCTTCCATGATGATCGCCAGCCTGACCGAAACCAGCGTGATCCTATTTGATAAGGACACTCTGCAACCCAAGAGCTACACCTTCGAACGCGGCGGTTTGGGCAAGGCCAAAAAGATCAATCTGGACTTCGATCCGTCGACCAAAAAAGTAACGGGTTTTGAAAACAAAGACCCGGTCAACGTCCCTCTGCAGAGCGGCATGCTCGACAAATCGACGTACCAGCTGGCCCTGCAACGCGACGTCGCAGCGGGCAAGAAAAGCATGAGCTACAACGTGGTTGAAGGCACTGACGTCGACACCTACGACTTCCGTGTGATCGGCCCGGAAAAAGTCCAGACCAAGGTCGGCAGCATTGACGCGATCAAGGTTGAGCGCGTACGCGACCCGACTCAAAGCAAGCGCATCACCCAGATGTGGTTTGCCAAGGACCTGGGCGGCATTTTGGTAGCCCTGCGCCAGGTGGAAACCGACGGCAAGGAATACAACATCATGCTGCAGGACGGTACCGTTGACGGCAAGGCCATCAAGGGCAGCTGATTGGCTTGATGAGCTGAAAAGAGCCTCGCTGAATGCGGGGCTTTTTTTCGTCTGGGGGTTTTGGGTTCAACTGTCTGCCATCATCGGAGCAAGCCCCCTCCCACATTTGAACTGCGAACACTTTCCCCTGTGGGAGGGGGCTTGCTCCCGATGGCGCCGGCATGACCAACACAGCCGGTATCAAGCTGCCGCCCAACATGAAACTTCTGTCATAAACCTCTAAAGCGGTTTACTTAGCAAGCTAACAAACCGTATAAAAAGACCTGCGACGACTTGCCGCATACCCACCAGAAATTGGAGCAAGCAGATGACTGTAAAAGTAACTGAACGCGACGACGAACATATGTCCCACGAAGCGCTGGGCCATGGGATTCATATCTGGGATGTCCACCAACAAGACCTGCTGGTCGGCATGTTTCACAACGAGAGCGATGCTCATAATTATAAAAACGAGCTTGAATCGCTTGAGTTGAAGCGCCAGGCACAAAGCTCCTGAAACTTCGAAATCCTGTAGGCCCCCCAGCCCCACGCAGCTGGGGTGCCTATCAAACACAAACCCCGCCTTTTGAGCGGGGTTTGTGTGTTCTGGGGCTGCTCCGCAGCCCAACGCAGGGCAAGCCTGCTCGCCACCATTCGTTGCTACAGCCTTACCACATCAGATCATCCGGGATCTGGTAAGCGGCGTACGGATCGTCCTCATCCGGCACCTGGCTTTCGGTGAGGATGTTGAGCTGCACGATACGCTCCGGTGCACGCTCCTGGATCTTCAGCGCCGCTTCACGCGGGATCACCTCGTAGCCACCGCCGTGATGCACGATGGCCAGGGAGCCGTTGCTCAGCTTGTTGCGCATCAACGTGTTGACCGACAGGCGCTTGACCTTCTTGTCATCCACGAAGTTGTAGTAGTCCTCGGTGGTCAGCTTAGGCAGGCGCGAGGTCTCGATCAGTTGTTTGACCTGGGCCGTACGGGCCTTGGCCTCGGCTTTTTCCTGCTGCTGGCGGTTGAGTTCCTGGTCACGCTTGACCTTCTCGGCGTGCGCCTCGGCGGCCAGGCGAGCCTGGGTGTCATCGGCCTCGATCTGGCCCTTGTGGACCAGCCGCTGCTGCTTCTGTTTTTCTTTGCCGACCTGCTTGGCCTGCTTTTGGTTGACCAGACCTGCTTTGAGCAACTGGTCGCGAAGGGAAAGGCTCATGGTGCTTACTCACTTAGGCAACTGCTCAACCGCAGCTGGACACGTTCTTTTCCTGACGTTTGGCTTCGCCCCACAGGGCGTCCAACTCTTCGAGGGTGCAATCTTCTATGGGTTGGTGGGTGTCGCGCAATGCCTGTTCGATAAATCGGAAACGTCGTTCGAACTTTGCATTGGCGCCACGCAGTGCTGTTTCCGGATCGACCTTGAGGTGACGGGCCAAGTTGACCGCCGCGAACAGCAGGTCACCGACTTCATCGGCGATGGCCTCCGGGTCGTTGTCAGCCATGGCTTCGAGCACTTCATCCAGCTCTTCGCGCACGTTATCCACCACCGGCAACGCCGATGGCCAGTCGAAGCCGACCTGGCTGGCGCGCTTCTGCAACTTGGCGGCCCGGGACAAGGACGGCAACGCAGTCGGCACATCGTCCAGCAGGGACAGTTGCTCCGGCGCGTCGGATTTTTCCGCACGCTCCTCGGCCTTGATCTGCTCCCAGCGCTCCTTGACCTGTTCTTCGCTGAGCTGAGGTATATCCAGCGGCGCATACAGATCGCCGGTCGGGAACACATGGGGATGACGGCGAATCAGCTTGCGGGTGATGCTGTCGATCACCCCGGCAAATTCGAAACGCCCTTCTTCCCGCGCCAGCTGGCTGTAATACACCACTTGGAACAACAGGTCGCCCAACTCACCCTGCAGATGATCGAAGTCGCCGCGCTCGATGGCGTCGGCCACTTCGTAGGCCTCTTCCAGGGTGTGCGGGACAATGGTGGCGTAGGTTTGCTTGATGTCCCACGGGCACCCGTATTTCGGGTCTCGCAGGCGGCTCATCAGGTGCAGCAGGTCTTCAAGTGAATACATCTTTCTGTGTCCGATCAGTGTGGGAGGGGGCTTGCTCCCGATAGCGGTGCGTCAGCCACCAGATGTATCAACTGACAGCCTGCTATCGGGAGCAAGCCCCCTCCCACCTTTAGCCTGCATTCATTCCGCGAATCATGGGGTACGGTTGCGCCGCGTCTCAATGATGTTCGGCAACTGGGAAATCCGTCCCAGCAACCGCCCCAGTGCGTCCAGCCCCGGAATCTCGATGGTCAGGGACATCAGCGCAGTGTTGTCCTCTTTGTTCGAGCGGGTGTTGACCGCCAGCACGTTGATGCGCTCATTGAGCAGCACTTGCGAGACGTCACGCAGCAGGCCGGAACGGTCGTAGGCACGGATGATGATGTCCACCGGGTAGGTGAGCACCGGCACCGGGCCCCAGCTGACCTGGATAATCCGCTCCGGCTCGCGCCCGCCCAGTTGCAGCACCGAGGCGCAGTCCTGGCGGTGAATGCTCACGCCACGGCCCTGGGTGATGTAGCCGACGATGGCATCCCCCGGCAACGGCTGGCAGCAGCCGGCGATTTGCGTCAACAGGTTACCGACGCCCTGGATCTGGATATCGCCGCGCTTGCCGGGCTTGTAGCCGGTGGCTTTGCGTGGGATCAGCTCCAGTTGTTCGTTGCCGCGCTCCGGCTCGACCAGTTGCTGGGCCAGGTTAACCAGTTGCGCCAGGCGCAGGTCGCCGGCACCGAGGGCGGCGAACATGTCTTCGGCAATCTTCATGTTGGCTTTTTCGGCCAGCTTGTCGAAGTCCACCTGCGGCAGGCCCAAGCGGCCCAGCTCGCGTTCGAGCAGGGTCTTGCCGGCGGCGACGTTCTGGTCGCGTGCCTGCAACTTGAACCAATGCACGATCTTCGCCCGCGCCCGCGATGTGGTGATGTAGCCCAGGTTCGGGTTCAGCCAGTCGCGGCTCGGCGTGCCGTGCTTGCTGGTGATGATCTCGACCTGCTCGCCGGTTTGCAGGCTGTAGTTGAGCGGTACGATGCGCCCGTTGATCTTCGCGCCCCGGCAGTTATGGCCGATCTCGGTGTGCACGCGGTAGGCGAAGTCCAGCGGAGTGGCGCCCTTGGGCAGGTCGATGGCATGGCCGTCAGGGGTGAAGATGTAGACCCGGTCCGGCTCGATATCCACCCGCAGCTGTTCGGCCAGGCCGCCGATGTCGCCGAGTTCTTCGTGCCATTCCAGCACTTGGCGCAGCCAGGAGATTTTCTCTTCGTACTGGTTGGACCCGGCCTTGACGTCGGTGCCCTTGTAGCGCCAGTGCGCGCACACGCCCAGCTCTGCCTCTTCGTGCATGGCGTGGGTGCGGATCTGCACTTCCAGCACCTTGCCCTCGGGGCCGATCACGGCGGTGTGCAGCGAGCGGTAGCCGTTTTCCTTGGGGTTGGCAATGTAGTCGTCGAACTCCTTGGGAATGTGCCGCCACAGTGTATGGACTATACCCAGCGCGGTGTAGCAGTCGCGCATTTCCGGTACCAGAACGCGCACGGCGCGCACATCGTAGATCTGGCTGAAGGCCAGGCCCTTGCGCTGCATTTTGCGCCAGATCGAATAAATGTGTTTGGCACGACCGCTGATGTCGGCATCGACCCCGGTGGCCTGCAACTCGGCGCGCAACTGGCCCATCACGTCGCTGATAAAGCGCTCGCGGTCGAGCCGCCGCTCATGCAGCAACGTGGCGATCTGTTTGTATTGATCCGGTTCGAGGTAGCGGAAGGACAAGTCCTCCAGCTCCCACTTGATATGGCCGATACCCAGGCGGTGGGCCAGCGGCGCGTAGATGTCGAAGACTTCGCGGGCAACGCGGTTGCGCTTTTCGTCGTCGGCGGTCTTCACCGCACGGATCGCGCAGGTGCGCTCGGCCAGCTTGATCAGGGCGACACGCACGTCGTCGACCATCGCCACCAGCATCTTGCGCAGGTTTTCCACCTGGCCCTGGGTGCCCAGCACCATGGACTGGCGCGGGCTGAGGCTGGCGCTGATGGCGGCCATGCGCAGCACGCCGTCGATCAGCTTGGCCACAACCGCGCCAAAACGCTGGCTGACGGTCGGCAACTGAATGTGCCCTTCACGCACGCCGCGATAGAGCACGGCGGCGATCAGTGAATCCTGGTCCAGCTTGAGATCGGCGAGGATCTCGGCGATTTCCAACCCGGTTCGAAAGCTGGAAGTGCCTTCGGCCCAAAGGTTCTTGGCTGCATTGTCTTGTTGCTCAGACTCGCGAGCGAACTCGCAGGCTGCTTTCAAGGCTTCACGGTCCAGTGCCGGGTCGACACTGATGGCATGATCCAGCCATGCCTCGAGATTGATACTGCCGTCGGTGTTGATCGGCTGGTGTGCTCTCACCTGTACCATCTTGCTTACCTTCCCTACGACGCACCTTGGATGCGCCAAAATCATCGCCGACCTTTTTACTGCGAACTCCGTGGCAGATCATAGGCCTTGGAGAACGCAGGCCAGTCGGATTAAACGGGCATCCTAGCCCGCTTCAAATAACGCCATGGCCTCGACATGCGCTGTCTGCGGAAACATGTCGAGGATCCCGGCACGTTTTAGCCGGTAGCCTTGCTTGACCAGCTCAACCGTGTCCCGCGCCAGCGTCGCCGGGTTGCAGGACACATACACCAGGCGCTTGGCCCCCAGGGTGGCGAGCTTGCGCACAACCTCTTGGGCACCATCGCGGGGTGGGTCCAAGAGTACCGCAGAAAAGCCCTGTTTGGCCCATTCCGCGTCAGTCAAAGGCTGGGACAAATCGGCCTGAAAAAACTGCGCATTATGCAAATTATTGTTGATGGCGTTCTGCGCAGCCCGGCCCACCATGGTCTGCACACCTTCCACCGCCACCACTTCGCGCACCTGTTTCGCCAGTGGCAGGGCAAAGTTGCCCAGGCCGCAGAACAGGTCCAGCACCCGCTCATCAGGCTGCGGCGCCAGCCAGTCCAGGGCCTGGGCAACCATCGCCTCGTTGACTCCGGCGTTGACCTGGACAAAATCCCCTGGTCGGTACGCCAACTCCAAATTCCACGCGTCCAATCGGAAACCTAGTGATTGATCGGGCTCAATCGGTTCCGGCTGACCTTCCCCATGCAGCCACAGCTGGGCTTCATGGAAGCTGCAAAATTCTTTCAGGATCAGCAGGTCCGCGTCCGACAACGGCGCCATATGCCGCAGCAGCACGGCGACGGACGAGCCACTGAACAACTCCACATGCCCCAGGGCCTGAGGTTTGCTCAAGCGACGCAGCATGTTCGGCAGGCGCTGCATGATCGGTTGCAAGGCCTGTACCAGCACCGGGCAATCATCGATGGCGACGATGTCCTGGCTGGCCACGGCGCGGAAACCCACCTCGAGTTTTTTCGCCTTGGCATCCCAGCGCACGGCCACGCGGGCGCGGCGTCGGTAAGCGAATTCCGGCCCGCTCAGCGGTGCAGCCCACTCCTGCGGTTCGACACCGGCCACGCGGGACAGTTGCTCGGCGAGCATGCGCTGTTTCAGGGCAAGTTGTTCGTCATGGGGCAAGTGCTGCACGCTGCAACCACCACAGCGGCCGAAGTGCGCGCACGGTGCCGGACGACGCAGCTCGCTTGCCTTGAACACGCGTTCGGTACGGGCCTCGACCACTTTGCCGTGGGTGCCCAACACTCGCGCTTCAACCTCTTCGCCGGCCAGCGCACCGTTCACAAACCAGGTGCGGCCTTCAAAGAACACGATGCCGCGGCCGTCGTTGGCCAGGCGCTCGATGGTCAGGCGTTGCTTCTTGCCCACGGGAATCTGTGGGGCCCGGCTGCCGCCCGTCGGTTGGAAGCGCAGGCCTCTCTCGTGCTTGGCCATCAGTTGGGTTCGTCGAAAATGCCGGTCGACAAGTAACGGTCGCCTCGGTCACAGATGATCGCGACGATCACCGCGTTTTCCACTTCCTTGGACAAGCGCAACATACCCGCCACGGCACCGCCGGACGACACGCCGCAGAAGATGCCTTCTTCACGCGCCAGGCGGCGGGTGGTGTCTTCGGCTTCACGCTGGGCCATGTCGATGATGCGGTCCACGCGCGTCGCGTTGTAGATCTTCGGCAAATACTCTTCGGGCCAGCGACGAATGCCTGGGATGGCCGCACCTTCCATCGGTTGCAGGCCGACGATCTGGATCGCCGGGTTCTGCTCCTTGAGGTAGCGCGAGTTGCCCATGATCGTGCCGGTGGTGCCCATGGAGCTGACGAAATGGGTGATGGTGCCCTGGGTCTGACGCCAGATTTCCGGACCGGTGGTGGTGTAGTGCGCTTCGGGGTTGTCCCCATTGGCGAACTGGTCCAGCACCTGGCCACGGCCTTCGGCGGCCATGCGCTCAGCGAGGTCGCGGGCGCCTTCCATGCCTTCTTCCTGGGTGACCAGCACCAACTCGGCGCCATAAGCGGTCATCGCCGCCTTGCGCTCGGCGCTGCCGTTGTCGGGCATGATCAGCACCATCTTGTAACCCTTGATCGCGGCGGCCATGGCCAGGGCGATCCCGGTGTTACCGGAGGTGGCTTCGATCAGGGTGTCACCGGGCTTGATCTGCCCACGCAGCTCGGCGCGGGTGATCATCGACAGCGCCGGGCGGTCTTTTACCGAGCCGGCCGGGTTGTTCCCTTCGAGCTTGAGCAACAGGGTATTGCTGGTTTCACCCGCCATGCGTTGCAAGCGGACCAGGGGCGTGTTGCCGACGCAATCGGCGATTGTAGGGTACTGCAAGGTCATGGCGTATTCGCAATCCAGACTGCGGGGGCGAACATCATACCGGGAAAGGTCGGCGGGCCATATCACGCAAAGTGCGGTGCTTATGGCTTAAAGGAATAAGCGTAAAAGAGGGTGAGCTTGAGGGCCCCATCGGGAGCGAGCCCCCTCCCACACTGGACCGCATTCTCATGCTGGAACTCGGTCGAATGTGGGAGGGGGCTTACTCCCGATGGCCGCGCGTCGATACCCCGCCTAGCCCAAATGCCCATCGCCATGATTTTTCTGAAAGACCTCCTCCCCCATCGCCGCAATCTGCCCTTCGATCAAGGCGTCAAACGGCTTGAGCAACGGTTCAAACGACACCGGCGCCTCCAGCACCTGCAACGCCTGCACAATCGCCTCCACCGTCGACAACGCCCCTGGCCCGGGCGCCTTGCGTAATCGGTAGCGAGACACGGCGCCCTCGACCAGCGTCACTCGAGGCAGCGCCGCCAACAACGGATTGAGGTGCAGCAGTTTGCGCGCCTTGCGCCAGGTGCCGTCGGGCACCACCAGCAACAGCGGCTGATCGCCGGGGGCATAGGCTTGCAACGGCTGTGCATCGTCAGCCGGAAACAACAGCCGCGCCTGATAGCCGGGCGGGCTCAACAAGGTTGGCAGGTCATCAAAGACCTCGCCCACTACCAACTGCGCATTGTTCAACCCCAGCGCCGCCAGCCGCGCGGTGTTGAGCGCATGGTTGACCTCGCTCGGGTGCTGCAACAGCAACACGCGGGTACGGCTGTCGAGATTGGGGATCAGCGCGCACAGGCAATGGACAACAGGCCTGAGGCAGCGGGAGCATTGGGGTCGGGACATGGTTGTTCAGGCCTGATTGAGCTGGGCTTTGAGTAAATCGCGGAAGGTCTGGATCAACGGCTCGCGACTGCGGCCCCGGCGCATGATCATCGAGAACGGCGCCTGGTAGCCGAAGGTGGCGGGCAGCAATACGCGCAGGTCGCCCTTGTCGGCCCAGGCCTGGGCGTAGTGTTCGGGCAGGTAGCCGATGTAGGCACCGGAGAGCACCAGGATCAGCTGCGCCTCCATACTTTCCACGGTAGCGGCGCTGTGCTTGAAGCCGTGGCGCGCCAGTTCGGCCTGGCTCCAGTAACCGCGGCCGACCATGCGTTGCTGGGTGATCACTTGTTCAGGGATGCGACGCTCGTTGAACAACGGATGGCGGGTGCTGCAATACAACCAGTGTTGCTCGCGGTACAGCGGCATGTAGATCAGCCCGCTCATGCGATTGGAAAAGGCGCCGATGGCCAGGTCCAGGCGGTTATCCTGCACACCGAGTTGCAGTTCGTAAGGGCTCATCACCGATAAATTCAGGTGCACCGCCGGGTGCTCCAGGCTATAGGCGCCGATAACCTCGGCGAACGGCAAGGCGTTGTCGCTTACGGTGGAGTCGAGCACGCCGAGCTTGAGCGTGCCGCGTAGCTCGCCCTTGAGCGCGGCGGCGTATTGCTCGAAGCCTTCCAGCTCACCCAGCAGGCGCAGGGTTTCCTGGTGAAACAGCTCGCCTTTGCTGGTCAGGCTGAACCCACCCCGCCCGCGATGGCACAGCACCAGGCCCAACGCGCTTTCCAACTGGCTCATATAGGTGCTGATGGCCGACGTGGACAGGTTGAGTTCGTGCTGGGCGTTGGCAAAGCCCTGGTGGCGCACGACGCTGACGAAGATGCGCAGGAGTTTCAGGTCGGGCAAGGCGTTGGCCATGGTTGGCTCCGGGTATAGATCTCAGCAGTCTACCTGCGCGCTTTAGTTTAGAAAAATCTGAACTAAGTATTTGCCCCTGCCGATTCTTCCCACCACGGGCTTTTCGCAGAATCGGCCCCTGATAAACACAACAACGATGAGGCAATCCCGTGGACAAGATTTTCCACCAACCACTGGGCGGCAACGAAATGCCGCGCTTCGCCGGCATCGCCACCATGATGCGTCTTCCCCACTTGCAATCGGCCAAGGGCCTGGATGCGGCCTTTATCGGCGTGCCCCTGGACATCGGCACCTCGCTGCGTGCCGGCACCCGCTTCGGGCCGCGTGAAATCCGCGCCGAGTCGGTGATGATCCGCCCCTACAACATGGCCACCGGCGCCGCGCCATTCGACTCGCTGTCAGTAGCGGATATTGGCGACGTTGCGATCAACACCTTCAACCTGCTGGACGCCGTGCGCATCATCGAAGAGGCCTACGATGAGATTCTCGAGCACAACGTGATCCCGATGACTTTGGGCGGCGACCACACCATTACCTTGCCGATCCTGCGGGCGATCCACAAGAAACACGGCAAGGTAGGGCTGGTGCACATCGATGCCCACGCCGACGTCAACGACCATATGTTCGGCGAGAAAATCGCCCACGGCACCACCTTCCGCCGCGCCGTGGAAGAAGGCCTGCTTGATTGCGACCGCGTGGTGCAGATCGGCCTGCGCGCCCAGGGCTACACCGCCGAGGACTTTAACTGGAGCCGCAAACAGGGCTTCCGTGTGGTGCAGGCCGAAGAATGCTGGCACCACTCCCTCGCGCCACTGATGGCCGAGGTGCGGGAAAAAGTCGGCGGCGGCCCGGTGTACCTGAGCTTCGATATCGACGGCATCGACCCGGCCTGGGCGCCCGGCACCGGCACCCCGGAAATTGGCGGGCTGACCACCATCCAGGCGATCGAAATCATCCGTGGCTGCCAGGGCCTCGACCTGGTTGGTTGCGATCTGGTAGAAGTTTCGCCGCCCTACGACACCACCGGCAACACCTCGCTGCTGGGCGCCAACCTGCTGTACGAGATGCTCTGCGTACTGCCTGGCGTGGCGCACCGTTGATGAGCGTGCCGCAGGTATTGAAAGCCGCCGCCGACCTGGTGTCGGCGTTTGCGCGCAACGACCGCGCCGCCTACTTCGGCGCGTTCACGGCCGATGCCAGCTTTGTGTTTTACACCCTCCCCCAGCCGCTGCTCAGTCGCGATGCCTACCAGGCGTTGTGGGACAGCTGGCGTCGGGATGAAGGGTTCGAGGTGCTGTCCTGCACCTCGAGCAACGCCGTGGTCAGCCTGCAGGGTGACGTGGCGATATTTATTCATGACGTGGCCACCGAGCTGCGCATGAACGGGGAGCAATTTTTCAGCCAGGAACGCGAGACCATTGTCTTCAAACGCCAAGGATCTCGCACAGAACAACAAGAAGGCCTGTGGCTGGCCTGTCACGAACATTTGTCCGCTATGCCGGAAGGGCTGCCGCCCCCTTAGCCACTGTGATCGGAGCTGATCATGAATAATAAAAACAACGATAAAAGTATTCGCAAAATAGAAACCAACGGGGTCGAACAGATCCCGGACAACGAGCGTACGGCCACCCCCAAGGATCTGTTCCGCCTGATCTTCGGCGGCGCCAATACCTTTGCCACCGCTGTGCTAGGTTCCTTTCCGGTGTTGTTCGGCCTGTCGTTCCAGGCTGGCGTCTGGGCGATTGTACTGGGTGTGCTGGTGGGTGCGTTGATCCTCGCCCCCATGGGCCTGTTCGGGCCAATCAATGGCACCAACAACGCGGTGTCTTCCGGTGCGCACTTCGGCGTGCACGGGCGGATTGTCGGTTCGTTTCTGTCACTGCTGACGGCGATTGCCTTCTTCTCACTGTCGGTGTGGAGTTCAGGCGATGCGCTGGTCGGCGGTGCGAAACGGCTGATCGGCCTGCCGGAAACCGACCTGACCCTGGGCCTGGCCTACGGCGTATTCGCCATGCTTGTCCTGACGGTATGCATCTACGGCTTTCGCTTTATGCTGTGGGTCAACCGCATTGCGGTCTGGGCGGCAAGCCTGCTGTTTCTGTTGGGCATCTTCGCGTTCGCGCCGACCTTCGACAGCCACTTCGCCGGCACCGTAGCCCTGGGCCAGACCGGCTTCTGGGCGGCCTTTATCGGCGCGGCGCTGGTGGCCATGAGCAACCCGATTTCCTTCGGGGCGTTCCTGGGTGACTGGTCACGTTATATCCCGCGTGAGACGCCGAAAATGCGCATCATGCTGGCGGTGGTCCTGGCACAAATCGCCACCTTGATCCCGTTCTTGTTCGGCCTGGCCACCGCGACCATCGTGGCGATCAAGGCGCCGGACTACATCGCGGCCAACAACTACGTCGGCGGCTTGCTGGCGGTGGCACCCGCCTGGTTCTTCCTGCCGGTGTGCCTGATCGCAGTGATTGGCGGCATGTCCACCGGCACCACCTCGCTGTATGGCACCGGCTTGGATATGTCCAGCGTGTTCCCGCGCCTGCTGTCGCGGGTCAAGGCCACGCTGCTGATCGGGGTGATGTCGATTGCCTTCATCTTTATCGGACGTTTCGCCGCCAACCTGGTGCAGAGCGTATCGACCTTCGCCGTGCTGATCATCACCTGCACCACGCCGTGGATGGTGATGATGATCATCGGCCTGATCGTACGTCGCGGCTTCTACTGCCCGGATGACCTGCAGGTCTTCACCCGTGGTGAAACCGGCGGCCGCTACTGGTTCAGCCATGGCTGGAACTGGCGCGGGCTGGGGGCCTGGATTCCGAGCGCGCTGGTGGGCCTGTGCTTTGTCAACTTGCCGGGACAGTTTGTCGGGCCGCTGGGCAACCTGGCGAACGGCATCGATATCAGCCTGCCGGTGACGCTGGGGTTGGCGTCGGTGGTGTACCTGACGTTACTGCGTGTGTTCCCGGAGCCGGCTTCGGTGTATGGCCCCAATAGTCCGCTTCGCAGCCCTGCGGGAGCAAGCTCCGCTCCCACAACAAGTTCGCCTGTTACCTAAAACAATAATCGGAGACCCGCCGTCATGGCTTTGGATTTATTCGTCGTACTCATCTACGCCGCCGGCATGCTCGCGCTCGGCTATTACGGCATGCGCCGCGCCAAGACCCACGAAGACTACCTGGTGGCCGGTCGGAACCTGGGCCCGTCGCTGTACATGGGCACTATGGCCGCCACGGTACTGGGGGGGGCATCCACCGTCGGTACTGTGCGCCTGGGTTACGTGCATGGCATCTCCGGCTTCTGGCTGTGTGCCGCGCTGGGCATGGGGATCATCGCGCTGAACCTGTTCCTGGCCAAGCCGCTGTTGAAGCTGAAAATCTTCACCGTCACCCAGGTGCTGGAAAAGCGCTACAACCCCATGGCCCGCCAAGCGAGTGCGGTGATCATGCTGGCCTACGCGCTGATGATCGGCGTGACCTCGATCCTGGCCATCGGCACGGTGCTGCAAGTGCTGTTCGGCCTGCCGTTCTGGATCTCGGTGTTGCTGGGCGGTGGTGTGGTGGTGGTCTACTCGACCATCGGCGGCATGTGGTCGTTGACCCTCACTGACATCGTGCAGTTCGTGATCAAGACCGTCGGCCTGATGTTTATCCTGCTGCCCATCTGCCTGTACCGCGTCGGCGGCTGGGATGAGCTGGTGGCCAAGCTGCCGGCATCGAGCTTCAGCTTCACCGCGATCGGCTGGGACACGATCATTACCTACTTCATGATCTACTTCTTCGGCATCCTGATCGGCCAGGACATCTGGCAGCGAGTGTTCACCGCCCGTGACGAAAAGGTTGCCAAGTACGCAGGCACTTTCGCCGGTTTCTACTGCATCCTCTACGGCCTGGCCTGTGCACTGATCGGCATGGCGGCCCATGTACTGATTCCGGACCTGGATAACGTCAACAACGCGTTTGCGGCCATCGTCAAAGTCTCGCTGCCAGACGGGATTCGTGGCCTGGTGATCGCTGCGGCACTGGCGGCGATGATGTCCACCGCCAGCGCCGGCTTGCTCGCCGCCTCCACCGTATTGACCGAAGACCTGCTGCCACGTTTGCGCGGCGGTAAACAATCGAGCCTGGCAATCAACCGCCTGTTCACCCTGCTGACCGGTATCGTCGTGCTGGGCATCGCATTGGTGGTCAATGACGTGATCAGCGCCCTGACCCTGGCCTACAACCTGCTGGTGGGTGGCATGCTGATCCCGCTGATCGGCGCGATCTTCTGGAAGCGGGCGACCACGCCGGGCGCAATCACGTCCATGACCCTGGGCTTCGTGACGGCGCTGGTGTTCATGTTCAAGGATGGGTTGGATGCGAACACGCCGATCTACTACAGCCTGGCGGTGGCGCTGGTGAGTTTTGTGCTGGTGAGTGTGTTGTCACGCCGGCCACAGGCGCAGGTGGCTCGGACGGTGTAAGAAATAGGGGGTTTAGAGCGGTTTTTTCAGCGGGTGCGACGTCGGATGTCGCACCCGTTTTTTCATTAATACCGTGCCGAACCTGCAGACGCCTTTGCCTGGATGATCTCCTGGACCAATGAAGCCCACACCAATCCCTGCGTCGTCCCCCCGGCATATGTGCCTCCGGCGGCAATGCGGTTGTAGGCGGAGCAATAGACTATCGACAGTCCATCCGTTTCCTCTGCTCCCATGGGCGTGACGACGAAGTGCTCTCTGCTCATATCAGCAATTTGGGTTGGGCTCAGATACTGGGGCATGAACTGAACCCCAGAACGCTGCAAAAGCGTGACTATCTCATCCATCAAGTGCGCAAACCCCAGGTCGTCGCCCGATGCGTCAATCGATGGATTGTCAGCCAGAAACTTTTCAAACAGCTCAATGCCTGCGCGATTGCACTCTACGGCCAAGTACTGATTTCCAGGCGTTAGATAATCGTTACTCAGCGGCTTTGCAGTCGTCTCCGTGGCTGACAGATGGCGCATGTTCACCTGCTTATGACTGGCTCCATCGCTCTGCTGATGTCCTCCGTAGACCGAGACCTGATAGTTGGCCAGGCGCAACATCACGGCTTGAAGCAGGCCGTTGATACCTCTGCCAATTATCGACACGCGCGGCGCGCCAGCATCTGCCTGTTGCGCGGGGATCGTCAATGAGTGGGCAAGTTTGCGCCTGACCAGGCAGCGCAAGGCGGTCAGGCTCAGTTGAATTGAGACGGCATAGTCAAGGTCGCCATGGCAGGCTTCAGTCATTGCCGCCTGGGTTGTAAGGGGCGCAGGTTTACGCCACTTGGAGACACTGCAGCCGAGTGCCTGCGCGCGCCCCCGAAATGCATCGAGTGTCCCAGGCCCGTAGTCCAATACAAGCTGGATACCTTCAGCCGTTGCCAGGGCCCGCAACGCGTCGTCGCTGAAGACATCCGGCTTGGCGACGCAGACCAGGCGAGCTTGCGTGTGCAGGCACTGAATGAGGGCCTGATCAATGCGATGGGTGGACTCATCATTCAGGGATAAACAGATAGCGACAGTACGAGCCCCCTCCAGCACCTCGTGCCAGTCCAGACCAAAGGACACTCGACTGTCGGAACAGGCTTTGCCGAGAGTGTCCGGCCTCGGACCCTGTCGATCCAATACCTTGATCCGAACCTCAGGATCCCGATCAAGCAACACCTTGACCAGCTCTCTGCCCACGTTGCCGTATCCCAGTACACAGATGTCACGGGGCAGGGAGCCATCGGCGAGTGTCAGCCAGCGTGCCATATAGGCGGCAACATGCGGCGCGTTGACCCCCGGCGTATTGACCACGCGGATGTCGTTGGAACCGCAAAGGTCCATTCGCACCTTATCCAGGCTCGTACCTCTGCGGATCAAATGGAGCTCGCCAAACGGGTGGGATATGCGCCATTGGGCGATGACGTCGGCATCGATCGCCTGGTCCCCGACAATGATCGCCGATGGACTCAGGAGACCGATCTGTATGAGCAGATCGTGTTTGGTCAATGTCGGGGGAAAGAACACTACATTGCTGGGTGCGTGAGCCTTCCAGGCTCTCGACACCGGTGCGAGATGCAGGATATTTCCGGTTATGGCGATAAGGGACGCGGCGACTGGCGGAATGGAAGAGAGCCTCATAGCTGTGTCTCCAGCAATTCTGACTGACTAATGCCTCGCAGAGAGCCATTCAATGAAGGGTGGGGCGTTATTAAAATGCCCTTGAGGAACTCAACCTACGCTCATCGTTTGAATTGAATAAGCCAGCCGTTTCTGATGAACAAGTAGCCTGATTCCGACACTTGAAAGTCAAAAGCCTGACTGACCTGCATAGATTCGGACTACTCCCCGTGTCACAGAGGAACAACAGACATCTCCTGGAAGCAGACGCTTCCATCGGAACGATTGTTCAGATCACCTGAGGCGAGTGAGTGTTGTGGAGTGAGGGGGTTATCGCGAGGGGTGACTCGGGCGGCGGGAGATAGGACTGGTGCAAAACAAACTGTGAGAGCGGGCTCGCCCGCGAAAGCGCTGGATCAGTCAATCATTCCGTTAACTGACACACCGCATTCGCGAGCAAGCCCGCTCCCACCTTTAATCCTGCTTCGACCGGAGATTATCTGCGGCGAGGACGACGCTGCTCGTCATCGGTACGAATGGGCACCGGTTGCAGCGGTGGCTCGATCAGGCCCAGCGCAACGCCGAGGTCGTGGAGCCAGTTTTGAATTTTCTCTTTCATGGTTTGCCCCCTTTGAGGGTAATGCTGGTAGGCGCAAGTTCTGTCGCCTTTTCCTACACTGATAGTAGCCCTAAGTCCTACGTATTGCTTGAACGAAACCACAACGAACTATTACTGAATTGGTCCAAATCCTGACGGATCGTTCAAGCAATCGCACGTGCGTCTTGCAGGACCTCGGCCCTGCCCTCTTGCTGCAGGTCGATCCATGCATTGAGGTTAGCGCCGAGCATACCCTTTCGCCACATCAGCCAGGTGGTCGCAGTGGCAAAATGCCCTGTCAGCGGATGAACGGACACGCTGTCCTTGCCCGGCAAGCTGTCGAGCATGGATTCGGCCATCAGCGCCACGCCAGAACCGGCGATGACACAGGCAAGCATGCCTTGATAAGACTCGATCTCAATCGCTCGCCCCATGGCGACGTGCTCGTGGGAAAACCAGGTTTCCAGGCGCGTGCGATAGGCGCAACTGCGGCGGAAAGTGAACACCGAACGGCCCGCAACGTCCTGTGGCCCGCGCACCGGCGGATGGTCGGCTTCGCATATGAGCACCAGGCGCTCTTCGCACAGGGCTACACCGTCCAACGAGGCGATAGTGATGGGCCCGTCCACAAAAGCAGCATCCAGGCGCCCGGTAATTAACCCTTCGAGCAATTCACCGCTGGGCGCCGATTGCACCTGCAAGTTAACCATCGGGTACGCCTTGTGATAACGCGCCAACAACTTCGGCAAATGCACCGCCGCCGTGCTGTACATGCTGCCCAGTACAAAATCGCCGGCCGGTTGCCCGCCTTGCACGGCGCCATGGGCTTCATCGTGCAGCGCCAGCAGACGGGTGCTGTAGTCCAGCAATACCTTGCCTGCCGGAGAAAGCTGCAAGCGCTGGCGTTCGCGCACAAACAACTCCACGCCCAGCTGTTCTTCCATCTGCTTGAGCCGGGTCGACAAGTTCGACGGTACTCGATGCAGGCGCTCGGCAGCGCGGGTGATGGAGCCCTCTTCCGCGACGGCCTGGAAAATCCGCAATTGACTGAATTCCACACCTTTCTCCAAAACTGAACAAGTTGCTCACTATTATTCATTTTTACAGAAAGTCAATCCGCTTTAGCCTGACGGTATTCGCTTACCAGCAGGACACCTGACCATGTCACCCCCGATCCGCTTACTCGCCAGCTTTATCGCCCTGATGATGGCCATGGGCATCGGCCGCTTCGCCCTCACCCCGCAAATGCCCCACTTGCTCAGTGAAGGACAGATCGACCTGACCGGCGCCGGACTGATCGCGGCGGCCAATTACCTGGGCTACTTCGTGGGCGCAGTGGATTCGATTTTTGCGCGCAGCCATCACCATGTGCGGGGTCGCCTGTATGGCGGGCTATGGTTGTGCGTGTTGCTGACCCTGGCGTCGTACTGGGCCCATGGGTTCTGGCCGCACTTGCTGCTGCGTTTCGGAACCGGCGTTGCGAGTGCCTGGGCACTGGTGATGATCACCAGCCTGAGCCAGCCGCTGGCGATTGCCGCCGGGCGTGCACGCCTGGGTGCCCTGGTGTTTGCCGGGCCGGGGCTGGGGATTGTGCTGACCGGGTTACTCGCGCTGGGCTCCAACCTGTTGGACCAGAGCTCTGCAACGTTGTGGCTGATCTATGGTGGGGTGGCGCTGGTGATGCTACTGGTAATCTTGCCCTTCCTGCCCCAGCCGTCCGCCGTTACTGCGCCTGTGGCAAGCCACGCCGACACGGCCAGCAACGGCAGCACTACCCACCTGTGCTGGATCTATGTGTTGTTCGGCCTGGGCTACATCATTCCGGCGACGTTCCTGTCACAAATGGCCAGCGCGCAATTCAAGGGCGCCTGGCAGGCCGATCTGTTCTGGCCCTGCTTTGGTTTGGCGGCGGCGATTGGCGTGGTGGTCGCAAGCCTGCGTCCCAAGGACCCGGACACCACCCGTCGCTGGCTGATGACTACGTTGTGGCTGCAAGCGGCCGGCGTATTCGCCTGCCTGCTGGGTAACGGTTGGGGGCTGGCGCTGGGGGTGTTGCTGTGCGGCGCGCCATTCCTGGCCTGCATGCAGTTGGTGATGGCGCGCCTGCGGGAGATTGCGCCCCACGGCTATCAGCGCAACACCGGGCTGTTGACCGCCAGCTTTGCCATCGGCCAATTGAGTGGACCGTTGCTGGCGTCGGTGAGCAGCCACCTGAGCGGTGGCCTGCAACCCGCGCTGGTGATCGCCGGTGCAGGCCTGTTAGCGGCAGGAGGGGTGTTGGTCAGCCCGCGACCAACGGTGCCGGCGCGCGAACCTGCTCTCGCCGCGCCAACACCAGGAAAAACAGCCCACCCAGGAAGCAACCGGTAAACCAGGCAAAGTTAGCCATGCCCTGCAACGCCGGCGTGAAGGTGATCGCGACACCCACCAGTGTCGCAGGCACCAACGCCTTGACCGCCGTCCAGTTCACACCGCCATCGAAGTAGTAGCGCCCGCTCGGGCTGTCATCGAACAGCGCGTCCACGTCGATCTTCTGCTTTTTGATCAGGTAGAAGTCCACCAGCAAAATCCCGAACAACGGGCCGATAAAGGCCGCGAGAATATCCAGGGTGTAGTGGATCATCAGCGGGTTATTGAACAGGTTCCACGGGGTGATGAAGATCGAAGCCACGGCGGCGATCATGCCGCCGGCGCGCCAGCTGATTTTGCTCGGTGCGACGTTGGCGAAGTCGAACGCCGGGGAAACGAAGTTGGCGACAATGTTGATGCCAATGGTGGCCGTGACAAAGGCAAAAGCGCCGAGCAGCACCGCCATGCTGTTATCAATACGCGAGACGGTCGCGATCGGGTCATGGAGCATTTCACCAAACACCGGCAAGGTGCCCGAGACGATGACCACGGTCACCAGGGAAAACGCCAGGAAGTTCACCGGCAGGCCCCAAAAGTTGCCGCGCCGCACATCCTGCATACTGCGGCAGTAACGGCTGAAATCACCGAAATTCAGGGTCGGCCCGGAAAAGTACGACACCACCAGCGCCGTCGCCACGATCACCTGACCGACCGCCTGCCAACCCGACAGGGATTTTTCCGACAGGGTAAAACTGATATTCGCCCACCCTGCCTTCCACACGATCCAGCCGGCCAGGGCAAACATCACCGCGTAGACCACCGGCCCCGCCCAATCGATAAAGCGGCGAATGGACTCCATGCCGGCCCAGAACACGGCCGCCTGCAGCACCCATAAACTGAGGAAACCAAACCAGCCCAAGTAAGACAGGCCAGCAAAATGCGGCTCTGCATACACCGCCATCTGTGGAAAAAAGCGCAGTACCACAATGATCAAGGCACTCGACGCCAGGTAGGTCTGAATTCCGTACCAAGCCACCGCAATCAGGCCGCGAATCACCGCGGGAATGTTCGCGCCGAACACACCAAACGCCAACCGGCAGATCACTGGATAGGGCACGGCGGCCTGCTGGCTGGGCTTGGCCACCAGGTTGGCAATCAATTGCACGATGCAAATGCCTGCCAGCAAGGCAATCAACACCTGCCAACTGGCCAGCCCCAGGGCGAACAGACTGGCGGCGAACACATAGCCACCCACGCTGTGCACGTCACTCATCCAGAAGGCAAAGATGTTGTACCAGGTCCACTTTTGCGGCAATGGGCCCAGGTCCTGGTTGTAAAGGCGTGGGCTATAGCCTTTGGGCAATTGTTCGATCATCGCTGGGCTCCTCGTAATACCGGCCTGCGCTTCCGTCACGGGGTGCATACGGGAGGCGGCCTGGTTTGTATACGATATAGTCAGCAGAATACGTGCCAATAGAACACAATCCCTCTGCAACGGCGTTCCAAATGGGTATACGGAGGTTTAGTAACGAGGATTGCGCTCAGCAACGGTGCAGATCAATCCTGTACACAATCATCGGTGCACCCGATGTGCACACAAGTACCCGACCGTGCAGCACGCTGCTGTGAGGAAGGTGCCCCAGGCCATGTCCATCATCGCCAATCCGCTAGACCAGCCTTGCAGCGTGGCCCAGTTGCTCAGGTCGTAGGTGCCGTAGGCCACCAGGCCCAGCAACGCACCCAGTCGGGCTGCGCGTTGCCAGCTGGCGCTGGGCAAGACCACGAACACCACGCAACCGAGGACATACAAGAGATAAAACAGCACGGCAGGCAACAGGCGAGGCTGATCAAGCATCAGCGGGCCCAGCAGGGATTTGTAGGTCGGGCCCATGAGGACACCGAGCCAGAGGCCGTCGAGGATCAGGAAGGCAAGCAAGGTGCCGAGGTAGGCGAAGACAGACTTCTTGGGCATTGATGCAGCCTCTGCAGGAGCGAGCTTGCTCGCGAAAACATTCCAGGCGCATCACGGTGTCGGATGTACCTTTTTCGCGAGCAAGCTCGCTCCTACAGAGAGCAAAGCGCACTCAGCTTAGTTCAATGCGATCCGCGTGAATCACGATCTGGCCCTGCTTGTAGAGCGCACCAATGGCCTTCTTGAAGTTGCCTTTGCTCACGCCAAACAAGTTGCTGATCACCGCCGGGTCACTCTTGTCGCTGACCGGCAAACTGCCGTTGTTTTCACGCAACTTGGCGAGGATCTTCGAGTTGAGGCTGGAGGCCGCTTCCTGGCCAACCGGTTGCAGGCTCAGGCTGATGTTGCCATCGGCGCGGATCTCTTTGATAAAGCCTTTCTCTTCCTTGCCCGGGCGCAGGAACTTGAACACTTCGTTCTTGTGGATCAGGCCCCAGTGCTTGTTGTTGATGATCGCCTTGAAGCCCATGTCGGTGGCTTCGGCGACCAGCAGGTCGACTTCCTGGCCCACGACGTAGTTGGCCGGCGTCTTGTCCAGGTAGCGGTCAAGGCGCGCGGTGGCGGTAATACGCTTGGTGTGTTTGTCGAGATAGACATGCACCACGCAGTATTCACCGGCGGTCATCTGACGTTTTTCTTCCGAGTACGGGAGCAACAGATCCTTTGGCAAACCCCAGTCGAGGAACACGCCAATGCTGTTGACTTCCACGACTTTCAAACTGGCAAATTCGCCAACTTGAACTTTCGGTTTTTCGGTAGTGGCGATAAGTTTGTCATCGCTGTCCAGATAAATGAAAACGTTAAGCCAATCTTCATCTTCACTGGGAATATCCTTGGGGATATACCGATTAGGCAAGAGGATTTCGCCATCTTGCGCACCATCGAGGTACAAACCAAAGTTAGTGTGTTTAACCACTTGCAAGCTGTTGTAGCGCCCGACTAAAGCCATTTCCAATACCCTCATTGCGTGGGCGGCATTCTACCCGAGTTGCGCCTGCCACGCGCGCGCGCCTGAAAAATCGCGGGTTTACCTGGCGTTCCAGTGGCACCGCCCCGCTCGTCCGATCATTCGGCTGAATTTTGCCACGCCACCCGTGCCGGCTCAGCCCGTGGTTTCGAGTTAAAACAGGAAGTTAGGGGCTAATTTCAAAGATAAACTTTGGCTGTTTTCAGCCGCTGCTTTTATTCCCGGGGGATATTTACCAAGCAATTGTCAAGTATTTCCTGTACGATGCCTGGCCAAGTTAATTTTCTACAGGTTAGTGGCCGCCATGCGTGTAAAAGCATCCAACAGCAAAGCAAAGCCAGCTCCCGCCGTTGAAACCAGCGAATCGATCAACAGCCAGATTGCTGCTTTCCTCAAGTCCGGTGGCGAAATCCAGCAAATTGCCAAGGGCGTGAGCGGCCAGACTTTCGGCCCGTCCAAGCAGATCAGCCTGGGTAAAAAGTAATACCGCGCAGCACATCTGGTCCCTAAGCGTCTTACCTTCAAGGCGCTAGGACTAGAGCCCGAAATACCCTCTCGCATCACCTTCAGAACGTGCAAATCGACGAACGGGCCTCACCTCCTGAGATTCGCCGGTATGCTTGCACACGTCTAGCACGGGCATCTGCCCTATTTCTCCGTTACTGCTCCTCGCTTTTCATGGAGTGAAGCATGCTTAAACGCTGCATTTTCGTGGCCAGTATCCTGGCGGCCAGCCCTCTCGCCGAAGCGCAGATTTTCCAGCGTGAACTGGGCGACTTCGACCTGAAATTGGGCACCACCCCCAGCCGCAGCATGGCCCAAGGCCTGGTCAAGCCGACCTCGCCGGGCAGTGACTCATTTCATGGCGGGCTGGACCTGAGTCATGACAGCGGCCTGTACTTTGGCCAGTTTTCTCCGAACATGGGCCTGTCGCCGGCCAGCACTCTTGAAGTCGATTCGTATATGGGATTCAAGCACCCTTTCGACCGGACACTGGGCTACGAAGTCGGTCTGATCCACTACAGCTACCCCAAGCTCAGCCCCCTCGACAGCCAGGAGCTCTACGGCGGCCTCAACCTGCTGGGCAATCGCTTCGGCGCTTCCTTCAGCAACGACCCGGACCGCCAGGACAGCACCCTGTTCGCCGACCTCAGCGGCACCCAGCCCTTCGGCATCGGCGTCAGTATGAAATACACCACCCATCAACTGGGCACCCCGACCTCAGTGGAGGGGGGGTCCATCAGCAGCTTCAGCGACTGGTCGATACAGTTCTCCCGCGCCTGGAAGGGCATCGACCTGGACCTGATCTACAGCGATTCCAGCCTCAGCGGCGGCGATTGCGCGGCCTATTCCGGACACAATTCGCAATGCGATGGCCTGTTGACCTTGAAGGCGATGCGGTCGTTTTATTGATGGGCTGAACTGTCGCGTGCGCCGCGGGTTCACATGCATTAACTCCCTCTGCGCAAGGACACGCCCATGCTGCATCGGCTCAAACTGCTGGTGGTATTCCTGACCCTGAGCCTGGTGCTCGCGGGCTGCAACCGCGTGGGCCTGGCCTATCGCAACCTGGACGTGATCATCCCCTGGACCCTCAACGACTACTTGGACATGAATGCCGGGCAGAAGAGCTGGTTCAACGACACACTCAAGGAACACCTGGCCTGGCACTGCACCACACAATTGCCGGGTTACCTCGACTGGCTCGACCGTCTGCAAGCAATGGTCGAGAGCAACCAGGTCACCGATGCAGCGCTGCAAACCCGCACGGTTGAGGCCAAGCAGGCAATTGCCGAAGTGGCGCGGGAAATCACACCGTCGGCGATCGAATTGTTACAAGGGCTGGATGACCAACAGGTCAACGACATGAACGATGCTCTGGCCAAGGACCTGCGCAAACGCCAGGACGACTATCTCAAGCCGCCGCTGGCCAAGCAGATCCAGGACCGCGCCGAGCGCATGAACAAGCGCCTGAATGCGTGGATGGGGCCGCTGAGCGATAGCCAGAAAAACCGGGTGATGGCCTGGTCCATCAGCCTGGGCGGGCAGAACGAGCAGTGGATCGGCAACCGTGCCCACTGGCAGGCACAATTCATCGACGCCGTGCAGCAGCGCCACGACACCGACTTCCCGCAGAAGATGCAGCAATTGCTGGTAGACCGCGAAAGCCTGTGGACACCGGAGTACCGCGCCGCTTATGCACAGACCGAAGCCGCTGCGCGCAGTCTGATCGTCGACTTGATGGCCGAAAGTACCGTACAGCAGCGCCTGAAATTAACGCAGAAAATCGACGGCGTACGCAGCGACTTCAAAGCACTTAAATGCCTCAAGGCCGCTGCGAATTAATGTGGGAGGTGCCCGCTCAGGCAATCTGCGCCTTCGAAGCCACTTCGGAAAAAGTCGCGGGGTCCAACGCATCCGCCTGCTCATCCAGCACCTGACGGGGGTGATCATTGCCCGGGATGGAGCTGTCGATCAGCGCCAATAGCTGCGCACCCAGTGCGGTCAGAATGAAATTCTCACCATTGCCGCCTTCTTCCTCAGGCCGCGACTCGATAAACCCACGCTTGAACAACAGCGCCTCGTAATCGGCAGCCGTCTTTTTCAACGCATCCAGATTGCCCGTGGATTCGCCCGCCGTGGCCTTCTCGGCCGCTTCCTGCTCGGCGTATTTGCGCGGGGCAAAACTGCCTTCGCCGTTCTGCACTTCGTGCAGCAGACGTTCGATCAGATCCCAATTGTAAGTCGTCATCCTGATTCCTCCTGCAGGCCTAAGGAAAGTAGCCTGCCTGTAGGAGTGACCCTGCGCGCCTGTGGCCGTTCAGACCAAGCGACGGACGTCATTTCTCTGAACTTTCCAGACGTTCACCACCTCAACTGAGCATCACCGCCAAGGAGGTCCGATCATGAAAACCCTGAAAAACCTGGCCATCGCCGCCACGCTGCTCACCGCCCTGCCCGCCTGGGCCTGCACCCCGGAAGAGGCCACCGCCAAGCGCGAGCAGTTGGCCCAGGAAGTGGCCAAACTCACTGAGCAGAACCCGACCAAGGCCAAGGAGATGAACGACGAGCTGCAGAAGATGGACCTGGATACTGAAAGCGCAGAGTTCCCCGACAAGTGCCAGTTGATCGACGCCCGGCTCAAGGAATTGAAAGAAGCTGCCGCCAAAGCGAAAAACTGAGGTTATAAAAAAACCGGACAACGTCCGGTTTTTTCACATCCCTCAAGCCTTACTCGGCAGCGGGTGCTTCTGGCTTGCGACGCTTGAGCGGCGCCATACCATCCTTGCTGACGAGCGAGAGGTTGTCGGTCTTCGGCCGGTTGGCGATCTTGCGCTTGGTCGGCGACTTGGCACCGGCCTTTTTCTTGTCGCCCTTGGCGTCGGTCTTTTTCTTCTTCACGCCAACCGCCTTGCCCGACGCCTTGACCTTTTTCGGCCCGGTGTAGGTGCCTTTGACCTCCTTGATGGTGCGGCGCTCGAACGACTGCTTGAGGTAGCGCTCGATGCTCGACATCAGGTTCCAGTCGCCGTGGCAGATCAGCGAAATCGCCAGGCCATCGTTGCCGGCACGCCCGGTACGGCCGATACGGTGCACGTACTCGTCGCCGCTGCGTGGCATGTCGAAGTTGATGACCATGTCCAGGCCGTCCACGTCCAGGCCGCGCGCGGCAACGTCGGTGGCGACCAGGATCTTCACGCCGCCAGCCTTGAGGCGGTCGATGGCCAGTTTACGGTCCTTCTGGTCTTTCTCGCCGTGCAGCACGAACGCCTTGTAGTCCTGGGCCACCAGACGACCGTATATGCGGTCTGCGGCAGCGCGGGTGTTGGTGAACACGATGGCCTTCTGATAGGTCTCGTTGGCCAGCAGCCAGTTGAGGATCTGTTCCTTGTGCACGTTGTGGTCAGCGGTGACGATCTGCTGGCGCGTGGTGGCGTTCAGGTCGCTGACGTTGTTGACCTGCAGGTGCTCAGGATTGTTCAGGACCTTGGCGACCATGTCACGCAGGGTCGAACCGCCGGTGGTAGCGGAGAACAGCATGGTCTGCTGGCGATTCACGCATTCAGCCACCAGGCGCTGCACGTCGTCGGCAAAGCCCATGTCGAGCATGCGGTCGGCTTCGTCGAGTACCAGCACTTCGACTTCCTTGAGGTCAAGGTTGCCAGCGTTGAGTTGCTCGATCATGCGACCCGGCGTACCGATCAGAATGTCCGGCACCTTGCGCAGCATGGCGGCCTGGACCTTGAAGTCTTCGCCACCGGTGATCAGGCCGGACTTGATGAAGGTGAACTGCGAAAAGCGCTCGACTTCCTTCAAGGTCTGCTGGGCCAGCTCGCGGGTTGGCAGCAGGATCAGGGTCTTGATGCTGACGCGGACTTTGGCCGGGCCGATCAGGCGATTGAGAATCGGCAGGACGAAAGCGGCGGTCTTGCCACTCCCGGTTTGAGCCGTCACCCGCAGGTCACGCCCTTCGAGCGCGAGCGGGATGGCCGCTGCTTGCACAGGCGTAGGCTCGACAAATTTCAGCTCGGCCACGGCTTTGAGCAGGCGTTCGTGCAGGGCGAATTGGGAAAACACGGGTGCTACCTCGAAGAAATACAAAAAATCAGCTGCATAGGGTACCGGTTTCGGGCGTCCAAACCGAGTGTCTTTACGCGAACGGCGCTAATCAGTTGCTTTTTTGTCAGAGTATTTGTCCACGGCATCAACTTTGTTGCACTTAAATGCTCTAATCGCGCCGTCTTGTCTTACAGAAGAATCGGTCTCATCCATGGATATCAAACAGCTCTGGCTCAACGTCCAAGACCTTTGGGGCACCCTCGACGAACACCCGCTGCTGCATGCCAGCCTCGGTTTCCTGGTGTTGCTGGTGGTGGCCCTGCTGCTCGGGCGCGTGGCCCGTTACCTGATCCTCCACGCCGTCAAATTGCTCGGCCGGCAACCGGCGCTGCACTGGCTCAACGACCTGCGGCACAACAAAGTCTTCCATCGCCTGGCGCAGATGACGCCCTCGCTGGTGATCCAGTTCGGCCTGTACCTGGTGCCCGCCCTGAGCAAGACCGCGATCCTGTTTATCGGCAACGTGGCCCTGGCATTGACCATCTTGTTCCTGGTGCTGGCCCTGAGCGCGCTGCTCAACGCCCTGCTGGACATCTACGCCCGCACCGAACACGCGCGTACCCGCTCGATCAAAGGTTATGTGCAGTTGGCGAAAATGGTGCTGTTCGTGTTTGGCGCGATCATCATCGTCGCCACATTGATTGACCGTTCACCACTGTTGCTGCTGTCAGGCCTGGGCGCCATGTCGGCAGTGATCCTGTTGGTCTACAAGGACACCCTGCTGTCGTTCGTCGCCAGCGTGCAGCTCACCAGCAACGACATGCTGCGCGTCGGCGACTGGATCGAAATGCCCCAGGTCGGCGCTGACGGCGATGTGGTGGACATCACCCTGCACACGGTCAAGGTGCAGAACTTCGACAAGACCATCGTCTCCATCCCGACCTGGCGCCTGATGTCCGAGTCGTTCAAGAACTGGCGCGGCATGCAGGCCTCCGGTGGGCGACGCATCAAGCGCAGCCTGTTTATCGATGCCAGCGGCGTGCGCTTCCTGCGTGACGATGAAGAAGTGCGCATGACCCAAGTGCACCTGCTCACCGACTACATCGGGCGCAAGCAGGCCGAACTCAAGGCCTGGAACGAAGCCCAGGGTCACAGCGCGCAACTGTCGGCCAACCGCCGGCGCATGACCAACCTCGGCACCTTCCGCGCGTATGCCCTGGCCTACCTCAAAAGCCATCCGGACATCCAGCCGAACATGACCTGCATGGTGCGCCAGATGCAAACCACCGCCGAGGGCGTGCCGCTCGAGATCTACTGCTTCACACGCACCACCGTATGGGCCGATTACGAGCGGATCCAGGGGGATATCTTCGACTACCTGCTGGCCGTATTGCCGGAGTTCGGACTGAACCTGTACCAGCAACCCAGCGGCACCGATCTGCGCACCGGGATACTGGCGCTGGCACACAATACCCGAACCGCGGAAACCCCGGAGTACTGACAACAATACCGGCGAGGGGCTGGCAAGCGCCTCGCCGGAAGGTGCTAGAAGCGTTGGAACGGTATTGATCCAATACACCACTGATAAGGCGGCAAGTTCACGTGCAACTTGAGCCACCGCTGACGCCCCCCCACAATAAAAGCTGGCAACTATGTGTAGCCGCTGCTGCCGATTATTCAACCGACTTACCCCATAAAGAAAATTCTTCCTATACCTTTAGTGAATTTCACTACTTGCGCGCACTATTTCTAATCTGTTTTAAAAAAAACCAACGCCTTAGCATCTGGCCATCAAACAACGCCAGCAAAAGGCCCACCTCATGTTATGGACAACTCAGCTTTCCGATAATGCAGCAGACTTTGTATTAAGCTCGAATGCCGAAGCATTGACCCAATATTGTGGTGCTGGCGCCTTTGCTCAACCCCGCGACTTTTATACCCAAAGCCCCTACCAGCGACCTTCGCGGCCGCAGGACGTAACCGATTCAATCATCACCACCTGCCTGACCAGCGACCAGCTTTCAAACAGTCAGCATCTATTGGCGCAACGGTTGTTATTGAATATCTACGAACAAGACCTGGTCTTCTTGCCCAAGCCGCCATTGGAACTGGACTTCAAGGCGTTCAAGCGCTTCTATGATCCGCAGCATGCGGCCAGTGGCAAAAAGATCCGCCCGTTGCTGGAACACTACCTGTACAACTGGCTCAAGGAAGAAGTGCATATCAACGGCCCTTGGTGCCTGGACTCTTTTATCGCCCACACCGATAAAGTATTGGATGACGTCGCCCAGTCCGAATCCAAACTCCATGAAGTGCTGACCACCAGCCGCCACCCCGAACGTGCCGCCAGGTTTTTCATGACGCAATGCGCAGGAGACTTCCTCAGTGAAGCGTCGGCCATGGCCCGCAACGTGCTGGGTAACAGCGGCGTCTACACCAGCGAATTATTCAAGATCCTGATCGACGAGTACGGCTACGGCGTCGACAAAAAGAAACACAGCACTATTTTTGAAGACATGCTCCAGGACATGGGCATGTCCCATCACGTGCACCATTACTGGCAGTTCTATACCCCGGCGTCGCTGTCGCTGACCAACTACTTCCACTACGTATCGGCCAACCATGGCGAGCTGTTCCGCTATATCGGCGCCATGTACTACACCGAAGCCACATTGGCCCTGACGACCAAGCACCAGTCACGCGCGATCAAGACCATCTTCAACGGCAGCGTCTCCACGGACTATTTCGATGAGCATGCCCACATCGATGTGCACCACGGAAGAATGGCCCTCCAGCGCCTGATCATTCCCATGATCAAGCAGTTCGGCACCAAGATCATCCCCGACCTTATTCGCGGCTTTGAAGAGTTCAGGCTGCTTCAGGACATCGCCGACGAAGAGTTGTATGCCCATATCAAATGGCATGACGCGTTCGATGAGCATCGGGCACAGGCAGCGGCGCTCCAGGGCCACAAACCCGTGGACCTGAGGATTACCGAGCCTGAACACGAGTTGTCGGTGCTGCATACCCACCCGAATGACGAACTGTTCTGGGTCGAATCAGGCGAGCTGGAGTTTGTCGCCAGCCCCGAACTGACAGTGCGCCTCAAGGCCGGCGAAGGCGTGGTGATTCCCAAGGGAATGCTGCATGGCACCCGCATCACCAGCCCGTCATGCACGTACACCGTCACCGCCATCTGAGTGGGCAACCCAATGAAAGCCATCAGCCTGAATCTCAACCACGCCAACTATGTGGCCGTGGAGGAAAGAACCTACTTTCTCAAACGTCATGCGTATTCGACGCAATTGCTGCCCACCGCGTGCCCCCATCGTGGCGGCCCGCTGCATATGGGCGAAGTGACAGGCGACGGCCAAAGTGTGATCTGTCCCTGGCACGACAACGCCTACAAGGTCTGCAACCTGGAAAAGAAGGCGCTGCCCACTGTGCGCGTCAGAAACCAGATAAGCACCGTCGTCGGCGACACCGAGCGCTGTGTGCCGCTGCTTAAAATCTCCCGTTACGACTGATGAAGCCCATGAATACTAAATCGACACTGACCGCGTTCTATTCAATCGTGACCCTCTTCACCGGCCTCGACATGGCGATTGTCATCGCGATGGTCTGGTTCGGCCTGGAGACCACCGGCTCGACATTCCTGGTCGGCGCCACCTTGTGCGTGGCGACTGTAGTGCCGTATTTATGCGAGCAGTACATCGGCCGGTTCTTTACCATTGAACTCAGCCTGAAACGGCTGCTGTACATTCGCCTGGCGGCCTTCGCCGCGGTACTGGGGCTGTCGTTTACCCAGGCCGCCCTGCTACCGATCGGCTTCCTGGCCATCGCGTTCGTGGTGGGCGTCACCGACTACTTCACCATCAGCACCCTGGAATCGAAAAATACCAAGCTGGTGCTGGCCGGCCTCACCGACAGCGATACCTGCGCGCGGTTGATGCAAACCTCCATACAGATCGGTGCCTTCGGCGGTGCGCTCCTGGGCGGGTTGATCGTGGATGTGTTTTCGGTCAACCAGACGCTGCAGATCATCAGCCTGGCGGCGATTCTCTCGCTCGCGGCCATCCTCCTGGTGGCCGACAACCCCAACGAGCACGCCGCCGAACAGGCCACAGGGCCCTCCACTGCGCGTCCGCTGGACCTGCCGCGCAACCTCTACATCCTGATCATCGTGTTGAGCATGATCGGTTTCCATATCGGCGCGTTCAACAGCCTGGTGCCCATCGTTTTTCAAAAGCTCAATGAGTGGAATGCCACCCTGTTTGGCGTCGCCAGTGGCCTGGCAGGCCTGGGCGCCTTCAGCGCCGCCGTGTTGCCGCGCATCAAGCTCAACAGCTACGGGGCCATCGCGCTGGTGATACTGGCGGACGTGGCAATCGTCTACTTCCAGAACCTCTACGTGATGATGGCCGCGGCCTTCCTGCTGGGTTTTTGCATCAACAGCCTGCGGATCCAGTTGCGTAAAACCCTGATCGAGTCGGCGCCCAACGCCCGGGTAGCTGACGTGATCGCGGCCAAAAGTTCGCTCTACTACCTGCTGGTCAGTGGCTCGGCACCTATGATCCTGACGTTCTTCACCACCTCCGGATTTCTCGGACTCGAAGGCGCCCGCCTGTTGATGGTCGTCTCCGCCGGCCTGTTGGCCACCGCCGTACTGGCGTGGAACCTGACCCCGGCCGCCGCGCCCACCGCCACCACGGAATAAGGAATGCACGACGTGAAAACCGTACTGATCGTTGACCCGTTCTCCACGGGCAAACTCTACGCGCCCTTGCTCAATGCGCAGGGCATACGGTGCATCGCCGTGATCTCCACACGCGCCTTGCCTGAACACTTCACCAACGACCTGATCACAGAAAACTTCCATGAGGTGTATGCCTGGGAAGAGAGCCTGTTGATCACCCTGGAAACCTTGTCACCGAGCGCCGTGATCGCCGGTTGCGAAACCGCGATCTACCTCACGGACTACCTGACGGAGCTGCTCGACATCCCAGGCAACAGCCGTATCACCAGCGACCTGCGGCGCAACAAGTTCTCCATGCAGCAGGCGCTGAAAAAATACCAGTTGGCTCACATCGATTCGCACCTGCTGAGCTCACCGAGCCGCATCGGTGAAGTGCTGGCCAAACTCGACGAGGCGGCCACCTATGTGGTCAAGCCGCTGAACTCGGCCGCCACCGAAGGGGTGGTGTTTGCCCGGGGCAAGCGCGAAGTGGAGACCGCCTTGAAAAACGCGGCCTGGCAGCAGAAAAACGACCTGGGCGAAGTCAACCTCGGTTTTATCGTGCAGTCGTTCGTCGCGGGACCGGAGTACGTGGTGGATATGGTCGCCTTTGACGGCACCTACATCGTTGCCAGCGTCTGCAAGTACACCAAGATCCAAAAGAACGGCAGCATGTTTGTCTACGAAAGCCTCGACACCCTCGACCCTCGGGCTGCAGAACTGCACCCGCTGACCGATTACGCCCGCCAGGCGGCAGCGGCCCTAGGCGTGCGGGTGGGGCCGATTCACATGGAAATCATCTGGTCTGAGGCCGGGCCGGTGATGATCGAGGCCGGCGGTCGCTTGCACGGGGGCATCGCGCCCCTGCTGTTCCAGCAGGTGTATCACCCCGACTTGCTGTCACTGTCGATCGACAGTTACCTCGGCCACCCACGCCCCCAGGCCGATGCGGTCAGCCAGATCAGCCATGGCCGGATCGGTTTCTTCTGCTCCGATGAACGCCATACCTTCGATCTTCCCTCACCCCAGGCCATACAAAGCGCCCAGGCAGACGAGGCCTATTGCGGGCACCGTTATTTCATCAGCGCCGGCGATACCACGCCGGTCACGATCGACTTCGCCACCTGTCCGGGGCTGTTCTGGCTGCAAAGTCCTTCGGCGCAGCAACTGGACGTCAGTACCGTCAACCTGCGAAAAACACTGTGGGGCTAAGGTTATGAAAAGTCGTTTGATCATCAGAAAGTCAGCCTGTGAGCTGGGCATCAATAATGCGTGCGCCGCCGTTATCGAAGACATCACCGTCTCGGATGACCAGAGCTTCGTCGGGGTACTGCAAAGTAACCTGAACCACGTGGCCTCGCGCCTTAACGAGCTGGACTCGAACGTCGTGTACGAAGGGTTTGCCAGGCAGCTCAAAAAACTCGGCTACGAAAATACCGTCAGTGCCAACGAAAAGCTGCTGCGACGCTTCATCGCCAAAGGCGTGTATCCCATCAACAACATCGTCGACGCCTATAACGCGGTCGCGATCCGGCATGGGGTCAGCATTGGCGTGCACACCTATCATCAGAAGGACGACATCTACGTGATGCGCTCGGATAAGCCGAGGGTGCTACGCCCACTGTTCGCCAAGAAGGCCATCACGATTCCCGTTGGCGATATCGTCTATACCTGCGGTGATGTGCCGTTGGCGAGCATCGGCAAGGTGGATGCCGATGCCCATGACTTCCGGCTGACGAAAGACTCGTCGAGGTTGTTGGTGGTGATCCTGGGGCATGACGACACATCGTTCCAATTCAACCAGGCGGTCATCGAAGAACTCGTGGACACCCTGCGTCAGAAAATGCCGAACCTGAGCCATCATTTTCTTGAAACCGTTCGCGATCACGCCTGAAGCATAGGTCCAGCAGATAGGGCTATTGTGGCCGGCGCCTAACGCCAGGCCTTCAGCACGGGATTGACCACGACTTCTTTCACATGCTCGATCTTCAGCAGGCTGTCCTTGAAGACCATCAGTTCTTCAAAACTCCTGTACCGAACGTCGAGCATCATGTCCACGTCGCCAAACAGTGAATAGGCATGCACCACCTGGCTGAACTGCTGGATCTTCGGAAACACCAGATGGCAATTGCTGCCATTGAGCGTCAGCATCAAGAACGCCGCTTGCAGGGTCTCATCGCCCTCCGCGACGTTGATGGTGAAGCCCAGGATGATGCCTTTTTCAATCAGCTTTTGAACGCGCGACTCCACGGCGGTTCGAGACTTGTGAACTTGCCGCGCCAATTGCGCAAGGCTGACTCGGGAGTCATCCTTCAAGGCTGCAATGATCAGTTCATCAATCTTGTCCACTCTGCCGCCCCCACACTGTTCTTTTCGATAGCAGACTTTCATTGCCGCTCACGCATGCCCATGGCCCATTACGTCGCAGACTGTACGCCAGGCGCGGGCTTTACGCCCAATCGACTTATCCACACCGCCCCCAGAATCACCAAACCACCCAAGGCCAGGCGGCCCAGCGGCTCATGCTGGTTCCAGATCAGCAGGTTCAGCAACAATCCTACCGGCACATGCAGGTTGTTCATCACCGCCAGGGTTCCGCCATGCACCAGGCAGGCGCCCTTGTTCCACCAGTAAATGCCCAGGGCAGTGCTGACCAGCCCGAGGAACAGCAGGACACCCCATTGCAGTGGCGCTTGCGGCAAGAAGTCAGCCTTGCCGAACAACAGGAATGCCGGCAGCACCACCAGTAACGCGCCGAGGTAGAAGTAACCGAAGCGCCGGTAGTGCGGCAGGTTGCTCGGGTAGCGTGCCACCAGGTGCTTGTACATCACTTGCCCCGCGGCGTAGGTGAAGTTAGCCAGTTGCAGCAGCAAGAAACCCATCAGGAAGTGCGAGGTGATCTGGTCGAAGCGAATCACCGCCGCCCCCGCTACTGCCACCAGAGCAGCAACCAGTGCCCACGGGTTGAAGCGCCGGTTGAGTGCGTCTTCGATCAGGGTCACGTGCAACGGCGTGAGGATGGTGAACAGCAGCACCTCCGGCACCGTGAGTACACGAAAGCTCAGGTACAGGCACACATAGGTCACGCCAAACTGCAGCGCGCCGATCACCAGCAGGCCGCGCATAAAGGCAGGTTCGACCGAGCGCCAGCGGGTCAGCGGGATAAATACCAGCCCGGCCAGCACTACACGCACCAGCACCGCGAAGTAGCTGTCGACGTGACCGGCGAGGTATTCGCCGATCAAGCTGAAGGAAAATGCCTGAATCAGGGTGACAACCAGTAGATAGCCCATGTACGCCTCGCATCGAATGGGCGGGACATTAAAGGTTTTCGGCGATTGAAGAAACTCGAGGCAAAAAAAACCCGACCTCGCTAAAGCGGCAGTCGGGCAGGAGCACTCAGGAGCAACAAGTGCAAAGGGAGGTTCGTTACGCGTACTTGAAGGGTTTGCGTGGCACTAGATAAACACCGTGCGATTATCTGACGATTAAAGGATCAAGCGACCTGGGCCAACAGCGCCTTGGCGTGGTTGATGCCCTTTTCCTGAAAGTCGCCACTCAGGTTCACCCCTTCGGCGTGAATGAACGTGACGTCGTGGATGCCGATAAAAGCCATGACCTGGCGCAGGTAGGGTTCCTGGTGATCGGAAGTGGCGCCGGTGTGAATACCGCCGCGAGCGGTCAACACAATGGCACGCTTGCCGTTCAACAAACCTTGCGGTCCGGTGGGGGTGTACTTGAAGGTCACACCCGCCCGTAACACGTGATCCAGCCAGGCCTTGAGGGTGCTGGGGATGGCGAAGTTGTACATCGGCGCAGCCATCACCAGCACGTCGGCGGCCAGCAGTTCGTCGGTCAATTCGTTGGAGCGGTCGAGGGAGGCCTGTTCGTTACCGTTGCGCTGATCCGCCGGTTTCATCCAGCCGCCGAGCAGGTTGGCGTCCAGGTGCGGAATCGGGTTGAGCGCCACGTCACGCACAGTGATCCGATCCGTCGGGTGGGCGGCCTGCCATTGGCTGATGAACTGCTGGGTCAGTTGACGGGAGATCGAATCCTGCTGGCGGGCACTGCTTTCGATGATCAGGACATTGGACATGGCTTCGTAGGCTCCATCTGTAATTGCTGTAAGTCGATGCAGTGGAGATTAGACAGAGCCAATTCGATAAAAAAGCGCAAAAAACTGCTATAACCCATCTATAAATTTGTTTATAAGCGGAGTATTCCTGTGGACATGCTCCGCTGCCGCTTTATTTTGGCGTGCAGGCCAACGCGATACGCATCTTGATAATGGCGCGGTTGAACTTGACCGTGGTGTTGGTGCTTTTTCCCGCCGGCACCGAAACCGTGCGGCGACGTGGAGATTCCGGACCGTTGGTGAACGTTACCGAACACACGGCGTCCTGGGTGCCGTAGTTATTCAGCTGGATCGAGCTGATATCGCCGTCCACGTCGGAGGCGGTGTAATCGATGCTCACGCCGTCGATCTTTTTCGTCACGTCGATGGGGTAGGCAAACGCGCTCATCGGCAGCAGCGTCAGCAACACACAACAGAATTTTCTCATTCGGCAGTCTCCAATAGGGACCGCCAGCTTAGGACAAGAGGAACACATCTTGAAAGCGCCCCGCGTTACCCTCGATCAATGGCGCACGCTGCAAGCCGTCGTCGACCACGGCGGCTTCGCCCAGGCAGCGGAAGCGCTGCACCGTTCGCAGTCCTCGGTGAGCTACACCGTGGCCCGTATGCAAGACCAACTCGGCGTGCCGCTGCTGCGCATCGACGGGCGCAAGGCGGTACTCACCGACGCCGGTGAAGTGCTGCTGCGCCGCTCCCGGCAACTGGTGAAAAACGCCAGCCAGCTGGAAGACCTCGCCCACCATATGGAACAGGGCTGGGAAGCCGAAGTGCGGCTGGTCGTCGATGCGGCCTACCCCAACGCGCGCCTGGTGCGCGCGCTCACCGCGTTCATGCCGCAGAGCCGTGGTTGCCGGGTGCGCTTGCGTGAAGAGGTGCTGTCCGGCGTCGAAGAGCTGTTGATGGAAGGCGTGGCCGACCTGGCGATTTGCGGCTTCAGCATCCCCGGCTACCTGGGCACCGAAATGAGCGACGTGGAGTTCGTCGCCGTGGCCCACCCCGAGCACGCCTTGCACCGCATGAATCGCGAGCTGAGCTTCCAGGACCTGGAAAGTCAGATGCAGGTGGTGATCCGCGACTCCGGCCGCCAGCAACCCCGGGATGTGGGCTGGCTCGGCGCTGAGCAACGCTGGACCGTCGGCAGTCTCGCCACCGCCGCCGCCTTTGTCGGCAGCGGCCTGGGCTTTGCCTGGCTGCCACGGCACATGATCGAGCGCGAACTCGCCGAAGGTGTGCTCAAGCAGCTACCCTTGGAACAGGGCGGCAGCCGCCACCCTACGTTCTACCTGTATTCAAACAAGGACAAACCCTTGGGGCCGGCAACGCAAATCCTGGTGGAGCTGCTGCGCACCTTTGACACCGCCCCTCTGGACGCGCCTTTCGCCGCCCCCCAGCAAGCCTGAAACGGAGTTCATGCATGGCCTGGTTCGACCATGAAGGCTGCAGCCTGCACTACGAGGAATATGGCCACGGCACGCCGCTGATCCTGATCCACGGCCTGGGCTCCAGCAGCCAGGATTGGGAGCTGCAGGTGCCGGTACTGGCTCGCCACTACCGCCTGATCGTGGTGGATGTGCGCGGCCATGGGCGCTCCGACAAACCTCGGGAGCGCTACAGCATCGAAGGGTTCACCTACGACCTGATTGCGCTGATCGAACACCTGGACCTGCCGCCTGCCCATGTGGTGGGCTTGTCCATGGGCGGCATGATCGCGTTCCAACTGGCGGTTGACGAACCTGGCCGGGTCAAGAGCCTGTGCATCGTCAACAGCGCGCCGCAGGTGAAGGTGCGCACAGCCCAGGAATACGGGTGGTGGGCCAAGCGCTGGACGCTCGCCCGTGTACTTAGCCTGGCCACCATCGGCAAGGCACTCGGTGCCCGCCTCTTCCCCAAGCCGGATCAGGCCGACCTGCGCCGCAAGATGGCCGAACGCTGGGCAAAAAACGACAAACGTGCTTATCTCGCCAGCTTCGATGCGATTGTGGGCTGGGGCGTACAGGAACGACTTTCGAGGATTACCTGTCCAACCCTAGTCATCAGCGCCGACCATGACTACACCCCCGTGGCCCAGAAAGAAAACTATGTAAAACTGCTGCCCGATGCGCGACTGGTGGTGATTGAAGATTCCCGCCATGCCACGCCCTTGGACCAACCCGAAGTCTTTAATACCACCCTGCTCGATTTTCTAAAGACAGTCGAAACCACTACCCAGGATCACTGACCCATGCTGAAAAAAATCGCCTTCTTTGCCGGTTCCGTTCTGTTCGCTGCCAACCTGATGGCCGCCGAGCCTGCCAAGGCGCCACACGTATTGATCTCCACCACCAACGGCGACATTGAAATCGAACTGGACCCGGTCAAGGCGCCGATCAGTACCAAGAACTTCCTGGCCTATGTCGACAAAGGCTTCTACACCAACACGATTTTCCACCGCGTGATCCCGGGCTTCATGGTCCAGGGTGGCGGGTTCACCCAGCAGATGTCGCAAAAGCCGACCGAAGCGCCGATCAAGAACGAAGCCAGCAACGGCCTGCATAACGTACGTGGCACCCTGTCCATGGCACGCACCAATGACCCGAACTCGGCCACCAGCCAGTTCTTCATCAACGTGGCTGACAACGCCTTCCTCGACCCGGGTCGCGATGCCGGTTATGCCGTGTTCGCCAAAGTGGTCAAGGGCATGGATGTGGTCGACATCATCGTCAACTCCCAGACCACCACCAAACAAGGCATGCAAAACGTGCCAATCGATCCTGTCCTGATCAAGTCGGCCAAGCGCATCGACTGAGGTCTGCAGGTAGCTCCGCGCGCGGCCCACAAGGCTGCGCGCGCATTTGAAAGGAGAGCCCGCCAGGCGGGCGTCAACCCCAATGCTCTATCGTCGTTTTGAACAACTGATCGATATTTTCCGCGACGCACCCAGCGCCGCCCCTCCCGACAAAGTCCTGCCCTTCTACCTCTACTACCTGCGCCAGGTGTGGCCCTGTTTTGCCGCACTGCTGGTGGTGGGCCTGGTCGGTGCGCTGATCGAAGTCGCGCTGTTCAGCTACCTGAGCCGTATCATCGACCTGGCCCAGGGCACACCGCCCGCTGACTTCTTCCAGATCCACAGCACCGAGCTGATCTGGATGGCCGTGGTCGCCTTGCTGCTGCGCCCGATTTTCAATGGCCTGCATGACCTGCTGGTGCACCAGACCATCAACCCCGGCATGACCAGCCTGATTCGCTGGCAGAACCACAGCTACGTGCTCAAGCAGAGCCTGAATTTCTTCCAGAACGATTTCGCCGGGCGCATTGCCCAGCGCATCATGCAAACCGGCAACTCCTTGCGTGACTCTGCGGTGGCAACGGCGGAGGCGATCTGGCATGTATCGATCTACGCCATCACCTCCCTGGTGCTGTTTGCCGAGGCCGATTGGCGACTGATGATTCCGTTGATCACCTGGATCATCTGTTACTGCCTGGCATTGCGTTACTTCGTGCCGCGGGTCAAGGAGCGTTCGGTCATTTCTTCCGAAGCACGTTCCAAACTCATGGGGCGCATCGTCGACGGCTACACTAACATCACCACCTTGAAGCTGTTCGCCCATACGCAGAATGAGCAGGAATACGCCAAGGAAGCGATCATTGAGCAAACCGAAAAAACCCAGCTGGCGGCCCGCGTACTGACCAGCATGGATGCGGTCATCACCGTCCTCAACGGCCTGCTGATCGTCACCACCACCGGCCTCGCCTTGTGGCTGTGGACGCAGTCGCTGATTTCAGTAGGCGCCATCGCCTTGGCGACCGGCCTGGTGATTCGCATCGTCAACATGTCCGGCTGGATCATGTGGGTGGTCAACGGTATTTTCGAAAATATCGGCATCGTGCAGGACGGCCTCAAGACCATCGCCCAACCCCTGGCCGTGGTCGACCGCGACAATGCCCCGCGCCTGACAGTGCCCCATGGCGAAGTACGCTTCGAGCAGGTGGATTTCCACTACGGCAAGAAGAGCGGGATCATTGGCGGCCTGAACCTGAACATCCAGGCCGGTGAAAAGATCGGCCTGATCGGCCCGTCCGGCGCGGGCAAGTCGACCCTGGTCAACCTGCTGCTGCGCCTCTACGACCTGCAAGGCGGACGTATCCTGATCGACGGCCAGAACATCGCCGAGGTGGCCCAGGAAACCCTGCGTGAACAGATCGGCATGATCACCCAGGACACCTCGCTGCTGCACCGCTCGATCCGCGACAACCTGCTGTACGGCAAGCCGGACGCCACCGACGAACAACTCTGGGCGGCCGTGCACAAGGCGCGTGCCGACGAGTTCATCCCGCTGCTGTCGGACTCGGAAGACCGCACCGGGCTGGACGCCCACGTGGGCGAACGCGGGGTGAAACTCTCCGGTGGGCAGCGTCAACGTATCGCTATCGCCCGTGTACTGCTCAAGGACGCGCCGATCCTGATCATGGACGAAGCCACTTCGGCGCTGGACTCGGAAGTGGAAGCGGCGATCCAGGAAAGCCTGGAAACCCTGATGCAAGGCAAGACGGTGATTGCGATTGCGCACCGGTTGTCGACCATCGCGCGGATGGACCGCCTGGTGGTGCTGGAGAAAGGCCAGATTGCCGAGACGGGTAGCCATGCCGAACTGCTGGCCCATGGCGGGTTGTATGCGCGGTTGTGGCAGCACCAGACCGGGGGGTTTGTCGGCATCGACTGAAGCAAATGTGGGAGGGGGCTTGCTCCCGATATCGGTGGGTCAGTCACCCAATTTTGCGACTGACACTCCGCCATCGGGGGCAAGCCCCCTCCCACATTGGTGGCCTGGATTTGTGTAAAAACCGTGCTGTACTCAGTGCAGTGCCCAGACGGGCGCTGAAGTAAATCTGCAGGGAGCATCACTGATTTACTGATTGGGTAGAGCGATCTATCAAGGACGTGTTGCATGTCTTTGTTCAAGCGTTCAGTCACAGAGGGGTTAGGTACGTTTTGGCTGGTGTTGGGCGGTTGCGGGAGTGCGGTGTTGGCCGCCGCGTTTCCCGCCGTCGGGATCGGATTGTTGGGCGTGGCCCTGGCGTTCGGGCTCACGGTGCTGACCATGGCGGTGGCTATCGGGCACATCAGCGGTTGTCACCTCAACCCGGCGGTATCGGTGGGGCTGGTGGTGGGCGGGAGGTTTCCGGCCAGGGAGTTACCGGCGTACATCGTGGCCCAAGTGATCGGCGGGGTAGTCGCCGCCGCATTGTTGTACTTCATCGCCAGCGGCAGGCCGGGCTTTGAACTGGCCGGTGGGCTGGCCTCCAATGGCTATGGCGAGCATTCGCCGGGCGGCTATTCAATGGCAGCGGGGTTGGTCTGTGAGCTGGTGATGACAGCCATGTTCGTGCTGATCATCCTGGGCGCCACCGACCACCGTGCCCCGAAGGGCCTCGCGCCCATCGCCATTGGCCTGGCCCTCACCTTGATCCACCTGATCTCCATCCCCGTGACCAACACCTCGGTCAACCCGGCCCGCAGTACCGGCCCGGCATTGATCGTGGGCGGGTGGGCGATCCAGCAGTTGTGGATGTTCTGGCTCGCGCCGATCCTCGGTGCGGTGGTGGGCGGTGTTGTCTATCGATGGCTGGGCAAGGAGGAGCCGGCCTGAAACGCAACCCCCTACGGATTTGTGCGGTGTTGGATAAGACGGTATCTACGGAGGGCGGCTTATACGTGTCGATAAGGCAGTGCCGCCCTCGCCTCTTCGGCATACGCCGCAATCCCCACCCGCTCGCGCTCGAGGAAATCCTCCACGGCATTCTTCAACCCGGGATGACGCAGGTAGTGCCAGGACCGGGTGATCACCGGTTCAAACCCGCGAATCAATTTGTGCTCACCCTGGGCACCGGCGTCGAAGCGTTGCAGGCCGTGGGCGATGGCGTAATCCATGCCCTGGTAGAAGCAGGTTTCGAAATGCAGCCGGTCGAACTCCGCCAGGCAGCCCCAGTAACGGCCATAGAAGCTGTCGCCACCGATCAGGCTGAAGGCCATGGCCACCGGGCGGGTGCCTTGCTTGGCCAGCACCACTCGGATCGCCTCGGGCATGCGTTCGGCCAGCAGGCTGAAAAATTCGCGGGTCAGGTACGGTGACTGGCGACGTACTGCGTAGGTATTGGCGTAGCAGGCGTAGACAAAATCCCACTGCGCCTCGCTCAACTCGTGGCCCTGCAACCATTCGAAGTCGATGCCCTGCCCCGCCACCTGTTCGCGTTCCTTGCGCATCTGTTTGCGCTTGCGGGAACTGAGGGCGTCGAGAAAATCCTGGAAGTCACGGTAACCGCGGTTCTGCCAATGAAACTGGCAACCCAGGCGCTGCAGCCAGCCCGGCTGCTGGGCTAACGCGTCATCGGCCAAGCCGTCGGTGAAGTTGATATGGGCGCTGGAGAGCCCTTCGATTTCCAGGTAGCCCGGCAGGCTCTTCAGCAGTTCGAAACCATCGTCGGCGCTGGCAGCCAACAGGCGAGGACCGCTGACCGGGCTGAACGGCACGGCCGTCAACAGCTTGGGGTAATAGTCGATGCCGGCGCGCTCACAGGCATCCGCCCAACCATGGTCGAACACATACTCACCATAGGAATGCCACTTGCGATAACAGGGCAATGCCGCCACCAGTCGATCACCCTCCCAGTGCAACAAATGCTCAGGTTGCCAGCCCGAATGCGGTCCGACGCTCCCGCTGTCTTCCAGCGCGCTCAGGAAGGCATGCCTCACGAACGGTTGGGCCTGCGGCACCAGGGCATCCCAGGTATCCGGGGCTATTTCGGACAGGCTCAGCAGGCGTTGCAGCGGCATCGGCATCCTCACTACTTCAGGGCGTGAAAGCCTCGCGAGTATCGCTTATCGCCGGTCCGGGCACACCCCCAAATCGCCCGACAAGGCTCTAAATCAATAGTTCCATTCTTAAATAATTTGTCATCTACATGACATCACTTCGCCACTGCGCCGTCATAAACGATCGTGATACTGACGCCTGTTTTTAGAGCGCCTGGTTCTAGCAGGTGGTTATTTTTCCGTCCGTCATCGGTCGGTCGTGTCCTGGATGGTTTGCCATCCCTCCTCACTTTCGGAGATTGATATGCGTCTTGCTTCCACTAAAACTGCGGCGGTCCTGTGCGGTGGCCTGTTACTGGCCCTGAGCGTTCCGGCCAGCGCTGCAGTCGACGCTAAATTGCTCGACATGCTCAAGGCCAACGGCCAGATCACCGCTTCGCAGTACACCGAACTGCAAAACGAGTTGGCCAAAGACCAGAAAGAACAGCAGATCGCACGGCAAGCTCAACAAGAGACCAACGAACAGATCGCGGCCACCGCGAAGAAAACCAACGAGCTGAGCAGCTTCGACCAGAAGCTGGCCTGGGCCGCCAAGACTCAGTTCAAGGGTGATGTGCGCATGCGTCACGAGACCATCAAGGTCGAAGGCGAAAATGGCGTCACCCGCGCTGGCGTCACCGGCCGTGACAAGGACCGCGAACGGATCCGCGCGCGCCTCGGCGCCTACACCGAAATCAACCGACAGGTGGACACCGGTATTCGTATCGCCACCGGCGGCGGCAGCGATGCGCGCTCCACCAACCAGGACCTGGACGGCTATTTCGATAAAAAATCGATCTGGCTGGACCTCGGCTACATCGACTACCACCCCGACCAGATCAAAAACCTGCACATCATTGGCGGCAAAATGCTGCAGCCCTGGGTCAACATGGGCGATGTGATCTGGGATAGCGACATCAACCCGGAAGGCCTGGCAGTCACCTACAAGTATCCGCTGGGCGGCAACGCCGAGCTGTTCGGTAGCCTGGGCAACTACAACCTCAAGGACAACGTGGACGGTGACGGCGTGCAGTACCGCCATGACCTGCGCCTGACCACCGGCCAGTTGGGGACTCGTTTCTCGGTGACCGACAACCTGAGAATGACCCTGGGCGGCAGCGTCTACGCCTACCAGAACGATGAAGACAGCCGTGCCTCCGGCAGCAGTACCCCGAACGTGCTGGCAACCAACGGTAACACCCCCAACGGCGAGTTCCGCCTGTATGAAGGCTTCGGTCAAGTCGATATCGGCGGCCTGGCGGTCCCCCTGTCGTTGTACGGTCAGTATGTGAAAAACAACGACGCTGTCGACGATGCGGACACTGCCTGGTTGCTGGGTGCCAAGTCCCAGGTGTTCGGTTTCAACCTGGACTACAACTACCGCGACGTGCAGAAAAACGCCGTGGTGGGTGCCTTCACCGATTCGGACTTCGGCGGCGGCTTCACCGGTTCCCGTGGTCACAAGTTCAAAGTCGGCTATGACATCGACAAGAACTTCGCCGTCGGCGCGACCTACTTCCTGACCAAGACCGACACCTACAGCCGTACGCTCGTGAACGGTAGCGCCAAAGCCAACACCTTCCAGCTGGATGCAGAAGCCAAGTTCTAAAGAGAAGTGTTCAAAACCCCGGGCAAGGACGCCCGAGGTGGCTGCAACAGTCTCGCATGGGTGGATCGATCCCCATCATCCGTCCGATCCATCCACGCGAGCCTGCTTATTCCCCGCCTTTCTGATCCTTGAGCCGCTCGGCAGCCAGCCGCTGCGCCAAGGCATCCACATCCTTTACCGGGTCGTCCGGCAAAATCCGCAACGTCGCCTGCATCAGGCGCATCTGGCGGATAAACCGTCGGCAGTTCGGGCAGAACATCAAGTGATGACGCACCAGCAGACGTTCACGAAAGGTCAATTGCCCATCGAGATAGTCACTGGAACGTGCCACTTGTTCTTTACAGGTCAACATTCGCCCGTTTCCTCAAAATGCTCCACCGTGGCGAAGACTTTAAGCCGTGCTCGATGCAACAGCACGCGGACATTGGAGAGTGAGAGCGTCAGAAGATTACAGATCTCCTCCAGCTCCAGCCCCTGCCGTTCACGCAGCACCAGCACGCTGCTTTGCAGTTCGGACAAACTCAGCAACGTGTGCTCCAGGCACTCGCGCAGTTCATCCTCGGTCAGTAAGGCTTCCGGGGTGTCCTGGTGCCAGGCATACGGGGCGACGGCCCAGTGGCCATCATCGGGGGAGAATCGGTCATCGCCGATGGTACCGTGGGGCGAAGGCAAATCGTCGAGCAACACTTCCCGGCGATTCTGCTTATAGCGCCCCTTGGCAGCGTTGGCGGTGATGGTCAGCAGCCAGGTCTTGAGACTGGAACGCCCTTCGAACTTGGCCAGGTTGCGCACCACCGACAGCCAGGCGTCCTGCACCACTTCGTCGGCATGGCGCTGGCCGGCGATGGCATACGCCACCGCCCGCATTGCGCTTTGGTACGTGGTGACCAATTCCTTGTAGGCCCGTTGCTCGCCCTTGAGCAGTCGTTCAAGCAGGTGCGCGTCGTCCGCTGCTGCCATTCAAGACCTCGATTGTCTTAACGCTTACGCAGGATCACGCTACCGATCGAATAGCCTGCGCCAAACGAACTGAGTACCGCGACGGCGCCCTTGGGCAGATCGTCCTGGTAGGTGTGAAACGCAATCACCGAACCCGCCGAGCTGGTATTGGCGTAAGTATCGAGGATCACCGGGGCTTCTTCCACCGTGGCTTCGCGGCCCAGCAGTTTCTTCACAATCAGGTGGTTCATGCTCAGGTTGGCCTGGTGCAGCCAGAAGCGCTTCACATCGGCCACGTTCAACTGGTTCTCTTCCAGGTGCACGCCGATCAGCTCGGCGACCATCGGGCACACGTCGCGGAAGACTTTGCGGCCTTCCTGCACGAACAGTTTGTCGGGCGCACCGATGCCCTCTTCCGCCGCGCGGTTGAGAAAGCCGAAGTTGTTGCGGATGTTATTGGAGAACTTGGTCAGCAGCTTGGTGCTCACCACGTCGAACTGATGCTCGGAGGTCGCCAGGTCGGCGCGCTCGAGGACCACGGCCGTGGCGGCGTCGCCGAAGATAAAGTGACTGTCACGGTCGCGGAAGTTCAAGTGGCCGGTGCAGACTTCCGGGTTGACCATCAGGATCGCCCGGGCCTGGCCCAGCTGGATGCTGTTGGCGGCGTTCTGGATGCCGAAGGTCGCCGAGGAACACGCCACGTTCATGTCGAAACCGAAGCCTGCGATGCCCAGGGCTTCCTGGACTTCGATGGCGATGGCCGGGTAAGCACGTTGCAGGTTGGAACAGGCGACGATCACGCCGTCGATGTCGGCAGCGGTCTTGCCGGCGCGCTGCAGGGCCTGTTCGGCGGCACCGATGGCCATCTGGCAAAGCACCGACCACTCGTCATTGCTGCGCTCAGGCAGGCGCGGCGCCATGCGCTGCGGGTCGAGGATGCCGTCCTTGTCCATCACAAAGCGGCTCTTGATGCCCGAGGCTTTTTCGATGAACGCAGCGCTCGACTCCGTCAGCGCCTGGACTTCACCGCGCTCGATGGCGGCGGCGTTGTCCGAATTGAACTGGTGCACGTAAGCATTGAAAGACTGCACCAGTTCTTCGTTGCTGATGCTGTTGGCAGGGGTGTAAAGGCCAGTGCCGCTGATGACGACGTTATGCACGATCGTTCCTCTAAATCTGTCAGGCAGATGATATTGGTACCGACGTACCAAACCGTAAGTAGTTCTATTCCGCCCAGCGGACATCAAACTGGCATCGCTTTATTCCATCGCGCCGTGGCTACACACCAGCCCATCACGACGATCCCGGCATTTATAACCGCGAAGTTTGCCACAAACCCTGGGGTTTGGCGCCATATGCCGGACAAACACCCTGATCAAAACGCCATCAAGTTTCAATGTGGGAGGGGGCTTGCCCCCGATAGCGGTGTGTCAGACAAAGATTCTGTGACTGATACACCGCTATCGGGGGCAAGCCCCCTCCCACATTTGGACCTGCTCAGTCTTGGAGACAGGGAGAGCTTCAGGGCTCTACTTGGCTCCACTGCTTGCTCAAGCGCTTGTCGGAAATCGGCACCTTGGTACCCAGCTGCTGGGCAAACAACGACACCCGATATTCCTCCAACCACCAGCGATACAGCTCCAGTTGCGGGTCGCGCTTGCCTTCCTGGGTGTGCTTGTTCAAGCGGTTCTGGTACTGCGCCCACAGGCCGCCCAGCTCGCTGCTCCACACGCGGTCCTTTTGCACCTGGCTCGGCAGTTTCTCCAGGCGCAATTCAATGGCCTTGAGAAAACGCGGCAATTCCTTGAACCACTGCGCCGGGGTTTCGCGCACAAAGCCGGGATACACCAGGTTGCTCAATTGCTGCTTGATGTCGTTCAGGGCCACGGCCTGGGCCAGGTCGATCTTGCCCTTGAAGCGCTTTTGCAGGCCATGCCAGAGCTTCAGCACTTCCAGGGTCAGGCGCGCCAGGCGTTCGGCGTGTTCGGTCCAACTGCCACGCTTGCGTTCAGCCAGCGCCGCCAATCCGGCACCGTCACGCGGCAAACTGGCTTCGCCGTCCAGCACGCAGGTGTCGAGGCTGGCCAGCAGGATGTCTTCCACCAGAGCATCGATACGCCCCAGTTCGCGGTACATCAGGCCCAGTTCAGTGAGGCCGGGCAATTTGCCGCGCAGGAATTTGGCCGGTTCCGCCAATTGCTGCATCAGCAGGCGCTGCAACGCACGGCGGTGCTGGAACTCAGCCTCGGCGGCGGTGGAAAAACGTCCCTCTTTGACGGTGCCGTTTTCTTCCACCAGCGCCGGGTAGACCGTCATCGACAGCCCGGCGATCTTCTGCTGGGTTTTCTCGGCCACCGCCGCGAACACCTTGGCCTCCACCGGCTGCTGGCTTTTCGCGGTGTGCGGCACGGCCAGCGCGGCCTGGCTGGCTTCGACAAAACGCGCGGTCAACTCGGCCAGGTCGCGGCCTTCGCCAAGGAACTTGCCTTGGCCGTCGACCACTTCCAGGTTCATCTTCAGATGGTTTTCCACCTGCTGCGCCGCTTCGGCCCAGGCCTCATCGCTGACCCGCGCCCCGGTCATGCGCAGCAACTCGCGCCCCAATGCCTGGGGCAGCGAGCCCTGACCAAACTCGATGCGCTGCAGCGCCGCCTTGACGAAATCCGGCACCGGCACGAAGTTCTTGCGCAGGGCCTTGGGCAGGTTGCGCACCAGGGCGATGCACTTGGCTTCGATCACCCCAGGCACCAGCCACTCCAGACGCTCCGGCGGCAAGGCCGGCAGCAGCGGTGCCGGTACGCGCAGGGTCACGCCGTCGCGGGGGTGGTTGGGTTCGAAGTGGTAACTCAGGGCCAGTTCCAGATCGCCCAGGTGCAGGGTGTCCGGGTAATGCGCGGCAGTGACTTCACTGGCCTCGCGGGCCAGCACGTCTTCTTCGCGCATGATCAGCAACTGCGGATCTTTCTGGCTGTTGACCTTGTACCAGCTGTCAAAGGTGGCGGTCTGGTGGATATCCGCCGGCAGCCGTGCATCGTAGAAGGCGTACAGGGTTTCTTCATCGGCCAGGATATCGCGGCGGCGCGCCTTGGCTTCCAGTTCGTCGAGTTGCTCCAGCAGTTGCTGGTTGGCCGTGAGGCACTTGGCGCGGGACTGGATCTCACCGCGCACCAGACCTTCGCGAATAAACAGCTCGCGCGACACCACCGGGTCAATCGGCCCGTAATGCACCGGCCGACGCCCGACCACGATCAGCCCGAACAGGGTGATCTGCTCGAACGCCACCACCTGGCCGCGCTTCTTCTCCCAGTGGGGTTCGAAGTGGTTCTTCTTGATCAAGTGCCCGGCCAGCGGTTCGATCCAGTCGGCATCGATCTTCGCCACCATGCGTGCATACAGCTTGGTGGTCTCCACCAGTTCGGCGGTCATCAGCCATTGCGGGCGTTTTTTGCCGATCCCCGAGGACGGGTGAATCCAGAAACGTCGCTGACGGGCGCCAAGGTAATCGCCGTCCTCGGTCTTCTGGCCGATCTGGCTGAGCAGACCGGACAGCACCGCCTTGTGCAGTTTGGGGAAGTCTGCCGGTTCTTTGTTGACGGTTAACTGCATGTCGCGACAGATCAGGCTCAACTGGCGATGGGAATCGCGCCACTCGCGCAGGCGCAGATAGTTGAGGAAGTTCTTGCGGCACCAGTTGCGCAGCGGGCTGGCGGTCAGCTCTTGGCGCTGCTCTTCAAAGCCACGCCACAAATTGACCAGCCCGGCGAAGTCCGAATCCGGGTCCTTCCATTGTGCGTGGGCCTGATCGGCGGCCTGCTGACGCTCCGGTGGGCGCTCGCGCGGGTCCTGGATCGACATGGCACTGGCCACGATCAACACTTCCTGCAAACTGCCAAGCTTGGCGGCTTCAAGCAGCATGCGGCCCATGCGCGGGTCCACCGGCAGGCGCGCTAACTGGCGGCCCAGGGGGGTCAGCTGGCTGTTGCGGTCGACCGCCGAGAGCTCCTGCAACAGGTTGAAACCGTCGCTGATGGCCTTGCCATCCGGCGGCTCGATAAACGGGAAGTCGGTGATTTCGCCCAGGCGCAGGTGCAGCATCTGCAGGATCACCGCCGCGAGGTTGGTGCGCAGGATTTCCGGGTCGGTAAATTCCGGACGCCCGATAAAATCCTCTTCGCTGTACAACCGAATGCAAATCCCCGGCTCCACCCGGCCGCAACGACCTTTACGCTGGTTGGCACTGGCCTGGGAAATCGCCTCGATCGGCAGGCGCTGCACCTTGGCGCGGTAGCTGTAGCGGCTGATGCGAGCGGTGCCGCTGTCGATCACATAACGAATGCCCGGCACCGTCAGCGAGGTTTCCGCGACGTTGGTCGCCAGTACCACGCGGCGCCCTGGGTGGGACTGGAAAATGCGCTGTTGTTCGGCCGGCGACAGGCGCGCGTACAACGGCAGAATCTCGGTGTGCTTGAGCTGGGCCTTGCGCAGCATGTCGGCCGCGTCGCGAATCTCGCGCTCGCCGGGCAAAAACACCAGCACGTCGCCGGGACTGCGCCGTTCGCTGCGCTCATAGGCGGCGATTTCGTCGAGGGTGGCGAGGATCGCCTGGTCGACGGTCAGGTCGTCTTCGACACGGTTGCCTTCCTCGTCCTGTTCCAGGGTCAGCGGGCGATACCAGGTGTCGACCGGGAAGGTACGACCCGACACCTCGACAATCGGTGCGTCGTCGAAGTGCTTGGAAAAACGTTCCAGGTCGATGGTCGCCGACGTGATGATGACTTTCAGGTCCGGACGACGCGGCAGCAGGGTTTTCAGGTAACCCAGCAGGAAGTCGATGTTCAGGCTGCGTTCGTGGGCTTCGTCGACGATGATCGTGTCGTAGCGTTCCAGGTAACGGTCGTTCTGGGTTTCCGCCAGCAGGATGCCGTCGGTCATCAGCTTGATCAGGGTGTTGGCGTCGCTCTGGTCTTCGAAGCGCACCTGATAGCCGACCAACGCACCCAGCGGCGTGGCCAACTCTTCGGCGACGCGGCTGGCCACGCTGCGCGCAGCGATCCGGCGTGGCTGGGTATGGCCGATCAGGCCGTATTGGCCGCGGCCGATTTCCAGGCAGATTTTCGGCAACTGGGTGGTCTTACCCGAGCCGGTTTCGCCGGCAATGATCAGCACCTGATGCTTGAGCAGCGCGTCCTTGATCTCATCGCGCTTGGCGGCAATCGGCAGGCTGTCGTCGTAACGAATCACCGGCAGGCTGGCACGCCGCGCCGTGACCTGGGCGCAGGACGCCTGCATGCGCGTGACCCACTGCGCCAGCTTCTCCTCGTCGGGTTTCTTGCGCAGCTCGAGCAACTGGCGCCGCAAGCGGTGTCGGTCGGCGAGCATGGCGTGGTCGAGGTTTTTCAGCAGTTGGTCGATAGCGGGCGCTTGGTCAGTCATCAGGGCGGCAAGGGTCTTTTGGGTGAGGCAGGTGAGGCCTGCGCAGCGTAAGTCGTCAGAGAGGACGGGGATTGTCGCAGATTTCGACAAGTATGGAGACGGTCAGTCAATCATGACTGCGCTGACTTACCACTGAGGACGATATTTACTACGACACTGAGTGGACCATTCGGTAGTTTCAATAGCAGCAGTCCGATGGGATGGATGGCATGTGAACGGTTCAATGAGACTTCCAGACACCAACCTAATGTGAAACGGAGCCTCCATGCAGATCATGCCGTCCACTACACGCTCAGACGACCCGCCCTCTTACGCTGAAGCAATGAGTTCTCGGAACCCGCCGCCCTATGAACACCCTACAATGCCCGGGTGCCAATAGTGCAAAGCGCAAGAACCCACTATTCAACGTGCTCGCTTGGCCGCAATCGGCAGGCTGTCGTCATAGCGAATCACCGACAGGCTGGCGCCGCAAGCGGTGGCGGTCGACGAGCATGGCGTGGTCGAGGCTTTTCAGCAGTTGGTCGATAGCGGGCGCTTGGTCAGTCATCAGGTCGGTAACGGTTTTTTAAGTAAGGTTGGTGAGGCCTGCACAGCGCAAGTCATCAAAGAGGAAGGAATTGTCGAAGATTTCGGCAAGTCTGGAGACGGTCAGTCAATCACGACCGCGCTGACCTACCGCCTAAAAGGACATTTACTACGACACCGAGTGGATCATTCTGTCTTTTTAACAGCATAAGTCCGATGGAATGGATGGCGTGTGAAAGGTTCAATAAAACTTCCAGACACATCTGGCCAACCTTCATTTCTTAACGTGAACAGGAGTTTCCATGGAGATCAGTCCATCCACTACGCGCCTAGACAACCCGCCCTCCTACGCCGAAGCAACGAATCCTCGAAACCCGCCGCCCTATGAACACCCTCCCAGCTATGCGCGAGCAACAGGTACGCAGCGTTCGACGAGCAATAGCCGTACTCCATCCGCGCCAGCCACCAACCTGACAGCCAATCGAATCGCGAACTACCACACTACAAGCCAGGCCAATCGAGGAATGCGCTTCATGAGTAACCTTTAACAAAAGAAAAGCCAAGAAGACGCGTCTTTTTCCATTCGATACTTGAATACGCCATTAAAAAACATAGAAAACTATTCCACCAGAGGAATAAAGAAGCATCTCGCACTTTTGTGAGAACTCACTGATGCGCTGATGTAATATCGAAATTATATTCGGCGCGCTGTTTATCAATCATCAACAACAGTGTTCATCGGAGTTTTTATGCCTATAGATCGCATGTCTTCCTCTCGTGTCGGAGGCTATGGACATTCATTTGCGGAAAAGCACCAACGTACGCCCGACAGCATGCCACAAGGTGCATCGGCATCTTCCTCCAGCTCGTGGAAAACCATTGAAACTTTAAAAAGTCTCCCCACCGACTTCCCCACGTCCAAATTCGGTCAAAGTTACGTTGACAAGCCTATAGGTTTGCTACAGAGAAAAATTGAATTGCAGGACAAAGGATATTCAACCAAGAATATCGACAAAACGTATAAAGAATCGATGAATGACCTCTACCAGGCAACGGCTAAAGGCCAGAGGAGTTCGCCCAACGAAACAGACAGGAACCGTTTGACTAACTGGAGTGACAGGATACTGGAAACTAACAAAGACATGCCATTCCTGAAGTAAACTCAACCGAACCATTAGACATATCGACTTATAACCTGCATCACCTTGAACTACTGGCACTTTTATAATTGCCAGTAGTTTTTTTCAGTAGGCACACTCCAGGGTGTGCTAAACCACAGTGACTGAGCGGTTCAAGACACTTCTCCCCACCTGCGCCGATACGGAAACACATCAATCACCTTTCCCGCCCGAATTGTATCCTGCAGGCCTTTCCAGTAATCGGCGTTGTACAGCTCGCCGTGCAGTTGATCGAACAACTTGCGCTGGCCGGCATCGGCGAACAGAAACGGCGGGAATTCTTCCGGGAATACATCCAGCGGGCCGATGGAGTACCAGGGCTCGGACGCCATTTCGTCCTCGGGGGTACGCGGCGCGGGGATGTGGCGAAAGTTGGCCTCGGTGAGAAAGCAGATTTCGTCATAGTCATAAAACACTACGCGCCCATGGCGGGTAACGCCGAAGTTCTTCAGCAGCATGTCGCCGGGGAAGATATTCGCCGCCGCCAGTTGCTTGATCGCCAGGCCGTAGTCTTCCAGGGCTTCACGCACCTGGGCGGGGTTGGCGTTTTCCAGGTAGAGGTTCAGCGGGGTCATGCGCCGTTCGGTCCAGCAGTGGCGAATCAGCACGGTGTCGCCTTCCACTTCGACGGTGCCGGCAGCGACGTCCAACAATTCAGCCAGGCACTCGGGCTCGAACTTGCTCAGGGGAAAGCGGAAGTCGGCAAACTCCTGGGTATCGGCCATGCGCCCGACGCGATCGACGCTTTTGACCAGGCGGTACTTCTCGATCACCGTGGCGCGGTTGACGTTTTTCGACGGTGAAAATCGGTCCTTGATGATCTTGAACACGGTGTTGAAGCCCGGCAGGGTGAACACACTCATGACCATGCCACGTACGCCGGGGGCCATGATGAATTGATCGTCGGTGGTGGCCAGGTGGTTGATAAGCGCGCGGTAAAACTCCGATTTGCCGTGCTTGTAGAAACCAATCGAGGTGTACAGCTCGGCGATGTGCTTGCCCGGCAGGATGCGTTTGAGAAAGCCGACGAATTCCGCCGGCACCGGCACGTCGACCATGAAGTAGGAACGGGTGAACGAAAAGATGATCGACACCTCCGCCTCGTCGGTGATCAACGCATCGATCTGGATGCCCTGCCCTTCGCGGTGCAGCAGCGGAATCACCAGGGGCCATTGCTCGTCGCGGGTGTAGATGCGCCCTACGAGGTAGGCGCCTTTGTTGCGGTAGAGCACCGAGGAAAACAGCTCGACCTTGAGGTCCGGATCCTTGCACACCCAGTCCGGCAGGTTTTCCCGCAGTTGGATTTCGAGGCGCCCCAGGTCGGCCGCCAGATCGGCGTAGGGCTCGCTGAAACGATAGTCCGCAAAAATCTGCGCGAGCATTTCGGGAATCTGGCCGGCAGGCGCGTAGATCCGGGTTTGTGCCGCCCGTGCCCGGCGCAGGCTCGGCCGAGTGGTGTGGATGAACATGCAGCCGTCGCTGATCAGGTCATGGCTGAACAGGCCGCAGAAGATCGAGTTGTACCAGGTCTCGGACAGCTCATCGTCAAAACGCAGGTCGATCAGGCCGATGTAGGCGCTTTTCACCAGCGGCCATAGATCAATGTCGAACAATGTGCCGCCCTCGAAATTCCCACGCAGGCGCGTGGTCACTTCACCGACCTTGTCTTCATACAGGTTGATCCGCGCCGCCGAGGCCGCTTGCCCCTGCTGCCACTGGGCCTTTTCGAAACGCTCGCGGGCGCCATCGGTGATCTGGCGAAAGTGCTCGCGGTAATCGTCGAAGCCTTCGAGGATCGTGCGGGCGATAGCGAGGGCGGGCGTGGATGTCGACATGCGGGAAACCTCTACGGGTATCTGGAAGCCCTGAGCTTAGCCAGTGTACGAAGGCAGGAGAAGGGTCATTTTTTGCACTGACTTGTACGGCTCTGTTCATTTCGTACATTTATTTTCAATTTTTTAATTCGACCATCTGGTCAATAAACGCCCCTTACAGTCCCAGCGCGTTTTATCCACACGCCTTTACTATCGTGGCCTGGCCGGTAGAGGCGGGAAACCGCCAGCCAGCACGGGGGCGCACCCTCCGCAGGGCTTTGGATCCAACTAAGGGAAACCCCGATTACCACCTTAATGGCACTTTGATATACAGCGCGCCCTCTCCCACCCTAACAAGGTCCGAAGACCGATCCGGGAGCAGGTTCTAATCGCCCAAGGAGCATTGAGATGTCATTGAGGAATATGAGGATCGGTCTGCGTGCCGGCCTGAGTTTTGGGGTTTTGGCCAGCTTGCTGGTGATTGTGGGAATGTTTGGCCTGGGCCAGATGGCCAAGCTGCGCGAAAGCGCGCTGGTCATTGAACAGTCGTGGATGCCGAGCATCGAGAATATCCACGACAGCGCAGCCTTGGTGGCCACCATCCGCCTGGAATCCCTGCGCCTGGTGAGCACCGACGAATCTCGCGTGCGTGACACCAGCAGAGGCCTGATCAGCCGTACCAGCAACGAACTGCAAGCCCTGCTCGATCGCCATGAAACCTTGCTGAGCAATGACGAAGAGCGCGATCTGCTGAAAACCCTCAAGAGCAATGTCGCAACGTACCTGGCCATCGTCGGGCAGATGGTCGCGCTGGTGGACAAGGATCAACAGCAAGACGCCCTCGACCTGCTCGTCAGCCGCCTCGCCCCTCAGGGCACGATCTTGAGCCAGAGCCTGGAAAAACTGATCGTCTTTAACCAGAACGGCGTCGAAGCAGCGGCTGATTCGGCCGCACGGATGTATTCGAGCGCACAGTGGATTGTCGGCCTGATTATCGCCGTCGCCCTGATCACCACCTTACTGCTGGCCTGGCTGCTGACCCGCAGCATCACCGCGCCGATCGGCCAGGCCCTGAAGGTGGCTCGCACCATCGCCGCCGGCGACTTGAGCCAGCCGATTGTGGTGCGCGGCCATGACGAACCCGCGCAATTGCTGACCGCCTTGGCGACCATGCAAGTGCAGCTGCAGACCACCATCCGTGGCATCAGCGAATCGGCGCAGCAACTGGCTTCCGCCGCCGAAGAAATGAGCTCGGTGATGGAACAAAGCACGCGCGGCCTGCAGGCGCAGAATGATGAAATCGAGCAGGCTGCCACCGCCGTGACCGAGATGAGCACGGCGGTGGACCAGGTCGCGGGTAATGCGGTGTCCAGTGCCGAGGCGTCCCAGGCTTCCGATGAAGACAGCAAGCACGGCCACTACCAGATCAGCGAAACCATCAACTCGATCCAGAACCTGGTGGACGAAGTGCTCGGCGCCTCCAACAAGGCCGAAGGCCTGGCGCTGCAAGCCCAGGACATCAGCAAGGTGCTGGAAGTGATTCGCGGCATTGCCGGGCAAACCAACCTGCTGGCGCTCAACGCAGCGATTGAAGCGGCGCGTGCCGGTGAAGCCGGGCGTGGGTTCGCGGTAGTCGCCGACGAGGTGCGTTCGCTGGCACAGCGCACCCAGGACTCCACCGAAGAAATCGAGCAGATGATCACCGGTATCCAGCAAGGCACCCAGGATACGGTCACAGCGTTGAACAGCAGTGCCGAGCACGCCGGCCAGACCCTGCAACGGGCCAACGGCGCCGGCAGCGCCCTGGAGAAAATCACCGCCGCCATCTCGCAGATCAGCCAGCGCAACCTGGTGATAGCCAGCGCCGCCGAGCAACAGGCACTGGTAGCGCGTGATGTGGACCGCAGCCTGGTGAACATCCGCGACCTCTCCACCCAGACCGCCGCCGGCGCCACCCAGACCTCGGCCGCCAGCCAGGAACTGTCGCGGCTGGCGGTGGACCTCAATGGGCTGGTGACGCGGTTTGTCCTGTAATCAGTGAAAGCGGCGTGCAACACTCGCCGCCTTATTGATGTAGGAGCGTTCCGTGAGGCCTGTTGACACCCTTTACCTGCTGGGGCTCGCCGCCATCTGGGGCGCGAGCTTTCTGTTCATGCGCATCATCGCGCCGGAAATCGGCACGGTGCCGACCGCATTTTTCCGCGTATCGATTGCCGCCGCAGGCTTGCTGGTGATGCTGGCGGTGATGCGGGTGCGCTGGGATTTCCAGGGCAAGTTCAAGACCGTGCTATTGCTGGGGGTGATCAACTCGGGGATCCCGGCGACCATGTATTCGGTGGCGGCCCAGGTGCTGCCGGCGGGTTACTCGGCGATCTTCAATGCCACCACGCCGTTGATGGGCGTGTTGATTGGCGGGCTGTTTTTCAGTGAGCGCCTCACCGCGTCGAAAATCGCCGGGGTGTGCCTGGGCCTGTTCGGCGTGGGCGTGCTGACTCGCGCGGGGCCGGTGGCGTTTGACCTGGAATTATTGATGGGCGCACTGGCCTGCCTGTTGGCCACCACCTGTTATGGCTTTGCCGGTTTCCTCGCGCGGCGCTGGCTGGACCAGCGTGGCGGGCTGGACAGTCGTCTCGCGGCCCTGGGCAGCATGCTGGGCGCGACGCTGTTTCTGCTGCCGTTGTTTGCCTACAGCGCGATCAGCCATCCGCCCGCGAGCTGGGGTGGGTGGCAGGTGTGGCTGTCGTTGCTGGGGTTGGGGCTGGTGTGTACGGCGTTTGCTTATGTTTTGTACTTCCGACTGCTCACCGCTATCGGACCGGTGAGATCGATGACCACCACCTTCCTGATCCCGCCGTTTGGGGTGTTGTGGGGGGCGCTGTTGCTCGACGAACCATTATCAATGGCGCATTTATATGGCGGCATGTTGATTGCCGGGGCGTTGTGGCTGGTATTGCGGCCTCGAAAACCGTAGGCACCGGCTGGCCGGCGCCTACGGGGGGGTCAGTTTTTGCGGAACACGAAGACCAGCCCAATGATGATCAAGCCCATCCCCAACAGGCTCAGCACCGCCAGCCGGTTGCCGAAGATCAGGTAATCCATCACCGCCGTCACCGCCGGCACCAGGTAGAACAGGCTGGTGACATTCACCAGGTTGCCCCTGGCGATCAGACGGTACAGCAACAGCGTTGCCAGTACCGACACCACCAGGCCCATCCACAGCACCGGCAGGTAAAAGCCGGCGTTGTGTTCAACATGGAACGGCTGGAACGGCACAAACACCGAACACAACACCAGTCCCGCCAGGTACTGCACCGGCAGGGTGCCGAGGGGGTTGTCGGTGATGCGCTTTTGCATGATCGAGCCGAAGGTCATGCTTGCCAGGGCCAGCAGCCCGAACAGCATCCCGGCCAGGGACATGCCCGACAGCCCGATGCCTTGGTAGACCACCATGATCAGCCCGGCCAAGCCCAGACTCAGGCCGAACATGCGACGCCAGGAACGCTGGCGCTCCATCAGCACCACGGTGAGGATCGGCTGCACCCCCATGATGGTCGCCATGACGCCGGGGGTGACGTTGAGGTCCAGGGCCAGCAGATAGAAAATCTGATAGGCCCCCAACAACACCAATCCGGTTGCCGCCGCGTACAGCATGGGCTTGCCGGGACGCGGCAGTTTCAGCTTGAGGATCGGCACCAGCACCACCAAGCCTGCAAGGGCGACGGCAAAGCGGATCAACAGAAACGCGAAGGGTGACGCATGGGCCAGGCCCAGTTTGGAGAAGATCGCCCCGCTGCTCCACAGCAGGACAAACAGGCTCGTCGAGGCCGCCGCGGCCACGGAGTGTTTCGAAAGAACGGACATGGATACCACCTGTAATCAGGCAAAAAAAGCCGATTCAGCAGCAGATGCTGAAATTCAGTAGTTTTTTTCAGGCAGGCACAGCGGGAACAGCAACGCGCTGATCAGCCCGGAATGCCAACACCCGGCGGTGATGCGACTGCGTACACCGGGGTGCTACTGACAGGTGGGGGGTAGTGACTGATCTGCACAGACTGCTTGTTCGCGCACGGCACGACCACAGCGTTGACCGCTGAATCGACTACCGCTATGCGCAGGGAAGCTGGCATGTGCTGATCTTTTTGAAGGGATAACGACGTGAGGACTATAACCAGCCAATGACATGTTTTGCAATCACTTGCCCAAACCCTGTTGCGTGGAGGCGTTTTCACGTTCCGGCGCGCGGGCCGTCGCTATAATGCCGACCGGTTTTTCCCAAGGAATCCCCATGCTCGCATTGCCCTGGCTGTACCTGACGCTGCTTTCCATCGGCTATGTGCTGGCCTTGGCCTACGGGCAACTGGGCGTGCTGGCGCTGGTGTCCATCGCCCTGCTGTTGATCGCCGGCTATGCCGTACGCCAGCAACGCACGCCGTGGGCACGCAACCTCGGCCACGGGCTGTTTATCGTACTGGCCCTGAGCCTGGCAATGCACTGGTTGCCGGGGTTCTACAACGGACGCGGCATTGACCCGCAGCGCCTCACGCCTGATGCCGTGCCGTTCTCGATGTACCTGAACCAGGACAAGCCCTTGATTGGCTTTTGGTTGTTGCTGGCCTGCCCGTGGATTGTGGCGCGGCGTTCGTTGCGCTTGTCGATCTGCGTCACCGCGTTGGCGCTGGCGCTGACCGCCATCATCGCTCTGGGTGGCGCAGCCTTGCTGGGCGTGATCAGTTGGGCACCGAAATGGCCGGACCAGGCCTGGCTGTGGGTGCTCAATAACCTGCTGCTGGTGACCCTGGTGGAAGAAGCGCTGTTCCGTGGCTACATTCAAGGCGGCTTGAGCCGGCGCTTCAAACAGTTGCCCTACGGCGAAAACCTCGCGCTGCTGCTGGCGTCGCTGCTGTTCGGGCTGGTGCACGTGGGCGCGGGGTGGCATTGGGTACTGCTGGCGAGCATCGCCGGGGTCGGTTATGGCCTGGCTTATCGGTTTGGCGGGCTGGGTGCGGCGATTGCCACGCACTTTGGCTTGAATCTGCTTCACTTCGGGTTGTTTACCTATCCGATGCTAGCGGGTTGACACCACCTCCAGAAACGAGCAACCCGCCGATTGTTGCAAAAATAAGTTAAATAAACCCCCGTTACCGCCGATACCCATTGAAAGCCTTGCGGATTGAACAATCATGCGTAATAACCAACCCGTTACCCAGCGCGAACGTACCTTCCCCGCTCAGCAACGGTTGATCTCCACCACAGATGCCAAAGGCGTGATCACCTACTGCAACGACGCTTTCGTTGAAATCAGTGGGTTCTCTCGCGACGAACTGGTGCGTGCCCCGCACAACCTGGTGCGTCATCCGGACGTGCCAGCGGCCGTGTTCGGGCATATGTGGACCACGCTCAAACAAGGCTTGCCATGGATGGGCATCGTTAAGAACCGTTGCAAGACGGGCGATCACTACTGGGTTAACGCCTATGTGACGCCGGTCTTTGAAGGCAATCAGGTGGTCGGCTACGAATCGGTGCGCATCAAGCCCACTGCCGAGCAGATCCGCCGTGCCGAGGCGCTCTACCAACGCATCAACCAGGGCAAGTCGGCCGTTCCCCAGCGGGACAAGTGGTTGCCGGTGTTGCAGGACTGGGTGCCGTTTATCCTGATCAGCCAACTGAGCTTCATGATCGGTGCGTCGCTCAACTCCCACTGGGGCTTTGCCCTGGCGGCGGGGTTGTCGGTGCCATTGGGGCTGCTGGGCCTGAGCTGGCAACAGCGCGGTCTCAAGCGCTTGCTGCGTCTGGCCGAGCAGACCACGTCCGACCCGTTGATCGCACAGATGTACACCGACAGCCGTGGCGCCCAGGCACGCCTGGAGATGTCGATCCTCAGCCAGGAGGCGCGTCTGAAGACCTGCCTGACGCGTTTGCAGGACACTGCCGAGCACCTCAACGACCAAGCGGCGCAGTCCAACACCCTGGCGCATAACAGCTCCAGCGGCCTGGAACGCCAGCGCGTGGAAACCGAACAGGTGGCCACTGCGGTCAACCAGATGGCGGCGACCACCCAGGAAGTGGCCAGCCATGTGCAGCGCACCGCCGATGCTACCCAGGAAGCCAATCGCCTGACCGGTCGCGGTCGCTCTATTGCCGGGGAAACCCGCGAGGCGATTCAGCGTCTGTCGGTGGCCGTGGGCGAGACCGGCGTGACCGTCACCCAACTGGCCAAGGACAGTGATGAGATCGGCGGCGTAGTCGACGTGATCAAAGGCATTGCCGACCAAACCAACCTGCTGGCGCTCAACGCCGCCATTGAAGCGGCGCGTGCCGGAGAGATGGGCCGTGGTTTTGCGGTGGTCGCTGATGAAGTCCGCCAACTGGCGCAGCGCACCACTGAGTCGACCGGGCAGATCCATGCCCTGATCGCCAAGCTGCAGCAAACCGCTGCCGCCGCCGTGCAAACCATGGATGCCGGGCATCGCCAGGCCGAAGAAGGTGTGGCGCGGGTGATGGAGGCGGATCAGGCGTTGGTGGGCATCAGTGAAGCGGTGGCACATATCACCGACATGACCACCCAGATTGCAGCCGCCACCGAAGAGCAAAGCTCGGTAGCCGAAGAGATCAGCCGTAATATCAGCACCATTGCGCTGTTGGCGGATCAGACTTCGGAGCAGGCGATGAACTCGGCGCAGTTGAGTGAAGAGCTGACGCATACGGCGAATACCCAGTATTCGTTGGTCGAGCGTTTCAACCGGTAAACCGCTATCGGGAGCAAGCCCCCTCCCACAGTTAACCGCGTACATCCCTTGGAATGCGGTCGAATGTGGGAGGGGGCTTGCTCCCGATTGGCCCTAACAGGCGCTGAGAAACTCAGCCACTTGCACGGCCGCAGCCTCCAAATGCTGCTCATGCGTAAACCCCGAAGCCTTCAACGGCTTCAAGTCATGATCCCCCGCCTCCAGCCACATCACCTCGATGCTCGGCGACAAATCATAGCCTTCCACCGCCACCCGATTACCCAAGGCATCGCGCTCGCCCTGCACAATCAGCGTCGGCGTGTTCAGCCCGGCCAGGTGCTCGACCCGGGGTTTCTCCGGTTTCCCCACTGCATAGAACGGATACCCCAGGCACACCAGCCCATCTGCCGCCAATTCATCCGCCAACAGACTCGCCATGCGCCCACCCATGGACTTGCCGCCAATGGCCAGTTTCCCAGCGACATGACGTCGCACCTCGGCATACACCCCGCGCCACGCCTCCAACAGTTTCGGCGCCGGGTTGGGCGGGCGTTTACCGCCGTCCAATCGACGTTGAGCCATGTAGGGAAACTCGAAGCGCAACACGTTGACGCCATGCCCGGCAAGGCGTGCAGTCATGTCGTTCATGAAGGATGAGTCCATCGGTGCGCCGGCGCCATGGGCAAGGATCAGCGTCACGCAATCACCCGAAGCAGCGCCCGACGCGACATCCCAAAGCCAGCCATGTTCCCGCACACACTGCGCCCATTGATCCCCGTCAATACTGGCCTTGTGCTCTTTGCCCATGCTTGCCTCGCTATTCAGTCTGCCTATAACTCCAGCCCAAGTGCCGCATCTGCTTGGGTTGAACCGTGGATGGGGAACCATGAACACTACTTTAAGTACCGCCTATAACTACAAGGTGGTCCGCCAATTCGCCATTATGACGGTGGTGTGGGGCATCGTCGGCATGGGGCTCGGGGTTTTTCTCGCCGCCCAATTGGTTTGGCCCGCGCTCAACTTCGACTTGCCCTGGACCAGCTTCGGCCGCCTGCGCCCACTGCACACCAACGCGGTGATCTTCGCGTTCGGTGGCTGTGCGCTGTTCGCCAGCTCCTTCTACTCGGTGCAGCGTACCTGCCAAACCCAGCTGTTCGCGCCGAAAATCGCCGCGTTCTGCTTCTGGGGCTGGCAGTTGGTCATTCTTTTGGCCGCAATCACCTTGCCGCTGGGTTACACCAGCTCCAAGGAATACGCCGAGCTGGAATGGCCGATCGATATACTGATCACCATCGTCTGGGTGGCCTACGCCATTGTGTTCTTTGGCACCGTGGCCAAGCGCACCACCAAGCACATCTACGTCGGTAACTGGTTCTTCGGTGCGTTCATCATCACCGTGGCGATCCTGCATATCGTCAACAACCTGGAAATCCCGGTCAGCCTGACCAAGTCCTACTCGCTGTATGGCGGTGCGACGGATGCCATGGTGCAGTGGTGGTATGGACATAACGCGGTAGGCTTTTTCCTCACCGCCGGTTTCCTCGGGATGATGTACTACTTCGTGCCGAAACAGGCCGAGCGTCCGGTGTATTCCTATCGCCTGTCCATCGTGCACTTCTGGGCACTGATCACCCTGTACATCTGGGCCGGTCCTCACCACCTGCACTACACCGCGCTGCCGGACTGGGCACAGTCGCTGGGCATGGTGATGTCGCTGGTACTGCTGGCTCCGAGCTGGGGCGGCATGATCAACGGCATGATGACCCTGTCGGGCGCCTGGCATAAGTTGCGCAGCGACCCGATCCTGCGCTTCCTCGTGGTGTCCCTGGCGTTCTACGGCATGTCGACCTTCGAAGGGCCGATGATGGCGATCAAGACCGTCAACTCGCTGTCCCACTACACCGACTGGACCATCGGCCACGTACACGCCGGCGCCCTCGGCTGGGTAGCGATGATCTCCATCGGCGCGCTGTACCACATGATCCCGAAAGTCTTCGGTCGCGAGCAGATGTACAGCCTCGGCCTGATCAACGCGCACTTCTGGCTGGCCACCATCGGCACCGTGCTCTACATCGCTTCGATGTGGGTCAACGGCATCGCCCAGGGCCTGATGTGGCGTGCGATCAACGACGACGGCACCTTGACCTACTCCTTCGTCGAAACCCTGGTGGCCAGCCACCCAGGCTTCATCGTGCGGTTGGTGGGCGGTGCGGTGTTCCTCAGCGGCATGTTGCTGATGGCTTACAACACATGGCGCACCGTGCGCTCGGCACAACCTGTCGAAGCCGCCCCTGTCGCGCAGATGGCCTGAGGAGTCAGTGATGAAACACGAAACGATTGAAAAAAACGTCGGCCTGCTGATGCTGCTCATGGTGCTCGCCGTGAGCATCGGCGGCCTGACCCAGATCGTCCCGCTGTTCTTCCAGGACGTGACCAACAAGCCGGTCGAAGGCATGAAGCCCTACACCGCGCTGCAACTGGAAGGCCGCGACATCTACATCCGTGAAGGCTGCGTACAGTGCCACTCGCAGATGATCCGTCCGTTCCGCGCCGAGACCGAGCGCTACGGCCACTACTCGGTCGCCGGTGAAAGCGTGTGGGACCACCCGTTCCTGTGGGGCTCCAAGCGTACCGGGCCAGACCTGGCACGCGTCGGCGCACGCTACTCGGACGACTGGCACCGCGCGCACTTGTACAACCCGCGCAACGTAGTGCCTGAGTCGAAAATGCCGGCCTACCCATGGTTGGTCACGGCTGCGGTCGACAACAGCCACACCGAGACCAAGTTGAAAGTGATGCGCACCCTCGGCGTGCCGTACACCGACGACGACATCAGTGCCGCCGTGGCCAGCCTCAAGGGCAAGACCGAAATGGACGCGCTGGTTTCGTACCTGCAAGTACTCGGCACTGCCATCAAGAGCAAGAGGTGAGCCATGGGATTTGAATTCGATGCGGGCACCATCCGCGGCCTCGGCACGCTGGTGGTCGCCATCGCCTTTATCGGCCTGTCGCTGTGGGTATTCAACAACCGGCGCAACGCGGAATTCGAGGAAGCGCGCCTGCTGCCCTTCGCCGATGAACCTTCGCCATCCGACGCTCACCAAGAGCCTGCAACAAGGAGCAACCGGCCATGACTACCTTCTGGAGTACATGGATCTGCGTACTGACCATCGGCAGCCTGATCGGCCTGACCTGGCTGTTGTTCGCCACCCGCAAGGGCGAGACCAAGGGCAGTGTCGACCAGACCATGGGCCACGCCTTCGACGGTATCGAGGAATACGACAACCCCCTGCCCCAGTGGTGGTTCATGTTGTTCGCCGGCACCCTGGTGTTTGCCGTCGGCTACCTGATCCTCTACCCGGGCCTGGGCAACTGGAAAGGCGTGTTGCCGGGCTATGAAAACGGCTGGACATCGGCCAAGGAGTGGGACAAGGAGATGGCCAAGGCCGACACCAAGTTCGGGCCGATCTTCGCCAAATTCTCAGCCATGCCCGTGGCAGAAGTCGCCAAAGACCCGCAAGCGCTGAAAATGGGCGGCCGCCTGTTCGCCTCCAACTGCGCGGTGTGCCACGGCTCGGATGCCAAGGGCGCATTCGGCTTTCCAAACCTGGCTGACAACATCTGGCGTTGGGGCGGTTCGGCCGAAGCGATCAAGACCACCATCATGAACGGTCGCCACGCGGCGATGCCGGCCTGGGGTGAGATACTGGGCGACGAGGGCGTGAAAAACGTCGCGGCCTATGTGCGTCACGATATCGCCAAGTTGCCATTGCCGGCCGACAGCACTGCCGACCTGGCTGCCGGCCAAGCCGCGTTCAACACCACCTGCGTGGCCTGCCACGGTCCACAAGGCCACGGCATGGAAGCCATGGGCGCGCCGAACCTGACCCTGCCTGCCGGTTACATCTACGGCACCAGCCTCGCGCAGTTGCAGCAGACCATTCGCCACGGCCGCCAAGGCCAGATGCCAGCGCAGGAAGCGCTGCAGGGCAATGACAAAGTGCACCTGCTCGCCGCCTACGTTTACAGCCTGTCCCATAACGCTGATGGTGCAACGCCAGAAAGCCCCGCTCAGTAACACCTGACTGCCGCCCCAATTTGGGGCGGCAGCTCTACCGCGCTACGCGACCAAGTGTCGCACCCTTCCAAAGCACACCTTTCCCCTCCTGCCATTCGGGTCTACGCTTGCTTGCACAGCGGACCGATCCTGGCGTACGCGACGACAGTCGTTGCGAACCCCAAAATTTCTTGTCCACTTGATCAGCTTTCGATTTCGGATTTTATCCTTACGCCAAACATGGAAAGGGCGCAGAATCTGGCGTGGAACGCATTGACACAGGTCAGCCTTGCGTTGCAATGGCCCCTTGCTTTCTACATACTTGCGGCCGAATTTTACCTATAAAAAAACCTAAACCGTGGAACCTTAGAATGAGCACAGCAATCAGTCCGACTGCTTATAACTATAAGGTAGTCCGCCAGTTCGCCATCATGACGGTGGTCTGGGGGATCCTTGGCATGGGGCTCGGGGTGTTCATCGCCTCGCAACTGGTTTGGCCGGAATTGAATTTCGGCTTGCCATGGACAACCTTCGGCCGCCTGCGCCCGCTGCACACCAACCTGGTGATTTTCGCCTTCGGCGGATGTGCATTGTTTGCCACCTCCTACTATGTCGTGCAGCGAACCTGCCAGACGCGACTCATCTCCGACAGCCTTGCAGCCTTCACCTTCTGGGGTTGGCAAGCGGTCATCGTCGGCGCCATCGTCACCTTGCCGCTGGGCTACACCACCACCAAGGAATACGCCGAGCTGGAATGGCCGATCGCGATTTTGCTCGCCATCGTCTGGGTGACCTACGCGGTGGTGTTCTTCGGCACCATCGTCAAGCGCAACACCAAACACATCTACGTGGGTAACTGGTTCTACGGTGCCTTCATCCTGGTGACGGCGATGCTGCACATCGTCAACCATGCCTCGTTGCCGGTCAGCCTGTTCAAGTCCTACTCGGCCTACGCCGGGGCAACGGACGCGATGATCCAGTGGTGGTACGGCCACAACGCGGTGGGTTTCTTCCTCACCACCGGTTTCCTGGGGATGATGTACTACTTCGTGCCGAAACAGGCCGAACGTCCTATTTACTCCTACCGCCTGTCCATCGTGCACTTCTGGGCGCTGATCACCCTCTACATCTGGGCCGGTCCTCACCACCTGCACTACACCGCGCTGCCGGACTGGGCGCAGTCCCTGGGCATGGCGATGTCGATCATCCTGCTGGCCCCGAGCTGGGGCGGCATGATCAACGGCATGATGACGCTGTCGGGGGCCTGGCATAAGCTGCGCACCGATCCGATCCTGCGCTTCCTCGTGGTGTCCCTGGCGTTCTACGGCATGTCGACCTTCGAAGGGCCGATGATGGCGATCAAGACCGTCAACTCGCTGTCCCACTACACCGACTGGACCATCGGCCACGTACACGCCGGCGCCCTCGGCTGGGTAGCGATGATCTCCATCGGCGCGCTGTACCACATGATCCCCAAACTGTTCGGCCGCGTGCAGATGCACAGCGTCGGGCTGATCAACGCGCACTTCTGGCTGGCCACTATCGGTACCGTGCTCTACATCGCCTCGATGTGGGTTAACGGCATCACCCAGGGCCTGATGTGGCGTGCAATCAACGATGACGGCACCCTCACCTACTCCTTTGTCGAAGCGCTGCAAGCCAGCCACCCTGGCTTCATCGTCCGCGCCATTGGTGGTGCGTTCTTTGCCAGCGGCATGCTGTTAATGGCCTACAACGTCTGGCGCACCGTGCGTGCCTCGGACCCGGCAGAAGCCGAAGCCGCCGCCAAGATCGCCGTTGTGGGAGCCCACTGATGAAGCATGAAGTAGTCGAGAAGAATATCGGCCTGCTGGCCTTCTTCATGGTCATCGCCGTGAGCATCGGCGGACTGACCCAGATCGTTCCGCTGTTTTTCCAGGACGTGACCAACAAGCCGGTCGAAGGCATGAAGCCGCGCACCGCCCTTGAACTGGAAGGCCGCGACGTCTACATCGCCAACGGTTGTGTCGGCTGCCACTCGCAGATGATCCGCCCGTTCCGCGCCGAAACCGAACGCTACGGCCACTACTCGGTCGCCGGTGAAAGCGTGTGGGACCACCCGTTCCTGTGGGGTTCCAAGCGCACCGGCCCGGACCTGGCGCGTGTTGGCGGGCGTTACTCCGATGACTGGCAGCGTGCGCACCTGTACAACCCGCGCAACGTGGTGCCTGAGTCGAAAATGCCGGCGTACCCGTTCCTCGTGGAAAACAAGCTCGACGGCAAGGACACCGCGAAGAAGATGGAAGTCTTGCGCACCCTGGGCGTGCCCTACACCGACGAAGACATCGCCGGTGCAGCCGCAGCCGTGAAGGGCAAGACCGAAATGGACGCATTGGTGGCCTACCTGCAAGGCCTGGGCACCATCATCAAAAGCAAACGGTGATTCTTCATGGATATCGGGATGATTCGAGGCCTGGGCACCGTTGTGGTGATGGTGGCCTTTATTGGCCTGGCGCTGTGGGTGTTCAGTCCCCGGCGCAAGTCGGAGTTTGACGACGCGACCATGTTGCCCTTTGCGGATGATCCCGAAGCCATCAAGCACGTCGAGCAAGCTTCTAGGAGTAACAAAGAATGACTACGTTCTGGAGTCTGTACGTCACAGTCCTGAGCCTGGGTACCATCTTCGCCTTGACCTGGCTGCTGCTGTCGACCCGCAAGGGCCAGCGCGCCGAGCAGACCGACGAGACCGTCGGCCACTCGTTCGACGGCATCGAGGAGTATGACAACCCGCTGCCCAAATGGTGGTTCATGCTGTTCGTCGGCACCATCATCTTCGCCCTTGGCTACCTGGTGCTGTACCCCGGCCTGGGCAATTGGAAAGGCCTGCTGCCGGGCTACAACTACCTCGACAACGACAAGCAAACCCCGTTCGCCAACGGCCAGACCGGCTGGACCGGCGTGCACGAATGGGAAAAGGAAATGGCCAGGTCGGACGCCAAGTTCGGGCCGATCTTCGCCAAATTTGCGTCGATGCCGATTGAAGACGTCGCCAAGGACCCGCAAGCCTTGAAGATGGGCGGTCGTCTGTTCGCCTCCAACTGCTCGGTGTGCCACGGCTCCGACGCCAAGGGCGCCTACGGTTTCCCCAACTTGACCGACGCCGATTGGCGCTGGGGTGGCGAGCCTGCCACCATCAAGGAAACCATCATGAAAGGTCGCCATGCGGTCATGCCGGCCTGGCTGGACATCCTCAAGGAGCAAGGCGTCAGCGACGTTGCCGCGTTCGTCGTCACCAACCTCGACAGCCGCAAGCTGCCGGAAGGCGTCAAGGCTGATGTAGCCAACGGCGAAAAACTCTTCGCCGCCAACTGCGTGGCTTGCCACGGCCCGGCCGGCAAAGGCACTCCCGCCATGGGCGCGCCAGACCTGACACACCCGGGTGCATTCATCTACGGTTCGAGCTTCGCCCAACTGCAACAGACCATCCGTTGGGGTCGCCAGGGCCAGATGCCTGCGCAGGAACAACTGCAAGGCAACGACAAGGTGCACTTGCTCGCGGCGTATGTTTACAGCTTGTCCCATGGGGATAAGAAGGCTGACGAGCAGTAAGGCTCTCGGAAACAAAAGAGCCCCGCCCAGCGAAAGCTGGCGGGGCTTTTTCGTTTCCAATGCAGCGACAGCTCGCATGGGAAAAGCACGTTGACCGCTTGTAGCTTTAAGCTTGTGGCTAGCAAAGGTGAAGTAGTAACGTAACTACATTCAGCCCACTCCAGGGGAGGCGCACCATGACTTTCACCACCATTTCCAGCCGCGAATTCAATCAAGACACAAGCGGTGCCAAAAAAGCCGCTCGCCAAGGCCCGGTTTTTATCACCGATCGCGGCAAGCCTGCCCATGTACTGCTAAGCATTGAGGACTATCAAAAGCTGACAGGTCTCAATGCCAACATCGTTGACCTGCTGGTGATGCCGGAAGCGGCCGATATCGACTTTGAAACCGAACGTGCCGTGATCACTCATCGACCCGTGGACCTCTCTTGATGTATCTACTCGACACCAACGTAATCTCTGAACTGCGTAAACCCCAGGCTGATGCGAACGTGGTCGCCTGGGCCAAAAGTGTCATCGCACCGCGTATGTTTATCTCGGCAATCACCCTTAAAGAATTGGAAACCGGGGTCTTGCGCATTGAGCGGCGAGACCCGGCTCAGGGGAAGGTGTTGCGAACCTGGCTCAAGCGTCATGTGATGCCGGCCTTTGATGCCAGAATCCTACCCGTCGATGCTGCAGTCGCGTTGCGTTGCGCACACTTGCATGTGCCGGACCGTGCCAATGAAAGTGATGCATTAATTGCCGCGACCGCGCTGGTGCATGGGCTCACGGTTGTCACGCGCAACGTCAGCGACTTCAAATCCAGCGGTGTTCCACTGATCAATCCTTGGGACGAATGACCGCCTCCCCCACAAAAACCGTCCATACTTCACAAGTCAATTGATCCAGATCACGTACACCATCAATTGATTTCCCCCAATGCGACCAAAGGTCGCACCCTTTGAGCGCCAGCGGGGGCGTATCATTACGCCACTGCAACACCCTTAATTTGACCCCGGTTGGCACGTACTGGCCGAGGCAAATCTCCACCGCCGTGGGATGCAATGATGACCAACCAGATACCGGTACATGACGTTACCCCGCCTGCCAAAATCTCGAATAGCCCTGAAGGTAAGAGCGTCGACCTCTACGCGTCGCGAGAGAAAATCTACACCCGTGCCTTCACCGGCCTGTTCCGCAACCTGCGCATGCTCGGCGGCGCCGGCCTGTTCCTGCTCTACTTCGGCACGGTGTGGCTGAACTGGGGTGGCCACCAGGCGGTATGGTGGAACCTGCCGGAACGTAAATTCTTTATTTTTGGCGCGACCTTCTGGCCCCAGGATTTCATCCTGCTTTCGGGCATCCTGATCGTCTCGGCGTTTGGCCTGTTCTTTATCACTGTGTACGCCGGCCGCGTGTGGTGCGGTTATACCTGCCCGCAAAGCGTGTGGACGTGGATCTTCATGTGGTGCGAGAAGGTCACCGAAGGTGATCGCAACCAGCGCATCAAGCTGGACAAGGCGCCGATGGGAGCCAACAAGTTCCTGCGCAAATTCAGCAAGCACACGCTGTGGCTGCTGATCGGCTTTGCCACCGGCATGACCTTCGTCGGCTACTTCTCGCCGATCCGCGAGTTGGTGTTCGACTTCTTCACCGGCCAGGCCGATGGCTGGTCGTATTTCTGGGTCGGCTTCTTCACCCTCGCCACCTATGGCAACGCCGGCTGGCTGCGCGAACAGGTGTGCATCTACATGTGCCCGTACGCACGCTTCCAGAGCGTGATGTTCGACAAGGACACCCTGATCGTCTCCTACGATCCACGCCGTGGCGAAGTGCGTGGCCCGCGTAAAAAAGGTGCCGATTACAAGGCCCAGGGCCTGGGCGACTGCATCGACTGTACGATGTGCGTACAGGTATGCCCCACCGGTATCGACATCCGCGACGGCCTGCAAATCGAGTGCATCGGTTGCGCCGCCTGTATCGACGCCTGCGATAACATCATGGACAAGATGGAGTACCCGCGCGGCCTGATCAGCTACACCACCGAGCACAACCTATCAGGGCAGAAAACCCACAAGTTGCGCCCACGCCTGATCGGTTATGCCTTGGTGTTGCTGACGATGATGAGCCTGTTGGCCGGGGCGTTCTTCATGCGTTCGCTGGTGGGCTTCGACGTGAGCAAGGACCGCGTGCTGTACCGCGAAAACGCCGAAGGGCGCATCGAAAACGTCTACAGCCTGAAGATCATGAACAAAGACCAGCGCGACCACACCTACGTGCTCGACGCCGCCGGCCTGCCCGACCTCAAGCTGCAAGGCCGACGTGAAATCAAAGTGGCGGCCGGCGACATCGTCAGCATGCCGGTGGAACTGTCGAGTTCGCCCGAGCAACTGCCGTCGAGTACCAACGAGGTGACGTTCATCCTCAAGGATGCCGATGACACCAGCATCCATATTGAAGCCAAGAGCCGATTCATCGGCCCCCAGGTTCGTTAATAAATAGAAAGCTTCGTTAATAGAGAGCAGAACAATGCCCCAAGCCACTGCCGCAAGCCCTTGGTACAAGCACCTCTGGCCCTGGATCATCATTGGGATTCTGGCCTGCTCGGTGACCTTGACCTTGTCCATGGTGACCATCGCGGTGAACAACCCGGACAACCTGGTCAACGACAACTACTACGAGGCCGGCAAAGGCATCAACCGCTCCCTGGACCGCGAACGGCTTGCCCAGACCCTGCAACTGCGCGCCAAGCTGCACCTGGATGAGCTGACCGGTGAAGTCGAGTTGCAACTCACCGGCTACAGCAACCCGAACACCCTGGAACTGAACCTTATTTCCCCGACCCAGCCAGAGAAGGATCGCAAGATCAACCTGACCCGCAGCGACAGCGAACCGGGCCGCTACATCGGCCAGGTCACCGACAAGGTCGAAGGCCGTCGCTTCGTGGAATTGCTGGGCGTGGAAGGCGACAAGACCTGGCGCCTGTTCGAGGAAGAAGAAGTCAGCCACGACAAGGACTTGCTGCTGGGTGATGAACCGTTGCAGGGTGCTGAAGACCTGAAAAAATAGCAGCGCCCATGACCAGCCCAACCCCCTGCTACCACTGCGCCCTGCCCGTCCCGTCCGGCAGTCGGTTCACCGCCGTTATCCTCGGCGAGCGCCGCGAGCTGTGCTGCCCCGGCTGCCAGGCCGTGGCCGAAGCGATTGTGGCCGGTGGGCTGGAAAGCTATTACCAGCACCGCAGCGAAGCCTCGGCCAACCCCGAGACGCTGCCGGTGCAACTGGTGGACGAACTGGCGCTGTATGACCGCGCCGACGTGCAAAAACCCTTCGTGCACCACGAAGGCGACCTCGCCGAAACCACCCTGTTGATGGAAGGCATCAGTTGCGCCGCCTGTGGCTGGCTGATCGAAAAACACCTGCGCAGCCTGCCCGCCGTGGCCGAGGCGCGGCTGAACCTGTCCAACCATCGCCTGCAGGTGCGCTGGGCCGACGGGCAATTGCCGTTGAGCCAGGTGCTCAGTGAACTGCGCCATATCGGCTACGCCGCGCACCCGTATCAAGCCGACCGTGCGGCCGAACAACTGGCCAGCGAAAACCGCCTGGCCCTGCGCCAACTGGGGGTCGCCGGGCTGCTGTGGTTCCAGGCGATGATGGCGACCATGGCCACCTGGCCGGAATTCAATATCGACCTGAGCCCCGAACTGCATGTGATCCTGCGCTGGGTGGCGATGTTTCTGACAACGCCCATCGTGTTCTACAGCTGTGCGCCGTTCTTCAAGGGCGCCATGCGCGACGTGCGTACGCGTCACCTGACCATGGACGTGTCGGTGTCCCTGGCCATCGGCGGGGCTTATCTGGCCGGCATCTGGACCGCGATCACCGGCGTGGGCGAGTTGTATTTCGATGCGGTGGGCATGTTTGCGCTGTTCCTGCTGGCCGGTCGCTACCTGGAGCGCCGTGCCCGGGAGCGCACGGCCGCCGCCACCGCGCAGTTGGTCAACCTGCTGCCCGCCTCATGCCTGCGCCTCAAAGGTGACGGCCAGAGCGAACGTATTCTTTTGAGCGAACTGGCACTGGGCGACCGCGTGCTGGTGCATCCGGGCGCGGTGCTGCCGGCAGATGGGGTGATCCTCGATGGCCGGTCCAGCATCGATGAGTCGCTGCTCACCGGTGAGTACCTGCCGCTGCCGCGCCAAACCGGCGACGCCGTCACCGCCGGCACGCTGAACGTCGAAGGCGCGCTGACCGTCGAAGTGCGCGCCTTGGGCCACGAGACCCGCCTGTCCGCCATCGTGCGCCTGCTGGAACGGGCCCAGGCCGAGAAGCCGCGCCTGGCGCAGATCGCCGACCGCGCCGCGCAGTGGTTCCTGTTGTGTTCGCTGATTGCCGCGGCAGTGATTGGCCTGCTGTGGTGGGAGCTGGATTCATCGCGGGCGTTCTGGATTGTACTGGCGATGCTGGTCGCGACCTGCCCGTGTGCGTTGTCCCTGGCCACGCCGACCGCCCTCACCGCCGCCACCGGCACCCTGCACAAGCTCGGGCTATTGCTGACCCGTGGCCATGTGCTCGAAGGCCTGAACCAGATCGACACGGTGATTTTCGACAAGACCGGCACCCTCACCGAAGGCCGCCTGGCGCTGAAAGCGATCAGACCCCTGACCGCACTGAACAGCGACGAGTGCCTGGGCCTCGCCGCCGCCCTGGAAAACCGCTCCGAACACCCGATTGCCCGCGCCTTCGGCCGTGCGCCGCTGGCCGCTGACGAGGTGCTCAGCTCCCCCGGCCTCGGCCTGGAAGGACGTGTCGGCAAACGCCAGTTGCGCATCGGCCAGCCGGGGTTTGTCTGCGCACTCAGTGGTTGCCCGATTCCTGCCTCTCCGGAGGATGACGGCCAATGGCTGCTGCTGGGCGACGGCGATGGCGCCCTTGCCTGGTTCGTCCTCGACGACCGCCTGCGCAGCGATGCCCCGGCCCTGCTGGCCGCCTGCAAGGCGCGCGGTTGGCGTACGCTGCTGCTGTCGGGGGACAGTTCGCCGATGGTCGCCAGCGTCGCCGCTGAACTGGGCATCGATGAAGCCCACGGCGGCCTGCGCCCCGACGACAAGCTGCACGTGCTGCAACAATTGCACAAGGAAGGCCGCAAGGTGCTGATGCTCGGCGACGGCGTCAACGATGTTCCGGTGCTGGCCGCCGCCGATATCAGCGTGGCCATGGGCTCGGCCACCGACCTGGCCAAGACCAGCGCCGATGCGGTGCTGCTGTCCAACCGCCTCGACGCGCTGGTACAGGCCTTTACCCTGGCACGACGCACCCGCCGGGTGATCATTGAAAACCTGCTGTGGGCCGGGCTGTACAATGGCCTTATGCTGCCATTTGCCGCCCTCGGTTGGATCACCCCGATCTGGGCGGCGATCGGCATGTCCCTCAGTTCGTTGACCGTGGTGCTCAACGCCCTGCGCCTGACTCGCGTGCCGAGTGCGCAGGCCACAAGCGCCCCTTTGATAACCCGCCCGCTGCCGGCTTGAGCCGCGCGGGCATGGAGTGCAGATGCCAGCTTTATACGTGATGATTCCGGCGGCGCTGCTGTTAGTGGGCGTGGCCATCTACATCTTCTTCTGGGCCGTGGACAGCGGCCAGTACGACGACCTCGACGGCCCGGCCCACAGCGTGCTGTTCGACGACCAGGACCCGAACCACCTCGCGGCCGTCGACGAAGCCAACGGCCCCGAGCAACCGCCCACGCCCAAAGACCCACCCCATGCTTGAGCTGGCGCCGCTGCTGGTCTCTGCTCTGATCCTGGGCCTGCTGGGCGGCGGCCATTGCCTGGGCATGTGCGGCGGGCTGATGGGCGCGCTGACCCTGGCGATTCCCAAGGAACAACGCAGCCGCCGATTCCGCCTGCTGCTGGCGTACAACCTGGGACGTATCCTCAGCTATGCCACTGCGGGGTTATTGATCGGCCTGGCGGGCTGGGCCGTGGCCAACAGCCCGGCGGCCCTGTTCATGCGCGTGCTCGCCGGGTTGCTGTTGATCTGCATGGGGCTGTACCTGGCCGGTTGGTGGAGCGGCCTCACCCGTATCGAAAGCCTCGGGCGCGGCCTGTGGCGCTACATACAGCCCGTCGCCAACCGTTTGCTGCCGGTGTCCAGCCTGCCCCGCGCGCTGCTGCTGGGCGCGCTGTGGGGGTGGTTGCCGTGCGGGCTGGTGTACAGCACCCTGCTGTGGGCCGCCAGCCAGGGTAATGCGCTCGACAGTGCGTTGCTGATGTTGGCTTTTGGCTTAGGCACCTGGCCGGTACTGTTGGCGACCGGGTTGGCGGCCGAACGCGTGACCGCGTTATTGCGCAAGCGCAGCGTGCGTATGGCCGGTGGCCTGCTGGTGATTATTTTCGGTATCTGGACCCTACCAGGTCCGCATCAGCACTGGCTAATGGGCCACTAAAAGGCCATGTGGCATAGCGCCGCTCCCCGTTGACGCAAATCAAGATGCCATATCGGCCACGCCCCTAGACTCGGCCCACTAGCCTATCCGGGGAATGCCCGCATGCTCGACGCCATTCGTTGGGACCAACATCTGATTCAACGCTACGACCTGGCGGGACCGCGCTACACGTCCTACCCCACCGCCGTACAATTCGACAGCCAGGTCGGCACCTTCGACCTGCTCCACGCCCTGCGCGAAAGCCGCAAGGCCACGCGACCGTTGTCGCTGTATGTGCATGTGCCGTTCTGCGCGAATATTTGCTACTACTGCGCGTGCAACAAGGTGATCACCAAAGACCGTGGCCGCGCCCAAGCCTACCTGCAACGCCTGGAGCAGGAGATTCAGTTGGTGGCCTGCCACCTCGACCCGAAACAATCAGTCGAGCAATTGCACTTCGGCGGCGGCACCCCGACCTTTCTCAGCCACGACGAACTGCGCCAGGTCATGGGCAGCCTGCGCCAGCACTTCAATCTGCTCGACGGTGACTCCGGCGACTACAGCATCGAGATCGACCCCCGCGAAGCCGACTGGGCGACCATGGGCCTGCTGCGTGAACTGGGCTTCAACCGTGTGAGCATCGGCCTGCAAGACCTCGACCCGGACGTGCAGCGGGCGGTCAACCGCCTGCAAAGCCTGGAAGAAACCCGCGCGGTGATCGACGCCGCGCGCACCCTGCAGTTTCGCTCGATCAATATCGACCTGATCTACGGCCTGCCCAAGCAGACGCCGATCAACTTCGCGCGCACCGTGGAGGAAGTGATCAAGCTGCAACCGGACCGCCTGTCGGTGTTCAACTACGCGCATTTGCCGGAACGCTTCATGCCCCAACGACGGATCAACAGCGAGGAGTTGCCGTCGCCGGAATCCAAACTGCTGATGCTGCAAACCACCATCGAGCAACTGACCCAGGCCGGATACCGCTACATCGGCATGGATCACTTCGCCCTGCCGGACGACGAACTCGCCATTGCCCAGGAAGAAGGCACGCTGCAACGTAACTTCCAGGGCTACACCACCCACGGCCATTGCGACCTGATCGGGCTCGGCGTGTCAGCCATCAGCCAGATCGGCGACCTGTATTGCCAGAACAGCAGTGACCTGAACGGCTATCAGAACGCCCTGGCCAGCGCCCAACTGGCCACCAGCCGCGGCTTGATCTGCACCACCGACGACCGCTTGCGCCGGGAAGTGATCCAGCAGTTGATCTGCACGTTCAGCCTGGCATTCGAGCAGATCGAACAGGCGTTCAATATTGATTTTCGTGGGTACTTCGACGAAGTCTGGCCGCAACTTGAGACCATGGCGCAAGACGGCCTGATCGAACTGGATACGCAGAGCATCAAGGTTCTGCCAGCTGGGCGGCTGCTGGTGCGTTCGGTGTGCATGGTGTTCGATGCCTATCTGGAGCACCAGAACCGGCAACGATTTTCACGGGTGATCTAGTTACATCGACAACGAAGCGGCTTTGAGCGCGTCATCGGCGCTCATGGTCTTCATCGCTTTGGCCAGAGAGATCTGGGCCGTCATCAAACCTGCCTGCAACGAACTGATCGCGCCTTGCACATTGGCGGTCTTGGCCCGGGCCTGTTCCGGGGTCAAGCTTTTGTCAGCCGCGATCGCCTGAAGCTCAGCCATTTTCTCGGCGATCTGCTGTTTCAGCTTACGGATCATTTTCAGCACGTCCTTGACGTTATTGTCCAGGCCGCTGTCGTCGATATCGGCATTCGCGCTTTTGGGCGCCGCAGCCGCCTTGAACGCTGCGGCGGAAATAGTCACCGTAACCCCTTCATTCACCTTGGCCTCAGGCACCGGCGCGGTCACGGGCAGTTTTTCCTCGGTCTCGGCAGCGGGCTTCAAGTCCTGCACACTGGGTACACGGATGGCAGGGTTGTAAGCCGCGACAACAGACATGATCCAAGCTCCGAATGGTAGATGTGCAGCTTGTATCGGCATCGGTACAAAAAGCTTTATACCGTTGCCTGTTTTTTGTACAGACTGGCTTCACTGCCCCCCAGTGCGGTACCCTTACGTCTTATGTGTGTTTTCCCACAAGGATCTAAGAAATGTCCGAGCCAGTCAAACTGCGCGCTAACAGCCAGGCTCACTGCAAGGATTGCAGCCTGGCCCCCCTCTGCCTGCCACTTTCGCTGAATCTGGAAGACATGGAAGCGTTGGACGAGATCGTTAAACGTGGTCGCCCGCTCAAGAAAGGCGAGTTTCTGTTTCGCCAGGGCGACAAGTTCGATTCCGTCTATGCAGTACGTTCGGGCGCGCTGAAGACCTTCAGCCTGAGCGACGGCGGCGAAGAGCAAATCACCGGTTTCCACCTGCCCAGCGAGCTGGTCGGGTTGTCGGGCATGGACACCGAGATTCACCCGGTGTCGGCCCAGGCCCTGGAAACCACGTCGGTGTGCGAAATCCCCTTCGAGCGCCTGGACGAACTGGCCCTGCAACTGCCACAACTGCGCCGTCAGTTGATGCGCGTGATGAGCCGCGAGATCCGTGACGACCAGCAGATGATGTTGCTGCTGTCGAAGAAAACCGCCGACGAGCGCATCGCCACCTTCCTGGTCAACCTGTCAGCACGTTTCCGCGCCCGTGGTTTCTCGGCCAACCAGTTCCGTCTGAGCATGTCGCGCAACGAAATCGGCAATTACCTGGGCCTGGCGGTGGAAACCGTGTCCCGTGTGTTTACCCGTTTCCAGCAGAGCGAACTGCTCGCCGCCGAAGGCAAGGAAGTGCACATCCTCGATCCGATCCAACTGTGTGCGCTGGCAGGCGGTTCGCTGGAAGGCTGACGCAGACACTTGCGGCCGCGCCAATCGGCGAGGCCGCAGGTATACTTCGAGTCCGTTTTCCGCCCTGGACTCTTCGACGATGACCTTCGATTCGTTCGACATCAAATCCCTGATCCGCCCCGTCATCGACTTCCCCAAGCCTGGGGTGATCTTTCGTGACATCACACCGCTGTTCCAATCGCCCAAGGCCCTGCGCCTGGTGGCTGACACCTTTGCCCATCGCTACGTCGAGGCTGATTTCAGCCATATCGGCGCAATGGATGCACGAGGCTTCCTGATCGGCTCGATCATCGCCTACCAACTGAACAAGCCGCTGATCCTGTTCCGTAAGCAGGGCAAGCTACCGGCTGACGTGCTGGCCGAGGGTTACCAGACCGAATACGGTGAGGCCTTCCTCGAAGTGCATGCCGACAGCCTGTGCGAGGGTGATTCAGTGCTGATGTTCGATGACCTGATCGCCACGGGCGGTACCCTGATCGCGGCGGCGAACCTGGTGCGGCGCATGGGGGCGAAGGTTTTTGAAGCGGCGGCGATCATTGACCTGCCGGAGCTGGGTGGCTCGCAGCGCCTGGAAGATATGGGGATTCCGACGTTTTGCCTGACCCGCTTTGCCCTCACCGAGCGATAACGGTTGCCTGGACTGACGCTATCAGGGGCAAGTGAAATCGCCGCACCGCCCCTCCCACATTTGATCCTGCGGTGATCGTTAGAGCGCGATCGGTTTACGACCGGCAAACGAATGCGCCAACGTGCCGCCGTCCACCAACTCCAACTCGCCACCCAGCGGCACGCCATGGGCGATGCGCGAAGTGACCAGGCCTTTGTTGCTCAGCAGTTGAGCGATGTAATGCGCGGTGGCTTCACCTTCCACGGTCGGGTTGGTGGCCAGGATCACCTCGGTAAAGGCGCCCTGTTCTTCAATACGAGCCACCAACTGCGGAATGCCGATGGCCTCCGGCCCCAGGCCATCGAGCGGCGAGAGGTGGCCCTTGAGCACAAAGTAGCGCCCGCGATAACCGGTCTGCTCCACCGCGTACACATCCATCGGCCCTTCCACCACACACAGCAGCGTGTCGTCGCGGCGCGGGTCGGCGCATTGCGGGCAGAGTTCTTCTTCGGTGAGGGTACGACACTGGCGGCAGTGGCCCACCCCGGTCATGGCCTGGCTCAGGGCCTGGGCCAACCGGGTACCGCCGCTGCGATCACGCTCCAGCAGTTGCAGCGCCATGCGTTGGGCGGTTTTCTGGCCGACACCCGGCAATGTGCGCAGGGCGTCGATCAGTTGGCGAATCAAGGGGCTGAAGCTCATGGGCGAATGGTCCGACAAAACAACGAGACGCGGTTTATACCCGCGCCCCGGATTAGCGTCAAATGCTCAATCCTGCGCGACCCGCACCACCGACTTGCCGAAGTTGCGCCCTTCCAGCAAACCGATAAAGGCTTCGGGCGCCTGCTCCAGGCCCTCGACCACGTCTTCACGGAACTTGATCTTGCCGTCGCGTACCCACGGTGCCATGGCGCTGAGGAACTCCGGCTGACGATCACCGTAGTCGTCAAACACGATAAAGCCCTGGATCCGTACACGCTTGGTCAACAACGTGCGTTGCAGCGCCGGCAAGCGGTCAGGCCCGCTGGGGGCTTCATGGGCGTTATAGCCGGCGATCAACCCGCACAGGGGGATGCGCGCCTTGGGATTGAGCAGCGGCAGCACGGCGTCGAACACCTTGCCACCGACGTTTTCGAAGTAAATGTCCACGCCCTTGAAGCAGGCCTGGGCCAAGTCTTCGGCAAACGTTGCGCTCTTATGGTCTATGCAGGCATCAAAGCCTAATTCCTCCACCACGTAGCGGCACTTGTCGGCACCGCCCGCAATCCCGACCACACGCAGGCCCTTGAGCTTGGCCACCTGGCCGACCACCGAACCCACGGCGCCGGACGCTGCGGCCACCACCAGGGTTTCCCCGGCTTTTGGCTGGCCGATGTCCATCAGGCCCATGTAGGCGGTCATGCCAGGCATGCCCAGTACCCCCAAGGCCATGGACGGGCTGGCCAGGCCATTGGGCACCGGAATCAGGTTGCGGCCGTCGGAAATGCTGTGGCTTTGCCAACCGGTGGCGCCGACGACCAGGTCACCCACCTCGAATTTCGGATTACGTGATTGCTCGACACGGCTGACAGCCCCGCCGGTCATCACCTCGTCGATTTCCACGGGCGCGGCGTACGACGGTGCGTCGCTCATGCGACCGCGCATATAAGGGTCGAGGGAGAGATAGAGCGTTTTCAGCAGGACCTGGCCGTCTGCCAACTCCGGCAAGGTCACCCGTTCCAGGCGGAAGTTTTCCGGGGTGGGGGCGCCTTGGGGGCGTGAGACCAGGACAATGCGCTGGTTCAAAGTCGGTTCGTGAGGCATGAAGGGGCTCCTTTATCGAATCTATCGGTATAGGGTGCAGACCATGGGTGCCGCGCCAGGGTTCGATTGGATTGGCACAAACAAAAATGCCAGGCACAAGGCCTGGCATTGGAGTCTAGCTAAAGACCGCCGATTAGAACGGCAGCTTCATGCCCGGCGGCAGTTGCATGCCGGCGGTCACGCCGGACATTTTGTCCTGGCTGTTGGCTTCAATCTTGCGCACGGCGTCGTTGACGGCTGCAGCGAACAGCGCCTCGAGCATTTCCAGGTCATCTTCGCCCACGCCTGGCAATACGCTTGGGTCAATGCTCACGCGCTTGATGTCGTGACGACCGGTCATCACCACACTGACCATATCGCCACCGGCTTTACCGGTGACTTCGGCGTTGGCCAGTTCTTCCTGCATCTTGGCCATCTTTTCCTGCATCTGCTGTGCCTGCTTCATCAGGCCGGCCATGCCACCTTTCATCATGGGAATCACCTCAAAAGTACGTGGATCAATTAATAGCCCGGTGTCAGGACGCCTGGGGCACCGGGGCTTCGACAGGTTCAATTGTATCTTGGCGAACGACCGCACCGAACTGCTGCATCATTTGCTGGATGAGCGGATCGCCGTGGATCGAGTCCTCAGCCTCACGCTGGCGGTTGATACGCCGACGGGTGGCGGCCTGGGCCGGGGTTTCCTGCTCGGGCTTGATCAACTCGATGGTGATGGTCAGCGTGCGCCCATGGTACTGGTTCAGGGCATCGTTGAGGCGCCGCTGCTGGGTCGCGTTGAACAGGGCGCTGTGGGCCGGGTCCAGGTGCAACAGCCAGTGGTCGCCGTCAATGGCGATCAGGGTGCAGTTGGCGGCGATGCTGCCGGTCATGCCGGAAATCGGCAGTTTCGGGAACAGCTCCAGCCATTGCAGGGCCAGGCCGGTGGCCGGCGCCGCAGCGGGCTCTGCCTCGGGTTCCGGGGCTGGCTCGGCAGTGTGCTCGCTGGCCAGGTCGTCCAGGTAGCTGTAGGCCGAATCCATGTCCGGCTCGATGTAATCTTCGTCCAGCGGCGGTTCGTCGTCGAGGTCGATGCCCGGGATTGCGGCTTCGACCTGGGCGACGGTCGGCTCGGGAACCGGCGCTGAAACCCACTCAGGGGCGGCCGGCACCACGCTGTCCGGCGTCGGTGCAGGCATCGGCGTCAGCTCAGGCTGCTCACCGGCGGTTTCCAGTACCGGCTCGACATAGGGCTGCTGTTCGACCTCGACCTCAGCGTCTACCGGGTCATTCCAGGGCAGGTCGACCACAGGCTCGGGCTCGACAACCGGTTCCGGCTCGACCACTGCTGCCGCCACCACCGGTGCCGGCTCAGGCGCCGGTGCAACGGGGGCAGCAACCACTGGCGCGACCACCGCCGCGCCAGCCACTGGTTTGGCGGAATCAACTGTGGCCTGGCTGATCCCCACTGGCTTTAGCGGCTGTCTCGGCGCATCGGCCGAATCCGCCGGTCGGAACGCCAGCATCCGCAGCAGGACCATCTCGAAGCCTCCGCGCGGGTCCGGTGCCAAAGGCAAGTCGCGACGACCGATCAGGCCCATCTGGTAGTAGAACTGCACGTCTTCGGCCGGCAACGCCTGGGCAAGGGCCAACACGCGGTCGCGGTCGCCATGGCCGTTGTCGACACCTTCCGGCAACGCCTGGGCGATAGCGACGCGGTGCAGCACGTTGAGGATTTCCGAAAGCACGCCGTTCCAGTCGGGGCCTTGCTCCGACAGGTGGCGCACGGCCTCGAGCAACGCCTTGGCATCGCCCTCGATCAGCGCGTGCAGCACGTCGAACACCTGCCCGTGGTCGAGGGTACCGAGCATGGCGCGCACGTCGGCGGCCATGACCTTGCCTTCACCAAAGGCAATGGCCTGGTCGGTGAGGCTCATGGCATCGCGCATCGAACCATCGGCGGCGCGGCCCAGCAGCCAAAGTGCGTCATCTTCGAACGGTACGTTCTCGACGCCCAGCACGTGGGTCAAATGCTCCACCACGCGCTCAGGGGTCATGTTTTTCAGGGAGAACTGCAGGCACCGCGACAGGATCGTTGCAGGAAGTTTCTGCGGATCGGTGGTGGCCAGGATGAATTTAACGTAGGGCGGCGGCTCTTCCAGGGTTTTCAACAAGGCGTTGAAGGAATGGCTGGAGAGCATGTGCACTTCGTCGATCAGGTAGACCTTGAAGCGGCCACGGCTGGGCGCGTACTGCACGTTGTCGAGCAGCTCGCGGGTGTCTTCGACCTTGGTGCGGCTCGCGGCGTCGATCTCGATCAGGTCGACGAAACGCCCTTCATCGATCTCGCGGCACACCGAGCAGGTGCCGCAGGGCGTCGAAGTGATACCGGTTTCACAGTTCAGGCATTTGGCGATGATGCGCGCAATGGTGGTCTTGCCCACCCCCCGAGTACCGGTGAACAGGTAGGCGTGGTGCAGCCGCTGGCTGTCCAAGGCATTGATCAGAGCCTTGAGCACATGGGTCTGGCCGACCATTTCGCGGAACGAGCGCGGACGCCATTTACGTGCAAGAACCTGATAACTCATCGAAAACCGTCGCAACTGGGAAGCGGAAGCCGGTAATGCTAGCGGAGCAAGGGGGAAATTGCATCCGGCACGCTCGCCTAATCTGACTAAGCTCTGCTGATTGGCCCCAAAAAGGCCTTAACCCGGAGAGTGTATGCGTGTAGTCCTGGGCGCTTTATGGATGATGACCACGGCTTGCCTGGCGGCGCCTGCACCGCTGCGTTTCTCGGTTTCCGACAGTTGGGCGATGCCCATGGTGCAACTGGACGAGGGGCGGCCCACCCAGGGCATTCTGTATGACTTGATGTTGAGCCTGGCCACCCAGGTCGGCCGTCCGGCACAGTTCCATGTACTGGCCCGGGCACGTATCTCGACGGCCATGGAGCATGGCGATATTGATGTGCGCTGTTATGTCACCCAGGCCTGGCTCAACAACCTGTCCGGCGACTACACCTGGAGCATCCCGTTGATGGTGCAGCGAAACGTGCTGGTGAGTAGCCACATTCCCACGCAGCCGGTGCAAGTGACCAGACTGGCACCTCAATCGATCGGCACCGTGCTCAATTATCGCTACGCCATCCTCGACCCGCTGTTTGCCAGCGGCCAACTCTCCCGCGACGACGCACGCAGCGAAGAGCAGGTGCTGTACAAGCTGGTGGCCGGACGCTTCAAGTTTGCGGTGAGCAACGAATGGATCCTGGATCGTTTCAACCAGCGTATGCCAACCGGCACAAAACTGCATAAGGTCGCCGTGATCGATGAACAACGCGTGGGCTGCGCCGTGCGCAATGATCCGAACGTGCCGGTGCAGCAGATCCTGCGCACCTTGCTGCGCATGAAGATGTCCGGCGAAGTCGATGAAATCATCAAGCTGTACACCGGTGAGACTCCTGACAAGAACTGACAATGACGCCTTATAGACTCGGCGCCCTCACCCACCCGTTCTCAAGGAGCCCACATGAACACCGTCGCCCATTACTTCCTGCTGTACGTCGACAGCCCGGCCACCAGTGCCAACTTCTATAGCCGCCTGCTGGGCAAGCCACCGGTCGAATTGAACCCGACCTTTGCCCTGTTCATTCTCGACAACGGCGTAAAGCTCGGGCTGTGGTCGCGCCATACCGTCGAGCCGGCAGCCCAGCTCACAGGCGGGGGCGGTGAAGTGGGCTTCTCGCTGCCCGATACGGCCGCCGTGGACGCGCTGCACGACCAATGGGCAGAACGGGGCGCCGTCATTATCCAGTCACCGACGAGCCTGGACTTCGGCTACACCTTCGTCGCCCAGGACCTCGATGGCCACCGCCTGCGCGCGTTTTGCCTGAACGACTGACCGCCAGCGCCCCTCCAGGCTGATGGCCGCCACGCTGGCCAGCACGATCACAGCCCCCAGCATCACCTGCAAGGCAATGTGTTCGCCCAGCAACGTCGCGGCCATCACCATCGCCACCGGCGGGATCAGGTACATCGCCACCGACGCGCGACTGACTTCAACATGCTTCAACACATAACCCCAGGCCAGGTACGCCAGGGCGCTGGGGAAGATGCCGAGCACCAGCACCGCCAGGTTCTCCGGCAACGGCGCCTGCAGCACCGCCGCAGGCAGGCCCGGCAGGTTCACACACAACATCAGCGTGCCCGCCCACACCATGTAGCACGCCATGGTCAGTGGGCTGTAACGGTGGGCATAGTGTTTCTGGAGGGCGAAATACACGCTCCACGACACCGCCGCCAGCAGGATCAACGCGCCACGCGGGTCGATGTCACCCACGCCCTGATCGCCCCAGATCACCACCAGCACGCCGAGCAGGCCCAGCAACACGCAGCCCCAGCGCCAGGCGCTGACCCGCTCCTTCAAGCAGAAAAACGCGATCAGCACACTGAACAACGGCGCTGACTGCGCCAGAACACTGGACGCCGCCGCAGTCACCCATTGCTGTTCGTAGTTGATCGCGGTGTGATGCAGGAACACGCCGAAAAACCCCAGTACCAGTAACCAGGGCACATCACGCAAGCGCGGCCGGCCGATGCCCATCACCAGCGCCACGACGCCCATGAACACCGAGGCGATCAAAAACCGTAGCAATGCCAACTGGCCGGGACTGTAGCTGTGCAACCCCATGTGCACGCCAATCGGCGAATAGGCCCAACACAGGATGACGCTGGCGATGACTAGCGTAAGCTTTACGGGTGAAGGGGTATTCATCGACGGCGTCCAGAAACTGAGAAGGTGTGCCGTCAGTCTTGGCCCGGGTAAGGCGCAGGACAATTAACCGTTTCTGACTTCTGCAATCACTGGAACTGAGCAATGGAACTGGCCCAACTGAAAATGGTGCGAGCCGTGGCGCAAACCGGCAGCGTGGCCCAGGCCGCGGCGCAATTGCACTGCGTACCGTCCAACATCACCACGCGCATCAAGCAGCTGGAGGGAGAACTGGGCACACCGCTATTCATCCGCGCCGGGCGTGGGCTGGCCATCAGTGCTGCCGGTGAGATTTTCCTGGATTACTGCGAACGCATCCTGGCGCTGGTGGATGAGTCAAAACGCGCCGTGGACGCCAACGCCATTCCCCGTGGCACCTTGCGTATCGGCGCGGTGGAGTCCAGCGCCAGCGGACGCTTGCCGCCACTGCTGGCGGAGTATCACCGGCGCTACCCCGATGTCAGCCTGGAACTGGTGACCGGCGCCTGGGGCCAACTGCTCGACGACCTGCAACACCATCGCCTGGATGTGGCGCTGGTGGCCGCCGGCAACAAGCGCACCAGGCTCGAACACAGCGTGGTCTACAGCGAACGCCTGGTGCTGATCGCCAGCGCGTCCAGTGACCCCATCAGTGGCGCCGAGGACCTCGCCGGGCGCACTTTGCTGGTCTGGCCACCCGGCTGCCCATATCGCGCGGCACTGGAAAACTGGGTCAAGCCCCATGACTTCAAGCCAACCATCGCCAGCTATGCCAGTTGGGGCACGATCATCGGCTGCGTCAGCGCTGGGATTGGCGTGGCGCTGGCGCCGGAAGGCATCCTCGCCCGCTATGAGCAGGCCAACCAGCTGGCGTCTTATCGATTTGAAGAACTGGCGGCCGTGGATAACCTGCTGTTCTGGCACAAGGACACCCAGCGACATCTGGCCAGGGATGCATTTGCCGAGCTGTTGCGGGAGACTTTTGGCTGACACAAATCAAAAAGGTGGAACGGACTTGTCCCCTCCCACCTTTCGTTTTCAAGCAACTGCGCAATCAGCCTTCCGGAGCAGCCAACCTTGCGTACTGATCCTGACTGATCCAGCCGCTGAACGAGCGGTCGTCGGCATTGATGAACTCGACCTGGGCCCAACCGTCCTTGAAGGCCAGCACACCGACCACATCGCGCTTGACGATATACGGACGCTTGGCGGGCTTGGCGCCTGGGGTCTTCAGCAGGTAAGCCTTGTCGGCGGATACCGTCACCAGGCCGATCCATTTTTTGCTGGCGGTCTGGGTCAGGTCCAGGCCGGTGGCAATCTCCGGCATCAGCACGTTCATGCACCCAGGGTGCTGGCGGCCCTCTTCCACCGTCAGGGTCACGCCATCGGACGAAGGCGCCAGGCTGCCGGGATGAGCCTCATCGAGCCAAGTGGTGAGCGCCTCAGGTTTGCCTTGCAGGTAAAACGCGCAACGGCGGGTGACGCCCTCGCCCATGGCTTCAGAATAGAACCCTTCAACCCGATGTTCGGGCGTCACTGCCAGCATCAGCCCTTCGTACTTGCCCGAATGCAACGCAGCCGAACCGGCCAAGGCAGGGCCCACGGCGCACAACGACAACACACCTATCGCTAGAAAACGGATCATCCTATTTTTTCCCTTCAAGTTTTTCGTAGGCTTTTTGCATCAGGACGTCGTAGTTGCCGTAGTCCTCGCCGTTATAATTACGCGCCATGCCGGTAAAATCCTTGGCTTTCATGGCTTTCATCAAGGCCGGGCTCTTGCTGCAAAAACCGAGGAACGCTTTTAGTTGGTTGCCGGCATTCACTTTTAATGCTGCCGAAAACTCAAACACCGTCTTGTAGCCGCACGATGCAAAGTTGAAGCCCATGATCTGGAACATACCCCACGACGCCGACATGAGTGCCGCTTCCTGGTCCAGGGCAAATGCGGTGGCCATGGTTTCCCAAGCCTTGGCCTGATCCTTGTTATTGGCCTGCCACTGCGGCCCGGCTTTTTTCTTGTAGGGGTAGGACAACAGCGGGTGCGCCTGGTCGTAGATGTGCTTGGTGTACTTGCGAAACAAGTGCCCTTCAAACGCGATCACCGGCAACTTGGCCGGGCCGAACCCCGAACGCCCACCTGATTCCACAGTGGCGAAGGCCTTGATGATATTCACCGAAATACCGCTCCCCAACTGCGTGGCGGCGTTCTGGAAGTCCGTTTCGCTGAGGGTCATACCCCCGTCGCACGTGGCCTGGAGCATCAATTGCCGGTTACGCCGCTCGGCCTCGATCATCGCGCGCATGCGGTCCAGGTACACATTGACCGTGGCCTGCACCGCATCGCCCTGGTTGTTGCCAAATGCATTGAGAAAACTCGGTATGCGCATCGTCGGGAAGGCCTTCACCGGCACCTTCACCGCTTCCTCGATCAGGCTGTTGAACGTGCGACCGGTGGGGTCGACCACGCCATCGGGATGGGCATACTTGAGGTGGCGAAACTGGTATTGGCTGATGCACTGCACCAACTGGCCATCGCACTTGCCGTTTTCAGCCAACGGGAAACCCATCTTGGGAATGATCAGATTGAATAAATACTGGATGCACTGCACATCGGCGGGCAAGTTGCGGGCTTTACCCGGCGCACCTACCGAAGCACTGATAAGACGAGGTAACCCTTGCAGGCTTTTCAATACAGACATCCTTGTTAGTTAAAGAAGTGATAGCACTTCAATATCAAATCAGCACCACTGTCATATTCTGAAACAAGTGGCCGGCGGAAACTAACAAGGCGGTTTGGGGTTGTCCAGAGGGGTGTTGGAAAGTTGTGAAGCAGCCGTCATCGACCGCGCAATAAAACATCGGCAGTTGACTGAAAATAAGTAATTTGGATTTGAATCGAAGGGGGGGGACTGCTGGGAAGAGCGTTATGGAGGCAACCCCACCAGCCACACCCCGGCACACAATGTTCCCGCTGTGGCTGCTGCCTTCCGGCTCTGACCAGGTTCACGGGTAATCGTTGCGGGGGGACCGATGGGGTCACCATAACGACGCTGGCCTCTCGGCAAGCGGGGCCATTGTACCGATCTCATCGGAAGTTACAACCGTTGGTGACGGATTAAAAATATGAAGGGGTTCAAGCACTTGCCATGCCATCGGCTTCCCCTTCCTCATTGGCTGATCATTGTGCCTGCAACACCTCATCCGCCCGACCGCCCTCTTCCTGGATCACCAGGTGAATGAAGTGCAGCTTGGCGATCACCGCCGGTGGCAGCACAAACGGGTAGAAATCCGGCTGGCCCATGGCGCGGGAGAGTTCATTGAGCATGCCGGCCAGTTCGATCCAGGCGTTGACGAAGGACAGGAATGCAACACCGCCGGGATGCTCGGGGTCGTAGAGCGTGGTGAGGGGGAATGGCTGGTAATCCAGGTCCATCTCACGGGCGCTCATGCCAAAGCCCAGGGCGGTGTCGACGGCGTCCATCATGTGCAGGTAGTGAGCCCAGGTCTCCGCCCAGTCTTCCCAGGGATGCATGGTGGCGTAGGCACTGACGCTGGTTTGCTGCCAGTCGGGGCGCGGGCCGTTCTGGTAGTGCTGGTCGAGGGCGTCGGCGTAACTGGCGCGCTCGTCGCCGAACAACTGGCGAAAAGGCTCCAGCCAGTGGCTGTTGGCGATCAGGCGGTCCCAGTAATAGTGGCCGACCTCATGGCGAAAATGGCCCAGCAAGGTGCGGTAGGGTTCGCGCATCTGCACCCGGATTTTTTCGCGGTGGGCGTCGTCAGCTTCCTTGATGTCAAGGGTGACCAGGCCGTTGGCATGCCCGGTCATGGGCGCGTTGCCTTCCAGGTCGATGCCGACGAAGTCGAACGCCAGGCCGCTATCCTCGTCGACGCTCTTGGGCACTACTTGCAGGCCCAGGCTGATCAACTGCGCCACCAGCCGGCGCTTGGCGGTCTCCACCTTGCTCCAGCGCTCGGGGTTCTCCGGGATCGACAGGTCGGGGATGGTGCGGTTGAGGCTGCACGCCACACACAGCGGCGCAGTGCTGTGGGCGGGAATCAGCCAGTTGCAGGCCGCCGCGGTGTCGAGGTTGGCACAACGGCGAAAAGCGCCGGCGTCGAGGTTGTCGTCTTGCAGCCAGGTGCCTTCCACGGGCCCGGGCTGCAGGGAGGACAAGCGGCTTTGCTGCGGCTGATAGCCCAGCAGCGCCTGGCAGGCCAGGCATTGGCTGTTGCGAAAGAACAGCGCTTGCCCGCACCGACACTGCCACACCTTGCTGTTGCGCGAGGTTTCGGCCATGAACGGTGCAGCGATGCGCGAACTGAGTTGCTCGAAGTAGCGGAACATGGCGATCTCTCCCTGGGTGACTGAGACTAGATCATTTAGGACTCAGGATCGTTCCACTTTCCTTCTGGGGCTGCGTCGCAGCCCGGCGCGGGGCAAGCCCGCTCACCACAGGCGCCGCGTCAGACCGAAATATTGTGTTTGGCAAGGAACGCGACAAAGGCCTCTTCGTCCAGCACCTTCAAGCCCAGCTCGCTGGCCTTGGCCAACTTGGAGCCAGCACCCGGCCCGGCCACCACGCAATGGGTCTTCGCCGACACGGAACCGGCCACCTTGGCGCCAAGGCTTTCAAGCTTGTCCTTGGCCACGTCGCGACTCATCAGCTCCAGGGAGCCGGTGAGCACCCAGGTATGCCCAGCTTCGGGCAGGCCTTCGACCACCTTCTTCTCGCTCTGCCAGTGCATGCCGAAGTCCCGCAGTTGCTGCTCGATAGCCAGGGCGTGGCGAGCGTTGTCCGGGTTATCGAAAAACTCCCGCACGGCCTTGGCCTGCTTCTCCGGCAGCGCCTGGCGCATGTCGAGCCAGTCCGCCTTGATCACGCCTTCCAGGCTGCCGAACTTATCCGCAAGTTTCTGCGCAGCGCCGGGGCCCACCGAGGGTACATGCAGCTTGTCCAGGAAGCCGCCCAAAGTGGTACTGGCGGCGAACTCGGCGCTCAGTTCCCCCTGATCCTGCAATTGCAGGCCGCATTCATCAGGCGACAACAGCGCGCCGATCACGTCCTGGTTGTGGCTGTCTTCGAAGAAGCTGTGGATCTCATGGGCCACTTCGAGGCCCACATCCGGCAGGTACGTCAGCACTTCCGGCAAGGCTTTCTGCACGCGCTCAAGGGACGCCAGGGAGCGCGCCAGCACCTTGGCCGTCTCTTCGCCCACGTCGGGAATGCCCAGGGCGTAGATAAAACGCGCCAGGGTCGGGGTCTTGCTGTTTTCGATGGCGGTGATCAGCTTCTTGCTGGAGATATCGGCAAAGCCTTCCAGGTCGATGATCTGCTCGTATTTGAGTTTGTAGAGGTCGGCCGGCGAACCGATGAGTTTTTCATCCACCAGTTGCTCGATGGTTTTGTCACCGAGCCCGTCGATGTCCATGGCCCGGCGCGAGACGAAATGGATAATTGCCTGCTTGAGCTGCGCACCACAGGCCAGGCGCCCGACGCAGCGGTACACCGCACCTTCACTGACGGTTTCCTTGCCCTTGCTACGCTTGACCAGCTGGGTTCGCTCCACATGGGAGCCACACACGGGGCAGCGCTCAGGGATCGGCACCGCACGGGCGTTTTCCGGGCGGCGTTCGAGGACCACCGACACCACCTGCGGGATTACATCACCAGCACGACGGATGATCACGGTATCGCCGATTTTCACGCCCAGGCGCGCGACTTCATCCATGTTGTGCAGGGTGGCGTTAGACACGGTGACACCCGCGACCTTGACCGGCTTCAAGCGCGCCACCGGCGTCACGGCACCCGTGCGGCCGACCTGGAATTCCACGTCGAGCAGCTCGGTGAGTTCTTCCATGGCCGGGAATTTGTGCGCGATGGCCCAGCGCGGCTCGCGGGCGCGAAAGCCCAGCTCACGTTGCGAGGCAATGCTGTTGACCTTGAACACCACGCCGTCGATTTCATAGGGCAGGCTGTTACGCCGCTCGCCAATATCGCGATAGTAATCGAGGCACTCCTGGATACCCTTGGCCAACTTCAGCTCATGGCTGATGGGCATGCCCCACTGCTGCAACTGCTTCAGGTTGCCGATATGGGTGTCGCTGATATCCGCGGTCACCTGGCCGAGGCCATAGCAGCAGAATTCCAGCGGACGACTGGCGGTGATCTTCGAATCCAACTGGCGCAGGCTGCCCGCCGCAGCGTTGCGCGGGTTAGCGAAGGTCTTGCCGCCGACTTCCAGCTGCGAAGCGTTGAGCCGCTCGAAACCGGCCTTGGACATGAACACTTCGCCGCGCACTTCCAGGGTCGCCGGCCAGCCACTGCCATGCAGTTTCAACGGGATATTGCGCACGGTGCGCACGTTGACGCTGATGTCTTCGCCGGTGGTGCCGTCGCCTCGGGTGGCGCCGCGTACCAATTCGCCATCCTGGTAAAGCAGGCTGACCGCGAGGCCATCCAGCTTCGGCTCACAGCTGTATTCCACCGCCGCGCCACCGCCGAACAGATCGCCCACGGGCAGGTCGAGACCCTCGGTGACCCGGCGATCGAACTCAAGCATGGTGGTTTCATCAAACGCGTTGCCCAGGCTGAGCATCGGGATCTCATGGCGTACCTGAGTAAAGGCGGACAACGCCGCACTGCCAACCCGCTGCGTCGGTGAATCACGCGTCACCAGGTCCGGATGCTCGGCCTCCAGGGCCTTGAGCTCGTGGAACAACCGGTCGTACTCGGCGTCCGGAATGCTCGGCTCGTCGAGGACGTGGTAACGGTAGTTGTGCTGATCCAGTTCAGCGCGCAGTTCGAGGATGCGGGTGTGGACGGCGGTCATGGGTGTTCTCTCATAAAGCAAAAGAGCAGCCGAAGCTGCTCAAATGTTGGTGCGCTTATTCTAATGACAACGCTGGAAACCAATCCTCAGCGTTTCTGTGTCAGGGCGCGACGCTCGAACTCGACGATGCGCTGACGGTAGTGTTCGATGGTCTGGGCGGTCAGGACGCTGCGTTGGTCGTCCTTGAGCTCGCCGTTGAGTTCCTGTGACAGCTTGCGGGCAGCGGCCACCATCACGTCGAACGCTTGTTTCGGGTGACGCGGGCCCGGCAGGCCGAGGAAGAAGCTCACCGCAGGGGTACTGAACAGGTCAATGTCGTCAAGGTCGAAGGTGCCTGGCTTGACTGCGTTAGCCATGGAGAACAGCACTTCGCCGTTGCCGGCCATGCTTTCGTGGCGGTGGAAAATATCCATCTCGCCAAAGCGCAGGCCGCTTTCGAGGATGTTCTGCAACAGCGCCGGGCCCTTGAAGCCGGCCGCGTCGCGGCAGATCACGCTGATCACCAGCACTTCTTCAGCGGCAGGCTGATCGTTGACCGATTGACGCGGCGCATTCTTGCCAGCGTTTTCATCCGGGAAATCATCGTCGCGGCTGCTGAAGCTCGGGCCTTCATCGACATCGAGGTTCAGGTCACCCTGATGCGGTTCGGCAACGCTGGCGCTGCCACGCTTGCCACGCTTGGAGGATGGCTCGCGGGCTTCACGCACCGGCGCGCTCATCGACGGCAAGTCATGCTCGTCCAGTTGCGGTTCCTTATGGGTATCCAGCACACGGGGCGGCCCCAGCAGCTCGGCGCTGCCGTCGTCGTCAGGCAAGTTGGACAGGTTGCGGTCCAGACGGAATTTGAGCTTGCCCTTGCCACCGCGCATGCGGCGCCAGCCATCAAAAAGAATACCGGCAATGACAATGATGCCGATGACGATCAGCCACTCGCGCAGACCGATTTCCATGTAATCCCGTGCCTCTAATAAAAAATGCTGAAAAATAAGGGGTTTAGCACCGTGCAAACCGCTTTAAAACGTGGCGCCAACTCTATGTTCTGACTGACGTTTTGCCCACGCATACGAAAAATTGACATTAAACTAGCACGACCAAAGATAACTTTACACAGTTGACGCGAAATGTGTCGAATTGCCAGCTTTCAGGCATAGTAGGCAATCTCCTACAGCATGCGCCGACTGTGAGCTACAAGCCCTGAGCTACAAGCTACAAGCTTCAAGCCAACTCACTTGCTGCTTGAAGCTTGCCGCTAGGCGTCCACCATCGCCATCGCTTCTTCCACATCCACCGCGACCAAACGTGAACAGCCCGGTTCATGCATTGTCACCCCCATCAACTGATCAGCCATTTCCATGGCGATCTTGTTGTGGGTGATATAGATGAACTGCACCGTCTGGGACATCTCCTTGACCAGTCGCGCATAGCGTCCAACGTTAGCGTCATCCAGTGGTGCGTCAACTTCGTCGAGCATGCAGAACGGCGCCGGGTTCAACTTGAAGATGGCAAACACCAAGGCCAATGCGGTCAGGGCTTTTTCGCCGCCGGACAACAAATGGATGGTGCTGTTCTTCTTGCCCGGAGGCCGCGCCATGATCGTCACCCCTGTATCGAGTAGATCTTCGCCCGTCAGTTCCAAGTAAGCGCTGCCACCACCGAAAACTTTCGGGAATAACGCCTGTAAACCGCCATTAATCTGATCAAAGGTATCTTTGAAGCGGTTACGGGTTTCCTTGTCGATCTTGCGGATCACGTTTTCCAGGGTGTCCAGTGCTTCCACCAGGTCGGCGTCCTGGGCATCCAGATAACGTTTACGCTCGGACTGCTGTTGGTATTCATCGATGGCGGCGAGGTTGATCGCGCCGAGTCGCTGGATACGTGCGGCAATCCGTTCAAGTTCTTCCTCGGCCTCTTTCTCGTTGGCCTGGGCGGTCAAGGTGTTGAGCACGCCATGCAAGTCGTAGCCGTCTTCGAGCAATTGGTCTTGCAGGGTCTTGCGGCGCACGGTCAAAGCTTGCCATTCCATGCGCTGTTGTTCGAGCTGGCCGCGAATCAGCTGGGATTGCTGCTCGGCCTGGGTCCTGCGTTTTTCCGCATCGCGCAGTTCGCGATCGGCATCTTCCAGGGCGATCTGCGCGGTCTTGAGTTCTTCGTCGACGGTCATGCGTTTGTCGAGCAACTCTTCAAGCTTGAGGCGCAACTCTTCCAGCGGCGCTTCGCCCTCCTCCAGGTTGAGACTCAGTTGCTCGCGCTTTTCGGTCAGGCGTTCGGACTGCATTTCCAGGCGTTCAAGGGCCTGGGCCGTGGAATTGTGCTGGGCCTTGAGCGAACCCAGGCGCACTGCCAACTGATGGGCGTGGTCCTTGTGCTGGCGGGCTTCCTGGCGCACACGATCAAGGCGCTCGCGCAGGCTGTCACGCTGGGCCAGCAGCAGTTCGCGCTGCTCGGTGTCCAGGGCCATGCTGTCGAGGGCTTCCTGCAATTGCAGGCGCGCTTCGCCGATCTGTTCGTGTTCGAGGGCGCGCTGCTCGCCCATCTCCGCCACTTCTTCGTCGAGGCGGGTGCGGCGCAGGGTCAGTTGCTCGGCCTTGGCTTTGCTCGCGGAGAGCTGCGCTTTTAATTCGCCTTGCTGGCGTGCTTCGTCCTGCAACAGGCGGCGCAGGTGTTCGCGGCCGGTCTCTTGCTGGCGCTGTGTGGCGCGCAAGGTTTGCAGTTCGGTTTCGAGGCTTTCCAGAGTGGCTTCACGCTCTTCACGCTCGGCGATCAGGTTGACGATTTCCTGGCCACGGGCCAGAACGCCGCTTTCCGCTTCACTGGCACGGCGCACTCGCAGGAAGTGGCGGCCGACCCAGTAACCGTCGCGGCTGATCAGGCTTTCGCCGGCAGCCAGTTGACCGCGCTGGGCCAGGGCCTGCTCAAGGGACTCCACCGGTTTGACCTGGCCCAGCCACGGCGACAGGTCAATCGCCGCCTCGACCTTGTCCAGCAGGCTGCCCAGCACCCGCGTGCCATCAGCGGCGGGGCTGAGCAAACGCAGGTCACCCTGGGTAAAACCGGCCAGGTCGAAGCCGCCAAAATCATCCACCAGCACGGCTTGCAGGTCGGCGCCTAAAACGGTCTCTACCGCCAGCTCCCAACCGGCTTCAACCTTCAAGCCCTCGGCCAAACGCGGACGCTCCGCCAGGTGCTGATCACGCAGCCATTCGGCGGTGCCGGTGCCTGGGTCCAACGCCGCTTGCTGCAAGGCTTCAAGGGACGCCAGCCGGCCATTGAGCCGCTGCAAATCGCCCTGGGCCTGCTGCTGGGCCTGGGTCGCCTGTTGCAGCTGCTGACGCAGTTGCTCCAGGCGCTCCACTTGTTGTTCTTCGCTGGCTTCCAGCTCCTCCAGCGTCATTTCGCTTTCGGCCAGTTGCTCGCTGAGTTCCATGATCGCCGCGTCTTCCGGGTCGGCGGCAAGCAGCACCCGCTCTTCCTGCAGACGACGCTGGCGTTCGGCCAGGCGTTCCATGCTGGTTTCCAGTTGCTGGATACGCGACTGCTGCACCTCGGCCTGGCGCCGCGGTTCGGCAGATTGCAGGTTGAAGGCGTCCCACTGCTCCTGCCAACCGTGCATGGTGGTTTCGGCTTCTTCCAGCGCAGCGGCGGCCTCTTCGGCGGCGGCGTTGGTGATCTCCTGCTCGGGGGTGAGCATGTCCAGCTCTTCGCCCAACGTCAGCAGCAAGGTACGATCGTGGCCCAGGTGCGATTCGGTTTCCAGGCGCGCGCGTTCGGCTTCCTTCAAATCGTCCTGCAACTGACGCAGGCGCTGCTGGCCGTGCTGGATGCTTTGCTCGACCCGGGCGATATCGCCGCCCACCGAATAGAAGCGGCCCTGCACCAGATTGAAGCGTTCGGACAGGTCATGGTGCCCGTCGCGCAGGCGCTCGATGGCGGCGTCGGCATTGCGCTGCTCGGCCACCAGGGCCTCGAAGCTGATTTCCTGGGTGCCGATGATCGCTTCGCGCTGGCCCACCTGGTCATTCAGCGCCTGCCAGCGCAGGGCCGACAGTTGTGCCTTGAGCTGGCGCTCTTCGCCCTTGTATTCCTGATACTTCTCGGCAGCCTGGGCCTGGCGGTGCAGGCGCTCCAACTGGCGCTCCAGCTCTTCGCGCAGGTCGGTGAGGCGGGCAAGGTTTTCATGGGTGCGGCGGATACGGTTTTCGGTCTCGCGGCGGCGCTCCTTGTACTTGGAGATACCGGCCGCCTCCTCGATAAAGTTGCGCAGGTCTTCGGGCTTGGCTTCGATCAGCTTGGAGATCATGCCCTGTTCGATGATCGAATAGCTGCGCGGGCCCAGGCCGGTGCCGAGGAAGATGTCGGTAATGTCCCGGCGTCGGCACTTGGTGCCGTTGAGGAAGTAACTGTTCTGGCTGTCGCGCGTCACCTTGCGGCGGATGGAGATTTCCGCGTAGGCCGCGTATTCGCCGATCAGGGTGCCGTCGGAGTTGTCGAACACCAGTTCGATGCTGGCCTGGCTCACTGGCTTGCGGCTGGTGGAGCCGTTGAAGATGACGTCGGTCATCGACTCGCCACGCAGGTTTTTTGCCGAGCTCTCGCCCATCACCCAGCGTACGGCGTCGATGATGTTCGACTTGCCGCAGCCATTGGGCCCGACCACTGCCGCCATGTTACTGGGGAAGTTCACCGTGGTCGGGTCGACGAAGGATTTGAACCCCGCCAGTTTGATGCACTTGAGCCGCACGTTTAGGCGTCCGCCAACGCAGCGATGACCAGCGAGCTGCTGCGCTCGCAGTAGGCCGACAGCACCTGGCGAATCTGCAGAAGGTCACGGGCGAGCACGGCGGCGAGCAGTTGCTCGAACAGCGCCAGGTACTCACTCATGGACGCCTTACGCTGATCCAGGGCCAGGTAATAGGCGCGGTTCATCGCTGGCTGCAGGTTCTCGACGGTTTCCTGCAAATACGGGTTGTTGGCAAAGGGGTATGCGGCGCGCATCACATTGAAGCATTCTTCGACAAAGGCGCGGATGTCCTGGCGCTCGAAATTGCTCACCAGGCGCTGCTGGATCTGTACGAACGGCGCCATGTCGGCCTGGGTCTGCCAGCCCTGGGCGACCGCATTGCCAAGCAGGATATACAGCTCACTCATCAGCGTGCACAGACTCTGCACCTTGTGCGCCGTGAGCTCGGTCACGTGGGCGCCACGGCGCGGCAGGATCGCGATCAAGTGGCGACGTTCAAGGATCAGTAAAGCTTCACGCACGGAACCACGGCTGACATTGAGCGCCAGCGTGACTTTCTGTTCCTGGATCCGCTCCCCAGGCTTGAGATCGCCGCGAATGATACGTTCGGCGAGGTGGTGAGCGATCTGCTCGGCGAGACTGTCCGGCGCCTTGAACGTCATGTTTTCCCTTCAAAATCTTCTATCGGTACAAGCGCGGCAGTGTAGCGCATTGGCCCGCTGATGGCGCTACGCCCACCGTGGCGAATTTGGCATGAAATAAGCAACTTTTACGCATCAGGCGAAACCCATAAGCCGCCAAAAACGCCGGTTCCAGAAGACTGGACCATAATTGAATGTGTTGAGATCGCAATTTCTTGACCTTAAAGTCAGAAAATCGTTGACCGAAAAGTCAGACATGACTAGATTCGGCGCAAAGCGGTTAACAACAATAATGAGTCTGCGAGGCCTTCCGTGATCCAGTTTTTACTTAACCAGGAACTCCGTAGCGAGCACGCCCTGGACCCCAACCTCACCGTGCTCAACTATCTTCGCGAGCATGTGGGTAAACCCGGTACCAAGGAAGGCTGCGCCAGCGGCGACTGCGGCGCGTGCACCGTGGTGGTCGGCGAGTTGCACACCGACCCTCAGGGCGTTGAGCAGATCCGTTATCGCAGCCTCAATTCCTGCCTGACATTTGTCTCGTCGCTGCACGGCAAACAACTGATCAGCGTCGAAGACCTCAAGCACCAGGGCCAACTGCACAGCGTGCAACAGGCCATGGTGGAGTGCCACGGTTCGCAATGCGGCTTTTGCACCCCAGGTTTTGTGATGTCGCTGTTCGCCCTGCAAAAGAACAGCGACGCTCCCGACAGCCAAAAAGCCCACGAAGCCCTGGCCGGCAACCTGTGCCGCTGCACCGGTTATCGGCCGATCCTCGCCGCCGCCGAACAGGCCTGCTGCAATAAACCGGTGGACCAGTTCGACAGCCGCCAGGCCGAGACCATCGCCCGCCTCAAAGCCATCGCGCCGACCCAAACCGGTGAACTCAACAGCGGCGACAAACGCTGCCTGGTGCCACTCACCGTTGCCGACCTGGCCGACCTCTACGATGCCTACCCCCAAGCCCGCCTGCTGGCCGGCGGCACCGACCTGGCCCTGGAAGTCACCCAGTTCCACCGCACCCTGCCGGTGATGATCTATGTCGGCAATATTGAAGAGATGAAGCGCATCGAGCGCTTCGACGACCGCCTGGAAATCGGCGCCGCCACGGCCCTCTCCGACTGCTACACCGCGCTGCACCACGAATACCCGGATTTCGGCGACCTGCTGCACCGCTTCGCCTCCCTGCAAATCCGCAACCAAGGCACCCTCGGCGGCAATATCGGCAACGCTTCACCGATTGGCGATTCGCCGCCGCTGCTGATCGCCCTTGGCGCGCAGATCGTGCTGTGCAAAGGAAACGTGCGCCGTACGTTGGCGCTGGAAGACTACTTCATCGACTACCGTGTGACGGCGCGCCAGGACAGCGAGTTCATCGAGAAAATTATCGTTCCTAAAGGCCACGCGTTGTTCCGTGCCTACAAGGTTTCCAAGCGCCTGGACGATGATATTTCCGCCGTCTGCGCTGCATTCAATCTGAAGATCGACAACGGTGTGATCAGTGAGGCCCGCGTCGCCTTTGGCGGCATGGCCGCCACGCCAAAACGCGCGAAAAGCTGCGAAGCCGTGTTGGTCGGCGCCACCTGGAACGCCGCCACCGTCGAGAAAGCCTGCGCCGCCCTGGCCGAGGACTTCACCCCGCTGTCGGACTTCCGCGCCAGTAAGGAATACCGCCTGCTCAGCGCGCAGAACCTGCTGCGCAAATACTTCATCGAACTGCAAACGCCGCACATCGAGACTCGGGTGACCGCTTATGTCTAACCATCACGCCGTGGAAAAAACCCAGGCCGAACTGGCCGCGCTGTTTGCCCAGGACCTGACCTCCGGGGTCGGCCGCAGCGTCAAGCATGACAGTGCCGCCAAGCACGTGTCCGGTGAAGCGCAGTACATCGATGACCGCCTGGAATTCCCCAACCAGTTGCACCTGTATGCGCGCATGTCCGACCGCGCCCACGCCCGGATCATCAGCATCGACACCGCGCCCTGCTATGCCTTTGACGGCGTGCGCATCGTCATCACCCATGAAGACGTGCCGGGCCTCAAGGACATCGGCCCGCTCATGCCCGGCGACCCGTTGCTGGCTATCGATACGGTGCAGTTCGTCGGCCAGGTCGTTTTGGCCGTGGCTGCCCGCGACCTGGACACCGCACGCAAGGCCGCGATGGCCGCGGTGATCGAATACGAAGACCTGGAGCCCGTGCTGGATGTGGTCGAGGCATTTCGCAACAAGCATTTCGTACTCGACAGTCACACCCACCAACGGGGCGATTCGGCGGGCGCGCTGGCCACGGCGAAAAACCGTATCCAGGGCACGCTGCATATCGGCGGCCAGGAACACTTCTACCTGGAAACCCAGATCTCATCGGTGATGCCCACCGAAGACGGCGGCATGATCGTCTACTGCTCCACGCAGAACCCCACCGAAGTGCAAAAGCTGGTGGCCGAAGTGCTGGACGTGTCGATGAACAAGATCGTCGTCGATATGCGCCGCATGGGTGGCGGTTTTGGCGGTAAGGAAACCCAGGCCGCCAGCCCGGCGTGCCTGTGCGCGGTGGTGGCGCGCCTCACCGGCCAACCGACCAAGATGCGCCTGCCGCGCGTCGAAGACATGCTGATGACCGGCAAGCGCCACCCCTTCTATATCGAATACGACGTGGGCTTCGACGACAGCGGTCGTCTGCACGGGATCAATCTGGAGCTGGCCGGTAACTGCGGCTGCTCACCGGACCTGTCCAACTCGATCGTCGACCGCGCGATGTTCCATGCCGACAACTCTTATTACCTGGGCGATGCCACGGTGAACGGCCATCGCTGCAAGACCAACACCGCGTCCAACACCGCCTATCGCGGCTTCGGTGGCCCGCAAGGCATGGTCGCCATCGAGGAAGTGATGGACGCCATCGCCCGTCATTTGGCGCTGGACCCGCTGGCGGTGCGCAAGGCCAATTACTACGGCAAGACCGAGCGCAACGTCACCCACTACTACCAGACCGTCGAGCACAACATGCTCGAAGAGATGACCGCCGAACTTGAAGCCAGCAGCCAATACGCCGAGCGCCGCGAAGCGGTTCGCCTGTACAACGCCCACAGCCCGATCCTGAAAAAAGGCCTGGCGCTGACGCCGGTCAAGTTCGGTATCTCGTTCACGGCGAGCTTCCTGAACCAGGCGGGCGCGCTGATCCATATCTACACCGACGGCAGCATCCACCTGAACCACGGCGGCACCGAGATGGGCCAGGGCTTGAACACCAAGGTCGCGCAAGTGGTGGCCGAAGTGTTCCAGGTGGACATCGACCGCGTGCAGATCACCGCCACCAACACCGACAAGGTACCCAACACCTCGCCGACCGCTGCCTCCAGCGGTGCGGACCTGAACGGCAAAGCCGCGCAGAATGCCGCCGAAACCATCAAGCAACGCCTGGTAGAATTCGCCGCGCGCAAGTACGACGTGAGCGAAGCGGATGTGGAATTCCACAACGGCCATGTGCGCGTGCGCGACCAGATTCTGACCTTCGAGGCGTTGATCCAGCAGGCGTATTTCGCCCAGGTCTCGCTGTCGAGTACCGGCTTCTACAAGACCCCGAAAATCTTCTACGACCGCAGCCAGGCGCGCGGTCGGCCGTTCTATTACTTCGCGTTTGGCGCTGCCTGCTGCGAAGTGATCGTCGACACCCTGACCGGCGAATACAAGATGCTGCGCACCGACATCCTTCACGATGTGGGCGCCTCACTGAACCCGGCCATCGACATCGGTCAGGTGGAAGGCGGCTTTATCCAGGGCATGGGCTGGCTGACCATGGAAGAGTTGGTGTGGAATAACAAGGGCAAGCTAGAGACCTGCGGCCCGGCCAGCTACAAGATCCCGGCGGTGGCCGACATGCCTTTGGATTTGCGCGTGAAGCTGGTGGAAAACCGTAAGAACCCGGAAGACACGGTGTTCCATTCCAAGGCCGTGGGCGAGCCACCGTTCATGCTCGGGATAGCCTCGTGGTGCGCGATCAAGGATGCGGTGGCGAGCCTGGGTGATTATCGCCATCAGCCGAAGATTGATGCGCCGGCGACACCGGAGCGGGTGTTGTGGGGGTGTGAGCAGATGCGCAAGGTGCAGACGGCGACAGCTGTCGAGACTGAAACTGAAATGGCTTCGCTCTAGACCGAGGCGCTGCCATCGGGGACAAGCCCCCTCCCACATTTGAAGGTATTCACAGATCAAAATGTGGGAGTGGGGCTTGCCCCCGATGACGGCCTGAAAGACACCACAAGAGGTGACTATGAACAACTGGATCAGCGCCCTCGCCGACCTGCAAAACCAAGGCGAACCCTGTGTACTGGTGACCATCATCGAAGAGCTCGGCTCCACGCCGCGCAATGCCGGTTCGAAGATGGTGATCAGCGCCGCGCAGACCTTCGACACCATCGGCGGCGGGCACCTTGAGTACAAAGCGATGCAGATCGCCCGCGATATGCTCATGCGTGGCCAGCAGAACACCCACCTGGAGCGCTTCAGCCTCGGCGCGAGCCTGGGCCAGTGCTGCGGTGGCGTCACCGTGTTGCTGTTCGAACCCATGGGCCAGGTCCAGGCGCAGATCGCCGTATTTGGCGCCGGCCATGTCGGCCGCGCGCTGGTGCCGTTGCTGGCGACCCTGCCGTGCCGGGTGCACTGGATCGATTCGCGCGAGCAGGAGTTTCCGGATCATATCCCCCACGGCGTGCGTAAAATCGTCAGCGAAGAGCCGGTGGACGAAATCGCCGACCTGCCGGTGGGCAGTTACTGCATCGTCATGACCCACAATCACGCGCTGGATCTGGAACTGACCGCCGCCCTGCTCAAGCGCAATGACTTTGCCTACTTCGGCCTGATCGGTTCCAAGACCAAACGCGTCAAGTTCGAACATCGCCTGCGCGATCGCGGCTTCGACGCCGCGCAGTTGCAACGCATGCGCTGCCCCATGGGCCTCACCGAGGTGAAGGGCAAGTTGCCGGTGGAGATCGCCATCTCCATCGCCGGCGAAATCATCGCCACCTATAACGCCAATTTCGGCCAGCACACCGCGAGCGCCGAACCCATTGCCAAATTGCTCCCGGCCTCGCGCCGCAGCCAAGCAATTCCTTCTTTTGCCAAGAATTGAGATCACCATGCCTTTGACTCGCAAAGCCTACCGTGCCGCCATCCTGCACAGCATCGCCGACCCCGCCATCGTTGGGATCGAAGCCTCCTACGAGTATTTCGAAGACGGCTTGCTGGTGATCGAAAACGGCCGGATCAGCGCCGTTGGCCATGCTGGCGACCTGCTGCCGACCTTGCCTGCCGACATCGACATCACCCACTACCAGGATGCGCTGATCACCCCGGGCCTGATCGACACCCATATCCACCTGCCGCAAACCGGCATGGTCGGCGCGTATGGCGAGCAGTTGCTGGACTGGCTCAACACCTACACCTTCCCGTGCGAAAGCCAGTTCGCCGACAAGGCCCATGCCGAAGAAGTCGCAGACATTTTTATCAAGGAACTGCTGCGCAACGGCACCACCACCGCACTGGTGTTCGGCAGCGTGCATCCGCAGTCGGTGAACGCTTTTTTTGAAGCGGCGGAAAAACTCGACCTGCGTATGATCGCAGGCAAGGTGATGATGGACCGCAACGCCCCGGATTACCTCACCGACACCGCCGAATCCGGCTACCGGGAAAGCAAGGCGCTGATTGAACGCTGGCACGGCAAGGGTCGCCTGCACTATGCGGTCACACCGCGTTTTGCGCCGACCAGCACGCCGGAGCAATTGGCGCTGGCCGGGCAACTGTTGGGCGAGTACCCGGACTTGTACATGCAGACGCACATCAGTGAGAACAAGCAGGAAGTCGAGTGGGTAAAGGCACTATTCCCCGAGCGAAACGGCTATCTGGACGTGTACGACCACTACAAGCTGCTGGGCGAGCGTTCGGTGTTTGCCCACGGCGTGCACCTGTGTGATGACGAATGCGCGCGGTTGGCGGAGACGGGGTCGGCGGTGGCGTTCTGTCCGACCTCGAACCTCTTCCTCGGCAGCGGCCTGTTCAACCTGCCGATGGCCGAGAAACACACACTCAACGTTGGCCTGGGCACCGATGTGGGAGGCGGCACCAGCTTCTCACTGCTGCAAACCCTCAACGAAGCCTATAAAGTCATGCAATTGCAGGGCGCGCGGTTGAGCCCGTTCAAGTCGCTGTACCTGGCCACCCTCGGTGGTGCGCGGGCGCTGCGCCTGGAAGACAAGATCGGCACGTTGCAGCCGGGAACCGATGCAGACTTCCTGGTGCTGGATTACAACGCCACGCCCCTGCTGAGCTATCGCTTGAAGCAGGCCAATAACATTGCCGAGACGTTGTTTGTGTTGATGACGCTGGGGGATGATCGGACGGTGTTGCAGACCTATGCGGCCGGCCAACTCGTGCACCAACGCTGATCTCAACCGCCACACAAAACCAAATGTGGGAGGGGGTTTGCTCCCGATGGCAGCGGTTCAGTTAGTAATGTGTTAACTGAACCACCGCTATCGGGAGCAAGCCCCCCCACATTTTGTCCCGGGTGAGCCGGGGAAATTACAGCTTTATCGAGGAACGCCCCGGCTTCTTGGTCTGCAACAGATGCGAGAACACCGCATGCAAATCATCCGACGCACTTTCCTCGTCGAGGTTGAGCTTGCTGTCGATGTGATCCATGTGATGCATCATCAAATTCACCGCCAGCGCCGCGTCCCGTGCTTCGATCGCATCGATCAGCTGTGTATGTTCATCGTAAGAGCAGTGCGAGCGGTTGCCGCTTTCATATTGGGCGATGATCAACGAAGTCTGGGACACCAGGCTGCGCTGGAAACTGATCAGCGGCGCGTTTTTCGCTGCCTCGGCCAGCTTGAGGTGGAATTCGCCGGAGAGGCGGATGCCGGCACCGCGATCGCCTCGGGAGAAGCTGTCGCGCTCGTCGTTGACCATCTGGCGCAGTTCGGCCAGTTGCTCGGCAGTGGCGTGCTGCACTGCCAGCTCGGTGATCGCTCGCTCTACCAGCCGCCGGGCCAGGAACACCTGGCGCGCTTCTTCCACGCTTGGGCTCGCCACCACCGCGCCACGATTGGGCCGCAGCAACACCACGCCTTCATGGGCCAGGCGCGACAGGGCGCGGCGAATGATGGTGCGGCTCACGCCGAAGATTTCGCCCAGTGCCTCTTCGCTCAATTTGGTACCGGGTGCCAGGCGCTGCTCGAGGATCGCCTCGAAGATATGCGCATAGACGATATCGTCCTGGGTTCCGCTGCGACCGGCCTTACCGGCTCGCGGTTGTTTCTTGAGAGGTTGCAACTGTTCGTTCATGGGCACTCGGGTCGGGAGAACGGCGGCGAATTAACGGTAATACGGCAAATTCAAGGTAATACGGCAAATTCAAGGTAATACGGCAACACTGGGTCGCTGGCAAGTACCACCTAAAAACACGGCACATTGTACACAACCCACTGCGCCAACACACTGTACGGCTGTTTGCGGTGCCGTCTGTATTGCAATGAGTCGTTACGTTTGAGTTTAGGCTTGAATCTGCGCCGCCACCGGCAAAAAACCAGGTAAAAGGAACACCTCTCCATGACCGACGCCACCCAAGCGCCTTTGCGCCCGCTGGCCGACACTTCTGCCTCCGCCGTCGTCGCCGGCTTTATCGCCATGATGACCGGCTACACCAGTTCCCTGGTCCTGATGTTCCAGGCCGGCCAGGCTGCCGGCTTGACCACGGCGCAGATTTCTTCGTGGATCTGGGCGATTTCCATCGGCATGGCGGTGTGCAGCATCGGCCTGTCCCTGCGCTATCGCACGCCGATCACCATTGCCTGGTCCACCCCTGGCGCGGCGCTGTTGATCACCAGCCTGGGCGGTGTGAGTTATGGCGAGGCCATCGGTGCCTATATCACCTGCGCGGTGCTGGTGACGCTCTGCGGGCTCACCGGCAGCTTTGAAAAACTGGTCAAGCGTATCCCTGCGTCGTTGGCGGCAGCGTTGCTGGCGGGGATCCTGTTCAAGATCGGCAGCGAGATTTTCGTTGCCGCGCAGCATCGCACCGGCCTGGTACTGGGGATGTTTTTCACCTACCTGATCATCAAGCGCCTGTCGCCACGCTATGCGGTGCTGGCCGCGCTGGTGATCGGCACCCTGTTGTCGGGGCTGATGGGCTTGCTGGACTTCAGCGGCTTCCACCTGGAAGTGGCGACGCCGGTGTGGACGACGCCGCACTTCTCGCTGGCGGCGACCATCAGCATCGGGATTCCGCTGTTCGTGGTGGCGATGACCTCGCAGAACATGCCCGGCGTCGCCGTACTGCGGGCCGATGGCTATAACGTGCCGGCCTCGCCGCTGATCACCACCACCGGCCTGGCCTCGCTGGTGCTGGCGCCGTTCGGCTCCCACGGCATTAACCTGGCGGCGATCAGCGCAGCGATCTGCACCGGGCCCCATGCCCATGAAGACCGCAACAAACGCTACACCGCCGCCGTATGGTGCGGGGTGTTCTACGGCATCGCCGGGGTGTTCGGAGCGACGCTGGCTGCATTGTTCGCAGCCTTGCCCAAGGAGCTGGTACTGTCGATTGCGGCCTTAGCCTTGTTTGGCTCGATCATCAATGGCTTGAGCATCGCCATGAATGAGCCGAAGGAACGGGAAGCGGCGCTGATCACCTTTATGGTTACCGCGTCAGGCTTGACGTTGTTTTCCATCGGGTCGGCGTTCTGGGGGATTGTGGCGGGGGTGTTGACGCTGCTGATTCTGAACTGGCGCAAGGCATAAAAAAACGGCGACCCTCAGGTCGCCGTTTTTTTCAGTATCACTTGGCCGCGTTGATCGGCTTTTCCGGATACCACACGTCCAGCAGCGGGCTGACTTCAGCCTTGGTCAGCTCGGAACGGGTTTTCAGCCAGGCTTCGACGGCAGCACGCTGCTCTTCGGAGACCGAGCCACGCTTCTGCAGGCAAACCAGACCGTAGTCATCGCCGCCAACATAGCCCAGACCATTGGCTTCCATGGCTTCTTTGATGAACGCTTCGAGGAAAGCGTCGATAGCTTCTTCACTCAGGCCTTCTTTGAAGTCCAGGTTCAGTTCGAAACCCAGCTCTTGAAATTCATCAACGCACAGTTTTTTGCGCAGACGCTGGGAACGGTTAGTCGCCATTGGAACAATCCTCATAAGTAATAACGGGCGGCACTTTAGCAGTTTAAGACGACGATTGCCCGACTCTCTGGGACAGGCGGCACTTTGCTGTTAAAAAAACGCCGATTACCAGCTATCGTTCAGCTACAAGTGCGTTCACCTTGGGGCATAATGCCGACACTTTCATGACCATTGAGGGAATTTTCCTATTTACCCCTCGCCTTTTTCACCCTCCTCAGCAGTAGGGTTTTACTTCTTATGATCAAATCTTTGCGTCCATTGCTACTCGCCGGTTTTCTCCTGCCACTGGCCTTTTCCACCTCCGCTGCCCCGATCAATAACACCCTGCCGCCGAACGTCCAGCAGGCACTTGCCAAAGCCAAGCTGCAAAACACCGCGCTGTCCCTGGTGATGATCCCCCTGAACGGCCCCGGCACCCCCACGGTTTTCAACGCCGACGTCTCGGTGAACCCGGCCTCGACCATGAAGCTGGTCACCACCTATGCGGCCCTGGAAATGCTCGGCCCCAACCACCAGTGGAAAACCGAGTTCTACACCGACGGCACCCTCAGCGGTGGCGTGTTGCACGGCAACCTGTACCTCAAGGGCGGCGGCGACCCCAAGCTGAATATGGAAAAACTCTGGCTGCTTATGCGCGACCTGCGGGCCAATGGCGTACAGCAAGTCACTGGCGACCTGGTGCTGGACCGCAGTTTCTTCAACCAACCGCAGTTGCCGGAATTCAATGATGACGGCAACGACGAGAACAAACCGTTCCTGGTCAAGCCCGACGCCCTGCTGGTCAACCTCAAGGCCCTGCGCTTTGTGACCCGTAACGATTCGGGCCGCGTGCTCGTCTCGGTCGAGCCGCCGATTGCCAGCATCCGCATCGACAACCAGGTCAAGGCCTCCAACGCCAAGCAGTGCACCGGCGACGTACGCTACAACCCGGTCACAGGCGCCGATGGCAGTATGACGGTCACCGTCAGCGGCCAACTGGCCGATGGCTGCAGCTCGCAGACCTACTTGTCGCTGCTGGACCACGCCACTTACACCGCGGGTGCGGTGCGGGCGATCTGGCAGGAACTGGGCGGCAGCATCCAGGGCCGTGACATCCAGGCGCCGGTGCCCAAGGATGCCAAGGTGCTGGCCCGCGCGTTTTCGCCGGACCTGGCGGAAATCATCCGCGACATCAACAAATACAGTAACAACACCATGGCTCAGCAGTTGTTCCTGAGCCTGGGTGCACAGTTCCGCAACGATGCCGACGGCGACGATGCCAAGGCCGCGCAACGTGTGGTGCGCCAGTGGCTGGCGAAGAAAGGCATCACCGCGCCACACCTGGTGATGGAGAACGGTTCGGGCCTGTCCCGTGCCGAACGGGTCAGCGCCCGCGAGATGGCCGCCATGCTGCAAGCCGCCTGGAAAAGCCCCTACGCTGCGGAATACATCAGCTCGATGCCGATCGCCGGCACCGACGGCACCATGCGCAAACGCCTGAAGACCACCGCCATGCGCGGCGAAGCCCACGTCAAGACCGGTACGTTGAACACTGTGCGTGCCATTGCCGGGTTCAGCCGCGACAACAACGGCAACACTTGGGCGGTGGTGGCGATCCTCAACGACCCGAAGCCGTGGGGCGCTTCGTCGGTGCTGGACCAGGTGCTGCTGGATCTGTACCGCCAGCCGAAGCTGGCGGCGCCTTCACCGGTGCTATAGGACACTATGGGAGGGGGCTTACCCCGATGGCGATGAAGCAGTCGCAGCCAGGTTGACTGACACTGCGCCATCGGGAGCCCTCCTCCCACATACCTTTCAAGCTCATACCCTCTCCGGCTCCACCCGGTCCCTGCCCGCCTGCTTGGCCAAATACACCGCCGAGTCGGCACGCAATAACAGCCCATCGATGCCTTCATCCACCCGCCAGCTGGCCACCCCAAAGCTGGCGGTGACGATGCCCACCGGCTCCATCGGCAGGCTGCGCAGCGATTGCCACAACTCCATGGCCAGGCCATATGCCTGCTCGCCGCCGGTGTTGGGGCACAGCACCATAAACTCCTCGCCCCCCAGGCGGCAGAATACATCGGTGCGGCGCAGACGTTGACCGATGCGCTTGCACAACTCCTGTAACACCCCGTCGCCGACTGCATGCCCGTGCTGGTCGTTTATACGCTTGAAGTGATCGATATCGAGCATGATCACCGACAGCGTCCCCGAGGTCCGGTTGAGCCTGGCCATCTCGACCCTGAGGCGATCCTGGAAATAGCGGCGGTTGTGAATGCCGGTCAGGGAATCGGTAATGGACAGCGCCCGCAGTTCTTCTTCTACCCGCTTGAGATCGGAAATATCCGACACGTAGCCATGCCACAGCGTACCGCCCCCCGGTAATTCTTCCGGCGTGGCCTCGCCACGAATCCAGCGCAGGCCACGTTGGGGCAACAGCACCCGATACTCTTCGCGCCAATGGCTCAACTGCAACGCCGACAAACGAATCGACGCCCGTACCCGCTCCGCATCCAACGGATGGATCCGTTCGAAGACCTTCGTCGCATCTCGTTGCAACGCGTTGACCTCGATTTCATAGATGTCGCGCATACCATCGCTGGCGTAGATGAAACGCCAGTTGCCCTGGGGCTCAAGGGTGAATTGGAAGATACCGCCGGGCACGTGGGCGCTGAGTTTCTTGAGCAGGCGGTCCCGTGCCGACAGGGCCTCGTAGGCGCGTTTCTGCTCGGTAACATCCAGGTAAATGGCCAGGTGACCGATCCACAGACCATGGTCATCCAGCAATACGGTGGCCAACATGTTCACGATCAACTGGCTGCCATCCTGGCGGACCAAGGTCCACTCCCGGGCTTCGTGCAGGTTGTCGGGGCTTTCAACCAGCATGGCCTGGCTCGCAGGGATACGCTTGCCCAGGGTCACGCTCAGGCTGGCCGAGCGTGCCTCCAGCTCGACCGCCAAGTGCAGGCTTTCCAGGGTCAGCCTGCCCACCACCTGCTCGGCCGGGAACCCCAGCATCTGCTCGGCACCGGCGTTGAAAGTATTGATGACACCCCGCAGGTCAGTGGCGATGATCGCCACTTGGGTAGCGGCATTCAGCACACTGCGCAACTGGCCGTGGGCACCGCGCAGTTCCTGCTCACGCAAACGCAACTGCACAGTGCGTTGCTCCACCAGTTTCAACGCGCGCTGGCGCTGGCTTACCAACACATAGAGCAAGGCGCTGAGCAGCAGGCTGAGCAGGCCACCCATGGTCAGGATCGTGGACAGCGAGGAATGATTGGTCTGCTCGAATACCTGGCTCGGGCGCAGGCTCAGGGCGTACACATGGTCGCCCAGGGTCAGGCGGCGCGCGCCAGCGAGGTCGCTGTTGGCCACGGCATTGCCGGACTCGAAGAGCACACGCGATTGCAGGTCGGAGGTGTCGACGATCTGCATCACCAGGTTGTCCCGCTCCGCTTTGGGCAATCCATCGGCGACCAGTTGGCGCATGCTGATCACCGCCATCACATAACCGTAGGGCTCATTTTTGGACAGCTCGGACGTGGGTAGGTGACTCACCGGCGCGACCAGTAATACACCCATGGCATAAGCCGGCTCGACCCCCACCAGTTGCATCGGTTGGGACACCGCCAGCTTGCCGCTCTTTTGCGCACGTTCAAGGGCCGAGCGTCGCAAGGGCTGGGCCAGCAGGTCAAAGCCCAGGGGTGTGCCCAGCAGGCTTTGGGTCTGGCTGTAGAGCACCGGCACGTATTCATCACGCTCGGGCGCAGGGGTCAGTCCTCCGGCGCTATTTAACTCACGGATGACGAAGGGCACCCCACGCTGGCGGGACACTTCTTGCTCAAACTGTCTGCGCTGTTCGCGAAACACGCGGGGCGCCCAGGAGTAGGCACGGGCGCGCAATAACAACGGCTGGGCAAACCCATCGAACTCTTCGCGGGACACGTCATCGGAATTGACGAAGAATCGCCGCAGGCTGTTCAGGCGTTGTTCCTGATCCTCGAAGCGTTCCTGCAAGCGGGTGTAACGCTCGTTGACCAGCAACTGAAAGCGCTGGCGCACCTGTTGCTGATAGAGGTCGGAGGCGGCCCAGGCGATGACTGCCGTCAGCGCGAAACCTGCCAATAACACCACCAATGCCACCAGCCAAGCCGACGCCTGCTCACTGATAAAGCCTAGAATTTTCGGGCGAACGGCTTGCAACGGCATAGGCAGCACTCACAACGCCAGCCTGCGGGAGGTGTCACTTTGGCTAGGCCTTAAGTTATAGCTATCGGCCCAGGGTTTGACCAGCGTAAAAAAGCCGCAAGCCCGGAATAATCCAGGCTCGCGGCTTTTTCTTAGCGCCGATCAGCGAGCCATGATTTTCCATGCCCGGTGGATCTTCGCATTACGCGCAAAGTCCGGATCGATGGTCTTGTCGCTGATTTCCTCGACCGCATAGCGTTCGCTGAGGTTGTCCTCCAGCTGGAACTTGCGGAAGTTGTTCGAGAAATACAGCACGCCGCCCGGTGCCAGGCGCGCCATGGCCAGGTCGAGCAACTGCACGTGGTCGCGCTGGACGTCGAAGATGCCTTCCATGCGCTTGGAGTTGGAGAAGGTCGGCGGGTCGATGAAGATCATGTCGAACTCATCGCGGCTGGCGTCCAGCCAGGCCATCACGTCACCCTGCTCCAGGCGGTTCTTGTCGGAGAAACCGTTGAGGGAGAAGTTGCGGCGGGCCCAGTCCAGGTAGGTCTTGGACAGGTCGACACTGGTGGTGCTGCGCGCGCCGCCCTTGGCTGCGTGCACACTGGCGGTGGCGGTGTAGCAATACAGGTTGAGGAAACGCTTGCCGGCCGCTTCCTTCTGAATACGCATGCGCATCGGACGGTGATCGAGAAACAGACCGGTGTCCAGGTAGTCGGTGAGGTTGACCAGCAGCTTGACGCCGCCTTCGCTGACCTCGGTGAACTTGCCCTGAGCACTCTGGCGCTCGTACTGCTTGGTACCGCTCTGGCGCTCGCGACGTTTGACCACCACGCGGCTCTTGTCGATGTTCAGTGCCTGGGGAATGGCGGCCAGGGCATCGAACATGCGGGCCGAGGCTTTTTCCGGATCAATGGATTTGGGCGCGGCGTATTCCTGCACGTGAACCCAATCGTGGTACAGGTCGATGGCCATGGAGTATTCGGGCATATCGGCGTCGTACACGCGATAGCAATCCACGCCTTCACGCTTGGCCCACTTGCCCAGCAGCTTGAGGTTCTTTTGCAGGCGGTTGGCGAACATCTGCCCGCCTTCGCTCAGGCGCGCCTGCTCGACCACAGGGGCCGGGGCTGGCTTGATCGGGTTGCCGTTCTTGTTGTACTGGCGCTCTTGTGGCTCGACCGGGGCTTGGTCGTAAACGGCCTGCTCACGTTCAGCCTGGCGCTGTTCCGGGGTACGACGCTCGCCGGTGACGAACTGATCCGGGTTGACCTTGATCAGCAGCAATTTGCACGGCAATGCGCCGTTCCAGAACGAATACTGCTTGTGGCTGCGGATGCCCATGCGCTTGCCCAGGTCCGGCGCGCCGGTGAACACCGCCGCTTCCCAGCCCATGCACGCCTGGCGCAAACGTTCGCCAAGGTTCTGGTAGAGATACAACAGGCTGGCTTCGTCACCCAAACGCTCGCCGTAGGGCGGGTTGCAGATCACCAGGCCTTTCTGGTTCTGGTCCGGGCGCGGCTCGAAGGTGCCCACTTCGCCCTGGTACACCTTGATCCAATGGCTCAGACCGGCGCGCTCAATGTTGTTGCGTGCAGGCTGGATCAGGCGCGGGTCGGCTTCATAGCCACGCACCCACAACGGCGGCTTGTTCATGCCGATGGCTGCGCGTTCAGTGGCCTCGGTGTGCAGCTTCTTCCACAACGCCGGGACGTGACCCAGCCAGGTGGTGAAGCCCCACAATTCGCGATTCAGGTTGGGCGCCATGTCGGCGGCGATCATCGCGCCTTCCACCAGGAAGGTACCTACGCCGCACATCGGGTCAGTCAGCGCGCCGCCTTCGGCAGCAATGCGCGGCCAGCCGGCACGAATCAGGATCGCCGCCGCCAGGTTTTCCTTCAACGGCGCGGCGCCCTGCTGCAGGCGGTAGCCGCGCTGGTGCAGGCTGTGGCCGGACAGGTCGAGGGACAGGATGGCTTCGCCACGGTCCAGGCGCAGGTGGATGCGCAGGTCCGGGTTAATCTTGTCGATGGACGGGCGTTCGCCGCTCGGGGTGCGCAGCTTGTCGACGATCGCATCCTTGACCTTCAGCGCGCCGAAGTGGGTGTTGTCGATGCCTGAGCCGTGACCGCTGAATTCCACCGCCAGGGTACCGTCAGAGACCATGTGATCGGCCCATTCAATATCCAGCACGCCGTGGTAGAGGTCTTCGGCGTCCTTCATGGGAAAGCGCTTGAGCACCAGCAACACACGGTTGGCCAGGCGCGACCAGAGGCACAGGCGATAGGCGGTTTCCATGTCGGCCATACCGCGCACGGCCGAAGTGTGCTCGCGGGCTTCCTCAAGGCCAAGCCCGACGGCTTCCTCGATCAGCAGGCCTTCGAGGCCCTTGGGGCAGGTGAGGAAGAGTTCAAAACGGTCCGACATGGGGCATTCCAGGCTTTTCAGCAATAAATGAACGGGCGACGCATCGCCGGCTCGGTTTTCAAGCAAGCACTTTTCTTGAAGAGTGCTCGCGTGGCACGAATGTGCCGTTCCACCCCGTCAGACGGGCACTGGGGCCTTTATTGACAGGGCAGGGAGAGAATTTGACGCAACAAAAAGAAATATTCCGACCCTTCGTCGAATAATAACCGACTGCAACCAGTGGGCATTCTCACTAAAGGTTTAAACCCATCCTCTTTGCAGGGTGCATCATAGCTGGCTTTGCCCAACAAATGGGGCGAAAAGCCATCCCAGCTTATGGCTATAGCATCGTTATCGTTACGTGCTTATGACAAAACGATCATTGAATCCATGTGACCTATTGGTTAGAACTCAACACAGGTTGGCGCCGTAACGACGCCGACACCTAGGCTCGCCACGCCGGCAGCGAGCCCACCAACGGCAGAAAAACTCTGCCCGGCCTCAGACGAGGCCGAAGGATATCAAGACAGTCAACAAGTGAGGGAAACACCCTATGAGAAGACTTAAGCGTGATCCGTTGGAAAGAGCATTTTTACGCGGATATCAATATGGCGTTCATGGCAAATCCCGTGAGCTTTGCCCATTTACTCTACCGTCGGTACGCCAAGCCTGGATCAACGGCTGGCGAGAAGGACGCGGCGACAACTGGGACGGTATGACTGGCACTGCGGGCATCCACAGACTCAACGAACTTCACGCCGTCGGCTAATCAAGGGCATTAATTCCGACACCACCACGAATATGTAACGACTTAACCACGCACGCCCTATCCAGGCGGCGGGCTTCGGCCCAGGGGGCTCCTTTATGGAGCCCTTTTTATTGTGATTGTCCTTTTATTGTGGTGAGCGGGCTTGCCTCGCGTAGGGCTGCGAAGCAGCCCCAATAAGATCCACTCAGTCTTTCAGATAGAAATGCGCTGCCTGGTTTCAGGGCCGCTGCGCAGCCCCACGCGGGGCAAGCCCGCTGGCCGCAATCGCATCCACCGACTGGCGAATCAACGCCGGGCCTTTGTAAATAAAACCCGAGTACAACTGCACCAGGCTGGCACCCGCAGCGATCTTCTCGGCTGCATGCTTGCCTTCGGTGATGCCGCCCACCGCGATGATCGGCAAACGTCCGGCCAGCTCAGCGGCCAGCACCTTGACGATATGGGTGCTCTTGTCCCGCACCGGCGCGCCCGACAGGCCACCCGCTTCATCGCCATGGGCCAAGCCTTCGACGCCGACACGGCTGAGGGTGGTGTTGGTCGCAATCACCGCGTCCATGCCCGAATCCACCAGGGCCTGGGCCACCAGCACGGTTTCTTCGTCGCTCATGTCCGGGGCAATCTTGATTGCCAGCGGCACGCGCTTGCCATGGCGCACGGCCAGGTCTTCCTGGCGCTGGCGCAGGGCTTCGAGCAATTGCTTGAGCGAATCGCCGAACTGCAGGCTGCGCAGGCCCGGGGTGTTGGGGGAACTGACGTTGACGGTGACATAACTGGCGTGGGTGTAGACCTTGTCCAGGCAGATCAGGTAGTCATCCACCGCACGCTCGACCGGGGTGTCGAAATTCTTGCCAATGTTGATGCCCAGGATGCCCGTGTACTTCGCGGCCTCGACACGCGAAAGCAGGTGATCGACGCCCAGGTTGTTGAAACCCATGCGATTGATGATCGCCTCGGCTTCCGGCAGGCGGAAGATCCGTGGCTTGGGGTTACCCGGCTGCGGGCGCGGCGTCACGGTGCCGATCTCCACAAAACCGAAACCCAGTTGCGCGAAGCCATCGATGGCCGCGCCGTTCTTGTCCAAGCCGGCGGCCAATCCGACCGGGTTGGGAAAGTCGAGCCCCATCACTGACACCGGCATTTTTGCCGGTGCCTTGCATACCAGGCCATTGAGCCCCAGGCGGCCACCGGCGCCGATCAGGTCCAGGGACAGATCGTGGGAGGTTTCCGGGGAGAGTTTGAACAACAGCTGGCGGGCCAGGGTATACATGGGCGGGCTAGACTCGGATGGCGGCGAAAGGTGGCCGCGATTATAGCCGGGGTGACGGGGTACACGCGAGGCGAGCCGCCCAAACGTCAGTAGCGCTGCTGTACCAGGGTCTCATAACGTGCCCAGATTTTTTCTGCATAGCGCATGCGCAACACGTCGCGCTGAGGGCCGGAGCCGGGCCCGACATTGTAGGAACCCACAGCCGTCCAGTTGTAGCCAAAACGCTGGATAAACTCGGCGAGTATGGAGGCCCCGACTTCCACCGACAGACAGGGTTCACTCAACAGCCTTTCCTCGGTGATACCCAGCTTGAGCAGGCGAGGCAAATGGATACTGTTGATCTGCATCAGGCCGATATCCCGTGTGCCATTACCGTTCGCGTAGTTCATCGCATCCGGGCGAAAATCCGACTCCACGGCGGCGATAGCCTGTAGCAATTCCGGCTCGATATCGTAGCGATGGGCGGTTTCCTCCCAGCAATAGGCCAGTGCCTGGTTGCCGCTCGTCATCAGGCCAAGCAACAGCAACCTGCGCCAGAACTCAGCCATGACTGACTTGGCCACAGGCCGAACACACATACTGCACGGTATCCATAGGCCCGTGCCCATGCTGCTCAGCCTTCACCGGGCATGTAAAGCGATACCCACGACCATAGATGGTCTTGATAAACCCCTTGTCAGCGCCAAGATGCTTTCGCAGCGAGTAAATGCAACGGGTCAGCGACTCCTCGGCGACCTCCCCCTGGGGCCAGGCCAACTCCAGCAAACGGTCCTTGCTCATCAGCACACCGCCAGAGACCAGCAGCAGCCGCAAAACATGCAGCTCCTTGGGTGGCAACTGGACATCGCTGCCGTCGCCGGTCAGGCGACCGTCGCCATGCAGCGTCCACTGGGAAAAGAGCAGGGAAGTCGCCGTCAATTCATCATTCACGACGGCCATATCTACCTCGACATCCGACTACTGACATTGAAGTCCTTATTTTCCAGTACTGGCTCTTTCGCCCACATCACGACTATAAAAAACCGCTTTGCAGCCCACGCTAGGAAAAAACCCATACAACCAACGCTTTTTAGCCACCCCCTGTAAGACTCTTCACCCACACACACCAGACGCTCCCCTCTTATAGACCTCGTGCAACTCAACCCCCAACCGGTCCTCCAGTTGCACCAACTCGCCCAATGCGAGCAACCGGCCATTAACCCGAACCTCCACGCAGTGGATAATGCCTGGCGACAATGGCAGCACCTTCCCAGGAGCAAAGGCTGCCAGGCGCCTGCGGCTGATTAGTTGTTCCTGTAGAAGAATTTCCAAATGCATGGGTCAACACCTTATTCACGGAGAGCTATCGCGACCCGGGCGTACAAATGCACGTTGCACGCGCTCGTATTGCGCCGCACTCAACGGTGGTGCGCCGACGCCTGTCGCCAACGCTTCCAACTCGCTCCCCACGGCCCGGGCCTGAATCACAAACAGGCGAACCTTGGCCGGGCCAGTTGAATCGGCGCTGCGTCCCGACTCATGTGCCTCACGGCTGAACGCTCCCAGCCACAGGCGCTTGCCCTGCGGCACCCTTACCACACTGCTGACACTCACCCGCCCGACCGCTGTCGGTTTACCACGCCGCCCCGCCTGGCTCAGTTGTCGATCATCCTCGACATGGAGAAGCATCTCGATCTGATTCGCTTCGGCAAAACGCGGCAGCACGCTGACCTGGGAGCCATATTGCACGGGCTTCCAATCAGCATGGTCAGCTCCGGGAGCCGGCAGGTAGAAGGTATGGTTATCCTGAAACACGGCCGGCACATTCTCTTGGGTGAGAATTACCGGCAACGTCATCACCCTTGCTCGCCGCCGGCGCTCCAGCGTGGCTATTTGCGCCATCAAGCGGTTATCGTCCATCGGCTCCAGAATTCGCGTGGCCTGGGCCTTCGCGTCCTTGTCCCAGTCAAAGCCCAGCTTTTTCAGTTCATCACGGTCCACGTCCACCATCCACAGCGAGACTTCGATAGAACGCTTGGGTGTGTCCAACTCCGCCACCAGGCGTTCGATGAGAGCCAGTTGCGCAGGCTTGCCCTTGATCAGCAGGCTGTTGGTATCCGGATAGGCGATCACTACCAGGCTCTTGTCGGCCAGCGCTCCCTTCTGTTCAGAACCCAACAGGGTGTCGATCGTCGATGCGATGCCCGGCACCGTGACCTTTTCGTCGCCCATGGCATACCCTCGGTCTGCCACATGGGTGTTGAGTACCTGAACGACAGCAAACGCCTGGTTACCTACGTGCAATTCAGCCCGCTCGCGATCCATCAACTGGGCCAGACGCAAGACCTGGTCGACATAATGGGGTGGCCCGGACACATGGAATGTCCGCGTCCCGCTCACGCGCAGGGGGTAACGTGTTTCATCAAGTCCCGAGCGGCGCATGAAGCCACGAAACCTGTCGACCGATATATGCCGCAACACCACCGCCAGGCTTTTTGCCTCGCTGACGGCGTAGAGGTAGAGCGCCTGCCCATCGCTGTACCAGATCAAGCCGTATTGCTGTGAAAGCGTCTCCAAGGCCTGTTGCGGCGTATCGAGGTCAATGACCTCGCTGATGCGTATGCGCGCCACTTCACTGCTCACGACGATGGGCAGGCCCATAGGCACGGACAAGGCGGTAAAAACGGTGTGCAGGCTCTCGTCCTGCGCCTGGTAGGTTTCGCCCTGGGCATCGACACTTCCCAGCATCAGCGCAGCAAACAGCAGCCAGAGACAGGGAGTCGTTACGGAAAAGTGAGCGTACACCTTGGATTTCCTGGGCGGCCTGGCAGTAAGAAGCGGCCATACTGAGAGGCAGCCGATTTTCAATCTTGATGGAAAGTTGACGGCCGGCGGCGCCCATCGGCCCGTGGCATGTGCCTTGCTATGGACTCTGTATCAGAGCGCGCACCAACGGCGGAGCGGGCTTACGGACAAAGGCGTCGTTACCCGCAATGGCCTTGCATCGCCATCTGAGGGAACGACGCTTTTTTTTGAAAGAAAAGGTAGGTGTTGATGAACGATTCGGTTGGCAACAGCCCGATGAACGACCCGCTGGCCTGGGTCAACGGCAGTGATGCCCCGGAGAAGAGCAGCCTTGACCTGGGCTTCATGGCCTTGAGCGATTGCGCATCCCTGGTGGTGGCGGCGACCCAAGGCTTCGCACAGCCTTATGGCTTGACCTTGAACCTCAAGCGCCAACCTTCATGGGCCAACCTGCGGGACAAACTGGTCAGCGGCGAACTGGATGCCGCCCACAGCCTGTACGGGTTGGTGTACGCAGTGCACTTGGGCATTGGCGGCGTCGCGCCTACCGACATGGCAGTACTGATGGGGCTGAACCAGAACGGTCAAAGCATCAACCTGTCCCACAGCCTGCAACAGCAGGGAGTGATCACTCCTGAAGCACTGGACCGCCACGTGCACCAAAGCCGAACAAAACTGACTTTCGCCCAGACCTTTCCCACAGGCACTCACGCCATGTGGTTGTACTACTGGCTGGCGAGCCAAGGCATTCATCCGCTACAGGATGTGGACAGCGTCGTGGTACCGCCCCCGCAAATGGTCGCGCACCTGCAGGCCGGGCGTATCGATGGCTTTTGTGTCGGCGAGCCCTGGTGCGCCAGTGCCGTAAAGCAAAACCAGGGCTTTACCCTGGCGACCACCCAGGCGATCTGGCCGAACCATCCGGAAAAGGTGCTCGGCTGCACCCAGGCCTTTGTCGACCAGTATCCCAACACCGCCCGCGTGCTGGTGATGGCGATCCTGGAGGCCAGCCGCTTTATCGAGCAAAACACCGAAAACCGTCGCTCCACCGCACAATTGCTCAGCGGCCGCGAGTACCTCGATGCCCCGCTCGACTGCATCGAGCCGCGCTTGCTGGGCGCCTATGACGACGGCCTGGGCAACCAGTGGCAGGACCCCCATGCCCTGCGTTTTTTTGCCGATGGCGAGGTCAACTTGCCCTACCTCTCCGATGGCATGTGGTTCATGACCCAGTTTCGACGCTGGGGCCTGCTGCGCGAAGACCCTGATTACCTGGGCGTTGCTCGCCAAGTGCAACAGCTGGCGCTGTATCGTCAGGCAGCCGAGGCACTGGGCCTCGGCAACAACGGCCAGGACATGCGCAGCAGCCAACTGATCGACGGCAAAATCTGGGACGGCTCGGACCCCGCCGGCTACGCGCGCAGCTTCCGCCTGCATGCCATGGTCGATCCTACCAGCCGCCAAGCCTTGCGCTGACAGGGGACATCCATGCTGCGAATCCTGTTAATCAACGACACCCCGCGCAAGGTCGGCCGCCTGCGCACGGCGCTGATCGAGGCCGGCTTCGAGGTGATCGATGAATCCGGCCTGACCATCGACCTGCCTGCGCGCGTCGAAACGGTGCGCCCGGACGTCATCCTGATCGATACCGAGTCACCGGGCCGCGACGTGATGGAGCAGGTGGTGCTGGTCAGCCGCGACCAGCCCCGGCCCATTGTGATGTTTACCGACGAGCATGACCCCGACGTGATGCGCCAGGCGATCAAGTCCGGGGTCAGCGCCTACATCGTCGAAGGCATTCAGGCCCAGCGCCTGCAACCGATCCTCGATGTGGCCATGGCCCGCTTCGAGAGCGACCAGGCCTTGCGCGCCCAGCTCCAGGCGCGGGACCAGCAGTTGGCGGAGCGCAAGCGCATTGAGTTGGCCAAGGGCATGTTGATGAAAATGAAGGCCTGCAATGAGGAAGAGGCCTACACCCTGATGCGCCGCCAGGCCATGAGCCGCCAGCAGAAACTGATTCAGGTGGCGGAGCAGATTATCGCCATGAGCGAACTGCTCGGTTAAACATCCGTAGCATGTGTTGGATAAGACGGTAACTACGGCCAGCATGTTGGCGCAGGACTTGCTAAGTAATCATCACAGGTAACCAACGGCGGTTGCCCCTTCACGACAAAGACGTCGCACACCCGGTTTGCCCTCGCGAACCCGGTGGCGGCGTTTTTTTGTTTTGGCCCCCGTAGCACGGGGCCGGTGGGGCGGCCTCAGCCGGCGGCTCCATCACCAGGCCTTCTTACAAGACTCCCAACCGTTGAGGTGCGTGATGAAATCAAGCTTCTGGAAATCCGGGCACACCCCGACCCTGTTTGCCGCGTTCCTGTATTTCGACCTGAGCTTCATGGTCTGGTATTTGTTGGGCCCCCTGGCGGTGCAGATTGCCGCCGACCTGCACCTGACCACCCAGCAACGCGGCCTGATGGTGGCGACGCCGATCCTGGCCGGCGCGGTGCTGCGCTTTCTGATGGGCATGCTGGCGGACAAGCTGTCGCCCAAGACCGCCGGGCTGATCGGCCAGGTGATTGTGATCGTCGCATTGTTCGGCGCTTGGAAACTGGGGATTCACAGCTACGAACAAGCCTTGTTGCTGGGGCTGTTCCTCGGCATGGCCGGCGCATCCTTTGCGGTGGCGCTGCCGCTGGCATCCCAGTGGTACCCGGCCGAACACCAAGGCAAGGCCATGGGTATCGCCGGTGCCGGTAACTCGGGCACGGTGTTCGCTGCCCTGCTGGCCCCCGTGCTGGCGGCCGCATTTGGCTGGAGCAATGTGTTCGGCTTCGCGCTGATTCCGCTGATCCTGACGCTGATCGTCTTCGCCTGGCTGGCACGCAACGCACCCGAGCGGCCGAAAGCCAAGTCCATGGCCGACTACTTCAAGGCCCTGGGTGACCGCGACAGTTGGTGGTTCATGTTTTTCTACAGCGTGACCTTCGGCGGCTTTATCGGCCTGGCGAGTGCCCTGCCCGGCTATTTCAACGACCAATACGGCCTGAGCCCCATGACTGCCGGCTACTACACCGCTGCCTGCGTGTTCGGTGGCAGCCTGATGCGTCCACTTGGCGGCGCCCTGGCCGACCGTTTCGGCGGGATCCGCACCCTGCTGGGCATGTACAGCGTTGCGGCGATCTGCATTGCGGCAGTGGGTTTCAACCTGCCCAGCTCCTACGCGGCACTGGCGCTCTTCGTCTGCACCATGCTCGGTCTGGGTGCGGGCAATGGCGCCGTGTTCCAGTTGGTGCCACAGCGTTTCCGGCGTGAGATCGGCGTAATGACCGGCTTGATCGGCATGGCCGGCGGCATCGGCGGTTTCGCCCTGGCGGCGGGCATGGGCGCGATCAAGCAAAGCACCGGTAGCTATCAACTGGCCTTGTGGCTGTTCGCCAGCCTGGGCGTACTGGCCTGGTTCGGCCTGCATGGCGTCAAGCGTCGCTGGAGAACCACTTGGGGTTCGGCCGCAGTGACCGCTGCACGCGTCTGATGAGCCTGCAACTGAGCGTCGCCCATGCCAGCGCCATCGGCCCACGGGCGGAAAACCAGGATGCGCTGCGGGTTGTCACCCCCGCAGCGGAACTGGCGGCGAGCAAAGGTTACCTGTGCGCCATGGCCGACGGTGTGAGCCAGTGCGCCGACGGCGGCCTGGCCGCACGCTCGACTTTGCAGGCCCTGGCCCTGGATTACTACGCCACACCGCAAACCTGGGGCGTGGCGCAGGCATTGGAGCGCCTGCTGCTGGCGCAAAACCGCTGGTTGCAGGCCAATGGCGGCGGCCAGCCGTTGCTGACCACCCTCAGCGCCTTGGTCTTTCGCGGCCAGCGTTTCACCCTGGCCCATGTCGGCGATTGCCGGGCGTATCGCTGGCTGGACGGTGAGTTGCAGCGCATCAGCGAAGACCATGTGTGGGAACAGCCGGGCATGCAGCACGTGCTCAAGCGTGCCCTCGGCCTGGATCAACATCTGGTGCTGGATTTTCTCGACGGTCAATTGCGCGAAGGTGAGTGCTTCCTGCTGCTCAGCGACGGCGTATGGGCCACCCTGGGCGATCACAGCATCAGCGCGATCCTGCGCGAACAAGCCGACCTGGACCTGGCGGTAACTACGCTGGTCAATGCCGCACACCTGGCGGGCAGCCAGGACAATGCCAGCGCCTTGCTGGTGCGTGTCGACACGCTCGGCGCCGCTACGCTCGGCGATGCCTTGGTGCAACTGCAGCAGTGGCCCTTGCCACCGCTGCTGAAAACAGGGCAACACTTCGAAGGCTGGCACGTGGACGCCGTGCTGGCGCAAAGCAGGCAATCATTGCTGTACCGGGTGCGCGATGCCCAACAGCAACCCTGGTTGCTGAAAACCCTGCCACTGAGCCGCGACGACGACAGCGACGCCGGCCAGGCATTGCTCTCGGAAGAGTGGTTTCTGCGGCGGGTAGCCGGGCGCGCATTTCCTGAAGTGCATGCCGCGAGCGGGCGCCAGCACTTGTACTACGTGATGCGTGAATACCCAGGGCAAACCCTGGCCGAGCTGTTTCAGCACCAGGGCCCATTGCCCCTGGCGCAATGGCAGTCCGTGGCCGAGCGTTTGCTGCGCGCAGTGGGCATGCTGCATCGACGGCAGATCCTGCACCGCGACATCAAGCCGGAAAACCTGCTGCTGGGGGATGACGGTGAATTGCGCGTGCTGGATTTCGGTCTGGCCTACTGTCCGGGTCTTTCGGAGGACCGAGCCCATGTGCTGCCTGGGACCCCGAGTTTTATCGCGCCCGAAGCGTTCAATGGTGACCGTCCCACAGCCCAACAGGATTTATACAGCGTTGGCGTCACCCTGTATTACCTGCTGACCGGGCACTATCCCTACGGGGAAATCGAAGCTTTCCAACGGCCTCGATTTGCCCAGGCTGTCAGCGCCAACCGCTATCGCTCGGACCTCCCGGATTGGCTGCCCCTGAGCCTCGAACGGGCTGTGGCCGCACAGCCGGCGCATCGCTACGAAACCGCCGAGGAATGGTTGCGGGTGCTGGAACAGGCTGACCGCCAGGAACTGAGCATCCGTCCCAGGCCTCTGCTGGAGCGCGAACCGTTGAAGGTGTGGCGCACCTTGGGCCTGGTCTCGATGCTGATCAATCTGATTCTTCTGTATTCACTCTTTCACAGCTGACGTCAGCTCTAGACGAGGAAAAACCCATGAACGCGAAAGTCTGGCTGGTGGGCGCGGGCCCTGGCGACCCGGAGTTGTTGACCCTCAAGGCTGTACGGGCCATGCACGAAGCCGATGTGGTACTGATCGATGACTTGGTCAACCCGGCGGTGCTGGAGCATTGCGCCAAGGCGCGAGTGATCACGGTTGGCAAACGCGGCGGCTGCCGCTCGACCCCGCAGGACTTCATCCACCGCCTGATGCTGCGTTACGCCCGCCAAGGCAAATGCGTGGTGCGGCTAAAGGGGGGTGACCCATGCATTTTCGGGCGCGGTGGCGAAGAAGCCATGTGGCTGCGCGAACGCGGCGTCGAAGTAGAGTTGGTCAACGGGATTACCGCCGGGCTGGCGGGCGCAACGAATTGCGCGATTCCACTGACGTTGCGTGGCGTCAGCCGCGGTGTGACCCTGGTCACGGCCCATACCCAGGACGACAGCAGCCTTAATTGGCGCGCGCTGGCGGAAGGCGGGACGACATTGGTGGTGTATATGGGAGTGGCCAAGCTGGAGGAGATTCGCAAGCAATTGCTGGAAGGTGGGATGGCGGCAGATATGCCGGTGGCGATGATCGAGAATGCATCACTGCCCCAACAGCGCGAATGCCGCAGCCAGCTGTCGCGGATGCATGAAGACGCCCAGGCATTTGCCTTGAAGAGCCCCGCGATTCTGGTGATCGGCCATGTTGCAGCCACCGAGCAGACGGCTTACGTCGCTACCGCAGTCAGCGCCTGAGACAAACTCCAGGCGAAAAAAAACCCGGCCGAAGCCGGGTTTTTTCTACATCTCAGTAATTACTGAGCGGTAGCTTCAACCGACGCTTCTACGCGACGGTTAACAGCACGACCAGCTTCAGTTGCGTTGTCAGCAACTGGGCGGGATTCGCCGTAACCTACAGCAGTTACACGGCTAGGAGCCACGCCGTCTTTAACCAGGACTTGCTTAACAGCGTCAGCACGACGCTGGGACAGCTTCTGGTTGTAAGCGTCTGGACCTACGGAGTCAGTGTGACCAGCAACTTCTACGTTGGTAGCTGGGTACTGAGCCATGAAGTCGGCCAGGTTTTTCACGTCGCCGTAGCTGTTAGGCTTAACAACGGCCTTGTCGAAGTCGAACTTAACGTCCAGCTCAACACGAACAACCTGAGCAACTGGAGCTTCTGGCTCTGGAGTTGGCTCTGGAGCTGGTGCTGGGGTAGGAGCTGGAGCAGCTGCGCCAGCGTTACCGCCGAAGTTCACGCCCAGGCCAACCAGTGCGGAGTAGTCCCACTTGCCGTTGTCCAGACCGTAGTCAGCTTCAACACCGGCACGAGCGTACAGGTTGTTGGTGAAGTAGTACTTCACGCCGGTACCAACGGTAGCGAAGGTAGTCTGGTCGCGACCGCTGTGGCCGTCAGCCTGAACGTTGGTACGGCTCTGGTGACCGAAGCCGCCTTCTACGTATGGACGCAGGCTGTCTACGCCAGCTTGACCGAAGTGATACTGGGCAACCAGGCTGCCGGTATCGCCTTTGATCTTCTGGTTACCAGTACCGTCGTTCGAACGGGTGTGGTTGGTCTTGTCGTAGGACAGGTTCAAGGACAGGTCGTCGGTCAGGAAGTAACCGATGCGAGCGCCAGGATTGAAGCCGTCTTCGATGTGCTTGACGCTATCGTTGTACTGCTTCTTGTAGAACAGCTCGCCTTCAACTGCGCCTTGGCCTTGTGCCAGAACGCCGAAAGAAGTAGCGGCAATAAGAGAACCAATGGCCAAGCCCAAGGTGTTTTTCAGTTTCATCCGTTAAATCCCCATCTGGTGATTGTAAAGCAGTCCCACAAACCGGGGGACAACTCGGCGACAAGTCTAACAGAACTTGCCTACACGTAAGAGATATTTGCCACGCACTAAGTTTCAGTCTCGCCCGCAAATTTCTCACGTAATTTATCTAGAGCACGTTTGTAACGCATTTTTGTAGCACTCAAACCCATGTGCATGATGTCAGCGATTTCCTGGAATTCCAGCTCCGCGACAAATCGTAGCACCAGAATTTCCCGGTCAATCGGGTTCACATACACCAGCCAGCGATCAAGTCCGCCCTTCTCCTCGGGTGCCGGCGCCTTTTCTTCAGACGCCTCCTCAAGGGGGTCCAGACTCAAGGCGTCCATCAAGCGACGCTTTCGCCGTTCCTTCCGATACTGCGTGATGCACTCGTTGTAGGTGATGCTGTATAGCCATGTCTTGAACTTCGATTTGCCCTCAAAGTTCTTCAGGCCGTACAGCACCTTGAGCATCACTTCCTGACAGACATCATCCGCATCTCTATCGTTCCCTAAATACCTTGAACAAACGTTGAACAGAGTGCGTTGATATCTGCGCATCAATTCTTCATACGCGCGAGTTACGTGAAACAGCTCCGTGTGCGCGCGCGCGACCAACTCCTCATCAGAGAGCTCACGGGGGTCATAGCGCGTGGACAGCGTTTGGGCTTTATTCAAAACAAGTCGTGCCGACAGTCAGGTCAATGTCCACTACAGCCCGGTCAGCCGGGCTTGCGGCGGCGTACATTAGCAGGGTTTACCGGGTTAGCGGCTACTGACCTGCTGCTCGAGGAGAATCCGATTGGACAGCGACACCAGGTCGCCGTCATCGGTCAGCACCGTCGTCTTGACTGTGCCGATCTCCTCGATTTGCCCTTCGACCTCGCCCACACGCACCTGTTGCCCAACCTGATACAACTCACGCACATAGATTCCCGCAAGAATCTGGCTGGCAATTTCCCGGCTTCCCAACCCCATGGCCAGCGCAACGGCCAGACCAACGGTAATCAAAACGATCACAATCACGTGGTTAAGCAGGTCAGTTTTGACCTCCAACTGGCTGATCGCGACCGAAATACTGATGATGATCACCAGCCCCTGGGCGATTCGCCCCAGGCCAGCGGCATAGTCCAATCCCACACCTTCGGCGGCACCGCGCACCAGCCCATTGGCCAATTGTGCGAGCAAAACGCCTACGAGGAGCACCAGCGCGCCGCCGAAAACCTTCGGCAAATACAGCGCCAGCATGTCGAGCGTAGCTGAAACTCGCTCAAGTCCAAGGGATTGCGCCGCTGAAACCAGAAAAATCAGCAAAACAAACCAATAGACGATCTTGCCGATTAACGTGGAGATCGGCACCTGCAGCCCGGCGCGCCCCAGCAGCTTGGTCAGGCCGGTGCCTGCCATCAGGCGGTCAAGGCCCAGTTTTGCGAGCAACTTGGACAGCAGGGTGTCGAGCAGCTTGGCCACGACAAAGCCCAGCAGCACCAGGACCAGGGCACCAAACAGGTTGGGAATGAAATTCGCCACCTTGGTCCACAATGCGGTCATCGCGGTGACCAGGCTCTGGGTCCAGAGATCAAGTTCCATATTCAATCAGCCTTATCAGCAGTGCGAGCAAGAGGTTTACGACGGGAAACCGGGGATACGTGGGCCGAACCGTTGTTCAGGGCCATCATCAACGCCGGCATCCAGCGGCCGAGCAGGCCGAACAGGTCACCCGCGCCCACCTGGCGATTAGCCGTTTTCAGCACACGGCCCAGACAGGCATCGTCGTCGCGGTTGGACGGCGAGGCATTGAGCATGTCACGCAAAGACTGTTCGAACGGATCGTGCATAAAGACCTCTCGCAAGTGATTTAAAAGACGAGGGTAAAATTCCTGGGGTCACATGGGACCCTTCCTACGTTCAGGTCGTATTCAGCTCAAACCCAGCGCAATCGTCGAAACAACCACCATTGCCCGAGCGCCACCGACACCATCAACAGGCATGCAATCACGAATCCGTAAGGGCTGGCAGAGAACGGTATGCCACCCACATTTATACCCAGCAAACCGGTCAGGAAACTCATCGGCAGAAAGATTCCCGTGATGATCCCGAAGCGGTACATGGTGCGATTCATGCGCACGCTCAAGCGCCGGTCTTCGGCCTCAAGCACAAGCCCCACGCGCTCCCGGGTCAATTCGAGCTCTTCCAGGTAGCGGGTCAGACTGTTGTTCAATTCGTTCCAGTAGTCGGCATCGTCGTCACAGAACCACGGCAATTTTATCCGCGTGAGCTGGGCAAAAATATCCCGCTGCGGCGACAGGAAACGCTTGAGCCCGGCCGCTCGGCGACGGATCTGCAAAACACTGCCATGTTCAGGTGTGTACCGTTCGTCGGTATCGAGTTTTTCTTCCTCAGCATCGACGATTTCCGACAAATCCGTGACCAGATCCTGGACCTTGTTGGTCAGGTACTGAGCCATATAAAGGATGAGCTCCGAGGCGGTTTTCGGCCCCTTGCCATCCGCCAACTGCACCAGCAGCTCATCGGTAGCGCGCAGCGGGCGCAGACGCAGGGAAATCACGCGGCTGGCGGCGGCGAAGATACGTACCGAGACCATGTCTTCCGGCTCGGCCCCCGGATTGAGGTTGACCCCGCGCAGGAACAGCAGCAACTCGGCATCCGGCAGCGGCAACAGGCGTGGGCGGGTGTTCTCCTCCAGCAGCAGATCACAGGCGAATTCGCTCAAGCCACTGGATTTGCGCAGCCAGGTCTGGGTCTGGGGATGACTGCGATCCCAGTGCAGCCACAGGCTTTCCTGGGGCTGCAGTTGCAAGTCGTCGAGCTCAGTCCGGGCAATCGAACGCGCACCGCCTTTACCGTCCAGCACCAGGGCATGCACCAGCCCCCACTGCGCGTTTTCTTCCTCGAACATCCCCACCCCTGTTGGTTATTGCGGTTTATTCAGGCATTTGCAGCGGGCTTGGCGAGACGATCACGCCATTATTGTCAGCGTAGATGTACTCACCTGGGCGGAACGTCACACCCGCAAATGTCACCACGACGTTCAGGTCACCGATGCCGCGCTTGTCGGTTTTCATCGGATGGCTGGCCAACGCCTGTACGCCCAGGTCAGTCTGGGCGATGACATCGACGTCACGGATGCAGCCGTAGATCACCAGGCCTTCCCAGCCGTTTTTAGCGGCTTTCTCGGCGATCATGTCGCCCAGCAACGCGCGGCGCAGGGAACCGCCACCGTCGACCACCAGCACCTTGCCGGTGCCCGGCTGGTCGGCCTGTTCCTTGACGAGGGAGTTATCTTCGAAGCATTTGATGGTGACGATCTCGCCGCCAAAGGAATCTCGGCCGCCGAAGTTGCTGAACATCGGCTCGACCACCTGCACCAGGTCAGGGTAGGCGTCGCACAGGTCGGGGGTCACGTAATGGTTCATTGAAAAAATTCCTTTCCGTCAAAGAAGTGTCTTTCGAAAGAAGCGCCAGCCGGAGCCGGTGCGCAACATCCCATCCGCTTCGTCGCAACGCAATAACCAGTGAGCGACTGAATATGACCAGAAGCGTTTAACGCGTCATATCTTAGCCGCAACCACACTCGAGCGAAACGCCCTTGGCAGAGCCCTGCGTCAAACTATGACCAATGCCTCAGGCTTGGCACCCAACAAAGGTGTCAGTGGATCGTTTAACCATTGTTTTACCAGCGGCCAGACCTCGGCCTGGGCGGCTTTGCTGACCAGCATTTCCACATGCCCGAAATCCTCAGTAAAGCCTTGCTGACGCCCCAGGCACAGGTACTGACGGTGCTCGGAGCCGATCTGCTCGAACAGCTTGCGGCAAGCCCAGTCCGGATCTTGCTGATCGCCCGCCGCGCTCACAGCCAACAGCGGCACGTCGACATCCGCCAGGCCTTTCCACCAATCGCGCTTACCTTCGCCAAAGCGACCGAACAGGCCATTCCAGCGCATGGCTTCGATCAGCACGCCCGCCGGTTCGTCCTCCGGTCCTCGCTTGAGCCGCGAGCCGGACACTCCGCCGAAGCGCTTTAAAAGCAGACGGCCGGTCCACTCCACCGGCGGAAGCTTCAACGGCCAGTGGCTGCGACTGACCTGACAGCCAAACAAGGCCACCGAGGCCACTGCCGGCGCGCCAAGATGCTGCCCACCCAGGGCCGCCGCCAGGGTTGTGCCGCCCAGAGAGTGACCAATCCAATGGGGAATCTGCGCACTTTGCTCACGCACAAACGCGCCAATGGCCGGCAAGTCGTAGCGCGCGTAGTCGGCGACCCGGTTCCGGGTGTAGTCCTGATTGCGCCGGGACAGCCCATGGCCACGCATTTCCGGGATCCACACATCGAACCCCTGGCGTGCCAGGTAGGCGCCAAGGCCGATGCCCTTGGGCGAGTACCAGAAGCGCCGATTGGAAAAACTGCCGTGCAACAAAATAACCGGGATGCCCCGGCTTTGCGGGACATCGGCCAGGCCCAAACGGGTAACGGCCAGCTCGACGGTACCGTCGGGGCTGTTACCGGGCTTGAGGCGGTACACATCTTCACTCAGGTCGCCACGACGTTCAGCACTGATCAGGGCGACGGGAAACAGGTTGCTGCTGCTTTGCATAATGCTCTTGCACAAAAAAGGGCGGCGTCCGGAAGGATTTCCGCCCTGCACAGATAAGAATGCCGGTCACCCTCGACGGGGGACCGGCACTTTTGACATCACGACCTTAGGCGGACGCTTGGCCTTCCGCCAGGAAGAACCAGGTTTCCAGCACGGAATCGGGGTTAAGCGAGACGCTTTCGATACCCTGCTCCATCAGCCATTTGGCCAGGTCCGGGTGATCGGAAGGGCCTTGGCCGCAGATACCGATGTACTTGCCGGCCTTGTTGCACGCCTGGATGGCGTTGGCCAGCAGCTTCTTGACCGCAGGGTTACGCTCGTCGAACAGGTGAGCGATGATCCCGGAATCGCGGTCCAGGCCCAGGGTGAGCTGGGTCAGGTCGTTGGAACCGATGGAGAAACCGTCGAAGAACTCCAGGAACTCCTCGGCCAGGATGGCGTTGGACGGCAGTTCGCACATCATGATCACGCGCAGGCCGTTTTCGCCGCGGGACAGGCCGTTTTCGGCCAGCAGGTCGACCACTTGGCTCGCCTCGCCCAGGGTACGTACGAACGGCACCATGATCTCGACGTTGGTCAGGCCCATCTCGTTGCGCACACGCTTGAGGGCGCGGCATTCGAGCTCGAAGCAGTCACGGAACGCTTCGCTGATGTAACGCGAGGCGCCACGGAAGCCCAGCATCGGGTTTTCTTCTTCCGGCTCGTAGAGCTTGCCGCCGATCAGGTTGGCGTATTCGTTGGACTTGAAGTCCGACAGGCGCACGATGACCTTTTTCGGGTAGAACGCCGCCGCCAGGGTGCTGATGCCTTCCACCAGCTTCTCGACGTAGAAGCCCACCGGGTCGTTGTAGCCGGCGATGCGCTTGTCCACGCTTTCCTTGATGTCCAGCGGCAGGCCGTCGTAGTTCAACAGGGCCTTGGGGTGCACGCCGATCATGCGGTTGATGATGAACTCCAGACGGGCCAGGCCCACACCGGCGTTCGGCAACTGCGCGAAGTCGAAGGCACGGTCCGGGTTGCCGACGTTCATCATGATCTTGAACGGCAGGTCGGGCATTGCGTCGATGGAGTTTTGCTTGATGTCGAAGCCCAGCTCGCCTTCAAAGATGAAGCCGGTGTCGCCTTCGGCGCAGGACACAGTCACGCCCTGGCCGTCCTTGAGCAGTTGGGTGGCGTTGCCGCAACCGACCACTGCCGGGATCCCCAGTTCGCGGGCGATGATCGCCGCGTGGCAGGTACGCCCGCCACGGTTGGTGACGATGGCGCTGGCACGCTTCATCACCGGTTCCCAGTCCGGGTCGGTCATGTCGGAAACCAGCACGTCACCGGGCTGGACTTTGTCCATCTCGGACACGTCCTTGATGATCCGCACCTTGCCGGCGCCGATGCGCTGGCCGATGGCACGGCCTTCCACCAGCACGGTGCCGGTTTCCTTGAGCAGGTAGCGTTCCATGACGTTGGCCGAGGTACGGCTCTTCACGGTTTCCGGACGGGCCTGCACGATGTACAGCTTGCCGTCGTCCCCGTCCTTGGCCCATTCGATGTCCATCGGGCACTTGTAGTGCTTTTCGATGATCATCGCTTGCTTGGCCAATTCGCTGACTTCCGCGTCGCTCAGGCAGAAGCGCGCGCGCTCGGCCTTGTCGACGTCCACGGTTTTCACCGAACGACCGGCCTTGGCCTCGTCGCCGTAGATCATCTTGATCGCCTTGCTGCCCAGGTTGCGGCGCAGGATGGCCGGGCGGCCGGCTTCAAGGGTGTGTTTGTGTACGTAGAATTCGTCGGGGTTGACCGCGCCTTGTACAACGGTTTCGCCCAGGCCGTAGGCGCCGGTGATAAACACCACGTCACGGAAGCCCGACTCGGTGTCCAGGGTGAACATCACGCCGGCGGTGCCGGTTTCCGAACGCACCATGCGCTGCACACCGGCAGACAGGGCCACCAGCTTGTGGTCGAAACCCTGGTGCACGCGGTAGGAAATGGCGCGGTCATTGAACAGCGAGGCAAACACTTCCTTGGCTGCGCGGATCACGTTTTCCACGCCGCGGATGTTCAGGAAGGTCTCTTGCTGACCCGCGAAAGAAGCATCCGGCAAGTCTTCGGCGGTGGCCGAGGAGCGCACGGCAACGGCCATGTCAGGGTTGCCCGCCGACAATGTGGCGAAGGCGGTGCGGATTTCTTCGTTGAGTTTCTCAGGGAACTCGGCTTCCATGATCCATTGGCGGATCTGGGCACCGGTCTTGGCCAGGGCGTTAACGTCGTCGACGTCCAGGGCGTCCAGCGCGGCGTGGATCTGAGCGTTGAGGCCGCTCAGTTCGAGGAAATCACGGTAAGCCTGGGCCGTGGTGGCGAAACCACCGGGCACCGACACACCAGCGCCTGCAAGATTACTGATCATCTCGCCGAGGGATGCGTTCTTGCCCCCTACGTGCTCTACATCATGGACGCCGAGCTTATCGAGGGAAACTACGTACTCTACCAAGGTGATCTCTCCACTAACTGTGTTGGAAAAGCTCAGGACGCCGGCTGCTCGTAGGAGCGATTACCCGCGTTTGTGGCCTGGACCTGGAAAATAAGTGAGAATGCGGCCCACTATGGGGCGGCAAAATCGCGCCTATCATATCCAAGATTCGTCATCAGCTTAAGGCCCAGGGCTCAAATGAAACGATCTGCTTTCTTTATCTCCGACGGCACCGGCATTACAGCCGAAACCCTGGGTCAAAGCCTGCTCGCGCAGTTCGAAAACGTTACGTTCGCCAAATTCACACGGCCCTATATCGACAGCGTGGATAAAGCGCGGGCTATGGTACAACAAATCAATCTGGCGGCTGAAAAAGACGGCTTTCGGCCGATCATTTTTGACACCATCGTCAATCAAGACATCCGTGAGATTCTGGCAACGTCGAATGGTTTCATGATCGACATTTTCTCGACGTTCCTGGCGCCGCTGGAGCAGGAGTTGAGCGAACACTCCTCCTATTCGGTCGGAAAGTCCCATTCCATTGGGCATAACTCCAATTATATGGAGCGTATCGAGGCGGTGAACTTCGCCCTCGACAACGACGACGGCGCTCGCACCCACTACTACGACAAGGCCGACCTGATCCTTGTCGGCGTGTCACGCTGCGGCAAAACGCCCACCTGTCTGTACATGGCCATGCAATTCGGCATCCGTGCGGCCAACTACCCGCTGACCGAAGACGACATGGAGCACCTGACGCTGCCTGCGGCGCTGCGCGCCCATTCGCACAAGCTGTTTGGCCTGACCATCGACCCGGACCGTCTCACCGCCATCCGCAACGAGCGCAAGCCCAACAGCCGCTACTCCAGCTATGCCCAGTGCGAATTCGAAGTGCGCGAAGTAGAAAATCTGTTCCGTCGCGAGAATATTGCGCACATCAATTCCACGCATTTTTCGGTGGAAGAGATTTCGGCGAAGATTCTGGTGGAGAAAGGTGTGGAACGGCGCTTCAAATAACACCTTGATACTCTGTTTTACTGTGGCGAGCGGGCTTGTCCCGCTCGCCACAGTTACAGTGTTCCTCCTTAACTGACTTGCTTGCCACAACAAGCCTGCTCACAGCATGGACGTCCACTCGCTATAGGTGAAACCGCCCTCCCCCCTGCCCCAACGCCGTCGCCAACGCATCAAACCCCGCCCGCAACAACTGATCGTCCCCAGACGTATTGCAGATACTCGCCCGAATGAACTGCGGCACCGCCGTCTGCCCTACGGCAAACGCCTCGGCGGTGGCGATCAGGTAATTATTCTGCTTGAGTTCCGCCTCGATTTCCGACGCGCGCCAGGGCTCCGGCACTTCGATCCAGAAGTGCGGGCTGTTCAGGTGAGTGCGGTACGCCAGGCCGGCCAACAAGTCCTGCACCAAGGTTTTGCGTCGGCTGATCTCGTTGATCTGCTGGCGCAGCAGGTATTCAGCCGTGCCGTTTTCAATCCACTGCGTCGCCAGTTCCAGGGTCACCGGCGTGGCCATCCAGCAGGTGGAGCGCAAGGCCGCCGAGATACGGCTGACCAGCGCCGGGGGCGCATGCACATACCCCACACGCAGCCCGGCAGACACGGCCTTGCTCAGGCTGCTGATCAAAATCGTACGTTCGGGAGCGAAATGGCTGAGGGGCGGTGGACGGTCTTCAACCAATACGCCGTGGGCTTCGTCCTCAAGAATCAGCAGATTATGTTCCCGGCACACCTTCACCAAGGCTTCGCGCCGCGCCACGGATAACACCGCCGTGGTCGGGTTCTGGATGGTCGGCGTGCAATACAACGCTGAAACCCGGTGATTACGACAGACTTCATCCAGCGCGCTCGGCAGCACGCCTTCTTCGTCCATCTCCAGGCCGATCAAGCGGATACCCAGCATGCGCGCGGCGGTGATCAGCCCCGGGTAAGTCAATTGTTCGGTGACCACCGTATCGCCGGCGCGCAGCAGGGCCATCATCGCGCACAGCAGGCCATGCTGGCCGCCGTTGACGCAGATCACCTGCTCGGGGATCGGATGAAAATCACGCTGCACCAGCCACTGCGCGCCCGCATCGCGATAACGCGGCAGGCCGGCGTCCGGGGTGTAGGCACTGATGTCCTGGAGGAACTTGGCGTTGGTCGAGAGGGTTTGGAAGCTCTGTGCCAGGAAGGTGGTTTCCTGACCCGGAATATGCATGTTGCGGCTCATGTCGAAGTACTGGCGCGGCTCCTCGCTGAAGTTACGAAAGCCTTCATCACGCTGGCGCTCCATCCCACGCTTGCGTACGAACGTGCCGTCACCCACTCGCGCTACCACCAAACCCAGACGCTCCAGCTCACCGTAGGCCCGGCTGATGGTGCCGATGGTCACCCCAAGATTGTCGGAAAGCACCCGATGAGGCGGCAGTTTTCGTCCCGGTTCAATCAAGCCTTCGAGGATGCCCCGTTCCATGACATCGGACAGGCGCTTGTACTTCACGCCCTGCCCGTTGGACAACCCCTCACGCATAATTGACACCATGTCAATATTTGTTTTGACAGCCATCTTTCGCCCTAATAGTGTGCTTTTACGGGTTCAATCGCCGAATTTTACAACTCATTACAAGCTCAATATAGAGTTCAATTCAGGCTCAGGGAAGCAATAAACGATGCCAATGTCCGCCGTTCTCGAAAACACCGCCAAAACCAAAACGCAAAAACAGTGGCTGGCCGGGCTGGTGACCAGTGTGATGTTCCTGATCGTGTGCCTGAGCTGGGGCACCACGTGGCTGGGGATCAAAATCGCCGTTGAGAGCGTGCCGCCGCTGACGTCCGCCGGCCTGCGCTTCCTGATCGCCTTCCCGCTGTTCCTGTGTTTCGCCATGGTGCGCCGTGAACCCATCCTGTTTCCGCGCGAGAGCCGCTGGTTCTTCGTGTTCGTGACCCTGTCCTACTTCAGCGTGCCCTACTACCTGCTCAACTACGGCGAGATGCATGTGTCATCCGGCCTCACCGCCCTGCTGTTCAGTTGCATGCCGGTGTTTATCCTGATTTTCTCCGCGTTGTTCCTGCGCGAGCGCATCTACTTTTCCCAGGTGGTCGGCATCGGTATCGGTTTCGGCAGCCTCTACATGATCATCAGGAGCCAAGGCCTGCACCTGGACCACGCCGAGTTCTTCGGGGTGCTCGCAATTCTGACTGCCGCGATCATGCATGCCTTGTGCTACGTGATTACCAAGCAGAAAGGCAGCGCCATCAGCGTGATCACCTACAACACCCTGCCCATCGGCATTGCCGGGCTGATGCTGTTCGTGGCCGGGTTGTGGTTTGAAACGCCGACCTTCGAAAACATCACCCTGCGCTCCTGGAGCGCGCTGTTCTACCTGGGGCTGGTGGCCTCGGTGGGAGGGTTCATCGTGTATTTCATGCTGCTCAAGCGCTTGAGCCCGATCATCCTGTCATTCGTGTTCATCATCTTCCCGGTGTTCGCGGTGATCATCGGTGCCTGGTACGAAGGCGTGGCGATTTCCCGCGACCTGATGCTGTATTCGGCCATCCTGCTGGCCGGCTTTGCGATCACCAAGTTGCCCGTTGAAAAACTCCTGGCCAAGAAAAATTGACCCTCCATCAACGCGAGAGAAACATGGACGTCCTCCGCCCCAAAGCCCTGGAACAGATCTACGCCCACGCCAGCCGCAGCTACCCCGAAGAATGCTGCGGCTTCGTCTTCGCCGACGGCAGCGTATACCTGGGCAAAAACATCCAGAACGAACTGCACCGCAAGAACCCCGAGATGTACCCGCGCAGCGCGGCCAATGGCTACACCTTCTCGGTGGCCGACACCCTGCTGCTGAACAAGGCGTTTCGCAGCGACAACCCGGTGGTGGTGATCTACCACTCCCACCCGGATGTCGGCGCCTATTTCAGCGATGAAGACCAGGACAAGGCCCTGTTCATGGGCGAGCCGATCTACCCCGTCAGTTACCTGGTGGTCGACGTTCGCCAGGGCCAGGCCCTGGGTTCAAAACTGTTTGCCTGGGATGGCAAGCATTTCGCCCTAACCCCCTTCAACGACCTGCACACGGAGTTGTCCATGAACGCTGTCTCTTTCCCCGACATTCTGGTTCGCGTGGCCAAGCTGCCGGAATCGACCCTCGAGGGCACCGGATCGACATTGCGCGAAGTCATTGAAAACCTCTGCAGCAGCCACCCGCAGTTGCGCGCCCATCTGTTTCACGAAAAGAACAACCAGCTCAAGGAACACTTCCTGTTCACCGCCGAGGAAGAGCTGATCAGCGCCGACGACCGGCTGCCGGAAAAAGCCCGCATCGAAGTGCTGCTCGCCACCTCCGGCGGTATGGACGTCGACAGCCTCAGCAACGAGGAAGTGCAACGTTATGTGCGCCATATCACCCTGCCCGGCGTCGGCCGCGAAGGCCAGTTGAACCTCAAGAACGCCAAGGTCCTGATCATCGGCACCGGCGGCCTGGGCTCGCCCATCAGCCTGTACCTGGCGGCGGCCGGTGTCGGTACCCTGGGACTGGTGGATTTCGACGTAGTGGAAAGCAGCAACCTGCAACGCCAGATCGTCCACGGCAACAGCACCCTGGGCATGCCCAAGGTCGAGTCGGCCAAGCAGCGCTTGCAGGACCTCAACCGCCATATCCAGATCAACGCCCACAACACCGCGTTGAACGCCGATAACGCCCTGGAACTGGTGGGCGCCTATGACCTGGTGATCGACGGCACCGACAATTTCGATACCCGCTACTTGGTCAACGACGCCTGCGTGCAACTGGGCAAACCCCTGGTGTACGGCGCCATCTACCGTTTCGACGGGCAGATCAGCGTGCTCAACTACCAAGGCGGGCCGTGCTACCGCTGCCTGTTCCCCAGCGCACCGCCCGTAGAACTGGCGCCCAATTGCAGCGCCGGTGGTGTGATCGGCGTGCTTCCCGGGGTAGTCGGGATGATCCAGGCCACCGAGGCGATCAAACTGTTGATCGGCATTGGCGAGCCCCTGTCCGGCCGCCTGATGCGCTTCGATGCACTGGCCATGAAGTTCAGCGAAATCCGTTTCAAGCGTCGTGCCGATTGCCCGTGCTGCTCCGACCTGCGACACAGCGAAACCCGGGCGCCAGCCGTCTGTGCGGACGCCGTGCCCAGCCAACCGTCCCTGGCCGAAGAGCGCTACATCAAGCCACGCGTACTCAAGCAGGTACTCGAACACCCCAGCAGCGCCGACGTGCTGCTGGATGTGCGCGACGCCAGCGAACTGGAGGTGTGCAAATTACCGGGGGTGGTGCATATCCCCCTGGCCGAGCTGGATGGCCAACTCGGGCGCCTCAGCCGTGACAACACCCATTACCTGATCTGCTACGCCGGCACCCGCGCCGAGCAGGCGGCCAGCACATTGCTGGCGGCCGGATTCGCCAACACCAAAGTTCTGCAGGGCGGCATGAAGCACTGGGTTCGCGACGTCGAACCCGACATGCCGCTGTATTGAGCCGAGGACTGAATGATGTTGCATAACTCTATTCTCGACGCCATCGGCCACACGCCGATCGTCCGCCTGGCGCAGTTTTCCGAAGACCTTGGCATTGAGGTCTACGCCAAGCTCGAATCCCTCAACCCTGGCGGCAGCCACAAGGCACGCATCGCCCTGGGCATGATCCTCGACGCCGAGCGGAGCGGCGTGCTGATCCGTGATTCCGGGCAAACCATCATCGAACCCAGCGGCGGCAATACCGGCATCGGCCTGGTGATGGCCGGCAATGTGCTGGGCTACAAGGTGGTGCTGGTGATCCCGGACAACTACAGCCCCGAAAAACAGAAGCTGCTGCGCCTGTACGGCGCCAAGGTGGTGCTCTCCGACAGCCGCCTGGGCAACAACTCCCACGGCGAAAAATGCATGGAGCTGCAGCTGGAAAACCCCAGCTACGTGATGCTCAACCAGCAACGCAACGGCGCCAACCCGCAAACCCACCGCGACACCACCGCGCCGGAAATCCTCCGCGCCTTTGGTGATCGCCGTGTTGACTATTTCGTCAGCGGCATCGGCACCGGTGGCCACATCACCGGCATCGGCGAGACCCTGAAAGCCGCCTGGCCCGCCCTGCGCGTGATGGGCGTAGAGCCGGAAGAATGCGACCTGCTGAAAAACCAGCACGCGCCGCACCATATCCAGGGCCTGTCGATCGGCCTGATCCCGAGCATCCTCAACCTGGAGGTGATCGACGGCATGCTCAAGGTCTCGCGCCAGGAGTGCATCGACATGATGAAACGCATCATGCGCACCGACGCCATCAGCCTGGGCCTGTCCTCGGCCGCCAACATGGTCGCCATCGCCAGGCTCGCCCCCGAATTGCCGCCCGAAACGGTGGTATTGACCATGGTCTACGACAATGCCGACAGCTACCTGCCCAGTTTCGAATAACGGGGCTTCCAACCAGCCAGAATGCGGGGATGCCTCCATGGGCGGCTTTATCGACATGCAACAGTTGCACGATGAGTTGCTCACCCAGCTCGTCAAGACCCTCACCCCCATGCAGATGAAACAACTGGAGCCGCACCTCGCGCCACTGATCCAGAATGCTGCCCAGGCGGTGGCCGAGGACTTGATCGCCTACGCCTATCGCGACCCGGCGTCCCGTGGGCGCGGCGAACTGATCCTGGAGTCCTACGCCTCGTTCAAGGCGGTGCTCTATTACCGGCTTGCGCACCTGGTGTGGAATTTCCCCGACCAGACCAACGGCGTGTTTTCACGCATCGCCCTCAAGCTGAGCAACCAGGGCAAAGTCCTGTCCGGGGCCGAAATCCACCCGGCGGCGCGTATCGGCCGGCGCTTTGTCCTCGACCACGGCTACGGCACGGTGATCGGCGAAACCTGCGAGATCGGCAACGACTGCTACATCCTCTGCGGCGTGACCCTGGGTGCCCGCGGCATCGCCAACAACCCCGATGGCAAGCGCCATCCGCGCCTGGGCAACAACGTCGAGGTCGGCTCCGGCGCCCGCGTGCTGGGCTATGTGCTGATCGGCGACAACGTGTTTATCAGCCCCTCCTGTGTGATCACCCAGGACGTACCCGCCGGCACCAAGGTGAAGGTGGTGAACCAGATCCAGCTGCAAAAAAACGATGAATCGGACCACAGTAACTACCTCGGGGCCTTCGCCCTCGATGAGCGCCTGCACGTGGTCGGCGAGGTCAATACCAGCCACAAGGTCACGGTGCTGGACGCCGACTTTCACCCGTTGCAAGGCTTGATGCTGGAGCCGACGGTGAAGGAGCGTCACCACCTGCAATTCAGGCTGCACCGCCTCGAATCCGGCAACTACCTGCCGCGCCTGCCGCTGAACCTGAAAGTCTGCGGGCCGGAATTCGAAATCACCCTGCTCTCCCCCCCTGGCTTGAGCGCGATGGTGCGCCACCTGCTGCAAGCCAGCCCACTGATCGTCGGAGGTTGAACATGTCCGTGCACACCATGGAAACCCTGGCGCTGTTTGACAGCGCGCCCTACCAGAACGCATTCAGCGCCCGGGTGATTGCCGTCAGCGAACATGGCATCGCCCTGGAGCACACCCTGTTCTACCCCACGGGTGGCGGCCAACCCGGCGATACCGGCCACTTGACCCTGGCGGACGGTACGCAGGTCGAAGTGACCGGCACGGTGCGCGACCCGGTGCTGCGTTCGATCATCTGGCACCAGGTAGAACACTGCCCCGAGCAACTGATCGCCGGGGTACTGGTGGACGCCGGCCTGGATTGGGAGCGGCGCTACCAGCACATGAAAATGCACACCTGCCTGCACCTGCTGTGCTCACTCATCGACGCACCAGTGACCGGTTGCAGCATCAGTGCCGACAAAGGTCGCCTGGATTTCGACCTGCCGGAAATGACCCTCGACAAGGACAGCATCACCCGTGACCTCAACGCGCTGATCGAACAGGCCCACGAGGTCAAAACCCTGTCGATGCCTGCTTCGGAGTACGCCACCCTGCTGCAGATCACCCGTACCCAGGCGGTTGCGCCGCCGGTGATCCAGGGCTCGGTACGGGTGATTGAAATCGGCGGGATCGATATCCAGCCATGCGGTGGTACCCATGTGCTCAACACCGAGGAAATCGGCCGGGTGTTCTGCGAGAAGATCGAGAAGAAGAGCAAGCACAACCGCCGGGTGATCCTGCGGTTTGAGTGAGCGGGGTTCCAACTGTGGGAGGCAGCTTGCCCCCTCCCACAGGTTAAGCTCGGCGCATCCTGCTAGAGCACGAACAGGTCCACAAAACGATTGACCGGCGTGGCCTCGAGCTTCGCCTGGTCCGTGCACAACGCAAAGATTTCGGCACTGCGTTGCGCGGTAAACCGCGTGGCCAGGTTGGCCTTGAACTTGTCTTCCAGCATCGGAATGCCCTCCACCCGACGACGGCGATGGCCGATCGGGTATTCCACCGCCACTTGCTCGGTACTGGAGCCATCCTTGAAGAACACCTGCACCGCATTGGCGATGGAACGCTTGTCGGCTTCCAGGTATTCACGGCTGTAACGCGGGTCCTCGACGATGACCATCTTGTCGCGCAGTTCATCGATGATCGGGTGAGCGGCGTGAAACTCATCCTCGTACTGCTCGGCCACCAGGTTGCCGAATGCCAGGGGCACGGCGGTCATGTATTGCAGGCAATGGTCGCGGTCGGCAGCGTTGGCCAGTGGCCCGACCTTGGAGATGATGCGAATCGCCGACTCATGGGTGGTGATCACGATGCGCTCGATGTCGTGCAGGCGATCCTTGACCAACGGATGTAAGGTCACCGCGGCTTCACAGGCGGTTTGCGCATGGAACTCAGCGGGGAAGCTGATCTTGAACAGCACGTTTTCCATCACATAGGTGCCGTAAGGCTGGGACAGGCTGAACGCACGCTTGTCCTCGGGCTTGAGCGCCAGGTCGTTATTGGTGTGGCTGAACAGCACATCGTAGAAGCCCCATTGCGGCGCGCTCAGCACACCGGGGATGCCCATTTCGCCGCGCAGGGCGATGTCCGCCAGGCGTACGCCGCGACTCGACGCATCCCCCGCCGCCCAGGATTTGCGCGAGCCGGCATTCGGCGCGTGGCGGTAAGTGCGCAAGGCCTGGCCATCGACGAAGGCGTGAGACAGCGCCGACAGCAACTGTTCGCGGTTGGCGCCCATCAGCTTCGCGGTAACCGCCGTGGAGGCGACTTTCACCAACAGCACATGGTCGAGGCCAACGCGGTTGAACGAGTTTTCCAGGGCAATCACCCCCTGGATTTCGTGGGCCATGATCATCGCTTCCAACACCGCGCGCACGGTCAACGGCGCATCGCCATTGGCCACGCGCTTTTGCGACAGGTGATCCGCCACGGCAAGGATGCCGCCAAGGTTATCCGAAGGATGACCCCATTCGGCAGCGAGCCAGGTGTCGTTGTAGTCGAGCCAGCGCACGATGCAGCCAATGTCCCAGGCCGCCTTGACCGGGTCCAGGCGAAACGACGTGCCCGGCACCCGCGCGCCGAACGGCACCACCGTGCCCTCGACAATCGGCCCCAGGTGCTTGGTGCACTCGGGAAAACGCAGGGCCAGCAGGCCGCAACCGAGGGTGTCCATCAGGCAGTTGCGGGCGGTGTCGAGGGCGGCTTGGGAGTCGATGTGGTAGTTGAGGACGTAGTCGGCAATGTCCTGCAGGACCTGGTCGTAGTCGGGGCGGTTGTTCTGGTCGACGTTGGTGCTCATGGCAGATCTCCAAAGTGAGTTAGGGTTGCTGCATCCTCAGGGTCAGGGTTGATCGTTTCGCAGGTCTGAATGCCTGTTTATGACTGTGGGAGGGAGCTTGCCCGCTCCCACAGGGGATTGGTGTTGGACTTTAGAAAGAGTCGCCGGGTACGCGGACGAAACCCTCCATCAACACCCGTGCACTGCGGCTCATGATGGCTTTCTTCACCACCCATTCACCGTTCACCTGGGTGGCTTCAGCCCCCACGCGCAACGTGCCGGACGGATGCCCGAAGCGCACGGCATTACGCTCCACGCCGCCTGCAGCGAGGTTGACCAAGGTGCCGGAAATCGCCGCCGCCGTGCCGATCGCCACCGCCGCCGTGCCCATCATCGCGTGGTGCAGCTTGCCCATGGACAGGGCGCGCACCAGCAAATCCACATCGCCGGCCTTGATCGCCTTGCCGCTGGACGCCACGTAATCCGCAGGTTTGGCCACAAACGCCACCTTCGGCGTGTGCTGGCGCTGGGCGGCTTCGTCGAGGTGTTTGATCAGCCCCATGCGCAACGCGCCATAGGCCCGTACGGTCTCGAACATCGCCAGGGCCTTGGGGTCGCTGTTGATCGCGCCTTGCAGCTCGGTGCCGGTGTAACCGAGGTCTTCGGCGTTGATGAAAATCGTCGGGATGCCAGCGTTGATCAGCGTGGCCTTGAAGGAGCCGACACCCGGCACTTCGAGGTCGTCGACCAGGTTGCCGGTGGGGAACATCGAGCCGCCGCCGCCCTCTTCTTCCGCCGCCGGGTCCATGAATTCCAGCTGCACTTCGGCAGCCGGGAAGGTCACGCCGTCCAGTTCGAAGTCGCCGGTTTCCTGCACCGCACCGTCGGTGATCGGCACGTGGGCAATGATGGTCTTGCCGATATTGGCCTGCCACACCCGCACCACGGCCACACCGTTGCGGGGCACGCGGGCCGCATCGACCAGCCCGGCGCTGATGGCGAACGAACCCACCGCCGCCGACAGGTTGCCGCAGTTACCACTCCAGTCGACAAAGGGTTTGTCGATGGAAACCTGGCCAAACAGGTAGTCCACGTCGTGATCGGCGCGAGTGCTTTTGGCGAGAATTACGGTTTTGCTGGTGCTCGATGTGGCGCCGCCCATGCCGTCGATTTGCTTGTCGTAGGGGTCGGGGCTGCCGATCACCCGGAGCAGCAAGGCATCCCGCGCCGCTCCCGGCACCTGCGCCGACTCGGGCAGGTCCTGGAGGCGGAAAAATACGCCCTTGCTGGTGCCGCCACGCATATAGGTGGCGGGGATCTTGATTTGCGCTGCGTGTGCCATGGTCATCCTCTTCAGGCGGTGGTCGCCGATTCCAGGAAATCCTGGGCAAAACGTTGCAACACGCCGCCCGCCTCGTAGATCGACACTTCTTCGGCGGTGTCCAGACGGCACGTCACCGGCACCTCGACACGTTCGCCATCCTTGCGATTGATCACCAGCGTCAGCTGCGCACGCGGGGTGCGTTCGCCGATCACGTCGTAGGTTTCGCTGCCATCAATCTGCAGAGTGTGACGGTCGGTGCCCGGCAGGAACTCCAGCGGCAACACGCCCATGCCCACCAGGTTGGTGCGGTGGATGCGCTCGAAACCTTCGGCGGCAATCGCTTCCACACCCGCCAGGCGCACACCCTTGGCGGCCCAGTCGCGGGACGAGCCCTGGCCGTAGTCGGCGCCGGCAATGATGATCAGCGGCTGCTTGCGCTCCATGTAGGTTTCGATGGCTTCCCACATCCGCGTGACCTTGCCTTCCGGTTCGATCCGCGCCAGGGAGCCCTGCTTGACCTTGCCGTTCTCCCGCACCATTTCGTTGAACAGTTTCGGGTTGGCGAACGTCGCGCGCTGCGCGGTCAGGTGGTCGCCACGGTGAGTGGCGTAGGAGTTGAAGTCGACTTCCGGCAGGCCCATTTTCGCCAGGTATTCGCCGGCGGCGCTGTCGAGCATGATCGCGTTGGACGGCGACAGGTGATCGGTGGTGATGTTGTCCGGCAGCACCGCCAGCGGGCGCATGCCCTTGAGCGGCCGCGCACCGGCCAGCGCGCCTTCCCAGTACGGTGGGCGGCGGATATAGGTGCTCTGCGGGCGCCAGTCGTACAGCGGCGCGACTTTCGGGCCGGTGTCTTCGTGGATCGCGAACATCGGGATATACACCGCGCGGAACTGCTCCGGCTTGACCGAGGCCTTGACCACCGCGTCGATTTCTTCATCGCTCGGCCAGATGTCCTGCAGGCGGATTTCCTTGCCGTCGGCGTCGAAGCCGAGCACGTCCTTCTCGATGTCGAAACGGATGGTGCCGGCAATGGCATAGGCCACCACCAGTGGCGGCGAAGCCAGGAACGCCTGCTTGGCGTACGGGTGAATACGCCCGTCGAAGTTACGGTTACCCGAGAGCACGGCGGTGGCGTACAGGTCGCGGTCGATGATCTCTTGCTGGATCACCGGGTCGAGCGCGCCGGACATGCCGTTGCAGGTAGTGCAGGCAAACGCCACCACACCAAAGCCGAGCTTTTCCAACTCATGACCGAGGCCGGCTTCTTCCAGGTACATGGCCACGGTTTTCGAACCGGGTGCCAGGGACGACTTGACCCACGGCTTGCGCGTCAACCCAAGCCTGTTGGCGTTACGCGCCAGCAGCCCGGCGGCGATCACGTTGCGCGGGTTACTGGTGTTGGTGCAACTGGTGATGGCGGCGATGATCACTGCGCCGTCGGGCATTTGCCCCGGCACTTCATCCCACTGGCCGGAGATGCCTTTGGCGGCCAGGTCGCGGGTGGCGACGCGGGCGTGCGGGTTGCTCGGGCCAGCCATGTTGCGCACGACACTGGACAGGTCGAAGGTGAGGCCACGCTCGTACTGCGCACCTTTAAGGTCGTCTGCCCACAAGCCGGTATGACGGGCGTATTGCTCGACCAGGGTGACTTGTTCGTCTTCGCGGCCGGTGAGTTTCAGGTAGGCGATGGTCTGCTGGTCGATATAAAACATTGCCGCCGTGGCGCCGTATTCCGGGGCCATGTTGGAGATGGTCGCGCGGTCACCGAGGGTCAGTTTGGAGGCGCCCTCGCCAAAGAACTCCAGCCACGCACCGACCACTTTCTGTTGACGCAGGAACTCGGTCAGGGCCAGCACCATGTCGGTGGCAGTGATGCCTGGCAGCAGCTTGCCGGTCAGTTCGACGCCGACGCTTTCCGGCAGGCGCATCCACGAGGCGCGGCCAAGCATGACGCTCTCGGCTTCGAGGCCGCCGACGCCAATGGCGATCACGCCCAAGGCATCGACGTGAGGTGTGTGGCTGTCGGTGCCGACGCAGGTATCCGGGAAGGCCACACCGTCACGCACCTGGATCACCGGGGACATTTTCTCCAGGTTGATCTGGTGCATGATGCCGTTGCCTGGCGGGATCACGTCGACGTTCTTGAAGGCCTTTTTGGTCCACTCGATAAAGTGGAAGCGGTCTTCGTTGCGACGGTCTTCGATGGCGCGGTTTTTCTCGAATGCGTCCGGGTCGAAACCGCCGGCTTCGACGGCCAGGGAGTGGTCGACGATCAACTGGGTCGGTACCACCGGGTTGACCTGGGCCGGGTCGCCGCCTTGCAGCGCGATGGCGTCACGCAGGCCGGCGAGGTCGACCAGCGCGGTCTGACCGAGAATGTCGTGGCACACCACGCGGGCCGGGAACCAGGGGAAGTCGAGGTCGCGCTTGCGTTCGATCAGTTGGCTCAGGGAAGCATTGAGGGTGGCCGGGTCGCAGCGGCGCACCAGGTTCTCGGCGAGCACACGAGAGGTGTAGGGCAATGTGGCGTAGGCGCCGGGGCTGATTGCATCGACGGCCGCGCGGGCATCGAAGTAATCCAGGCGGCTGCCGGGGAGCGGTTTGCGAAATTCAGTGTTCATCGTCAGGACTCGGTCACGGTGATTGCAAACGGAACCGGCTGATCCGGGGCTGGAATGCGATTCAAATGTGGGAGGGGGCTTGCTCCCGATGGCGGTGTATCAGTTGCTATAGGTTTGAATGACACACCACCATCGGGGGCAAGCCCCCTCCCACACTGGGTCCGGTTTCCACTTCGGGATCGTCGGTATTCCCATTCAGCGACGTTCGATTGGCACGAACTTGCGCTGTTCAACGCCGGTGTACTCGGCGCTTGGACGGATGATGCGGTTGTTGGCACGCTGCTCAAATACGTGGGCCGCCCAGCCTGTAAGCCGCGAGCAGACGAAGATCGGCGTGAACAGCTTGGTCGGGATGCCCATGAAGTGGTACGCCGAGGCATGGTAGAAGTCGGCGTTGGGGAACAGTTTTTTCTGTTCCCACATGGTCTTGTCGATGGCTTCGGAGACCGGGAACAGCACGGTGTCGCCCACTTCGTCAGCGAGTTTTTTCGACCAGCCCTTGATCACTTCATTACGCGGGTCGTTGTCTTTATAGATGGCGTGGCCGAAGCCCATGATCTTGTCCTTGCGCGCCAGCATGCCGAGGGTGCCTTCGACGGCTTCCTCCGCCGAGCCGAAACGCTCGATCATTTCCATCGCCGCTTCGTTGGCGCCGCCGTGCAGCGGGCCGCGCAGGGAGCCGATGGCGGCGGTGACGCAGGAATACAGGTCGGACAATGTCGAGGCACACACCCGCGCGGTGAACGTCGAGGCGTTGAACTCGTGCTCGGCGTAAAGGATCAACGACACGTTCATGACTTTTTCATGCAGCTCGCTCGGCTTCTTGCCGTGCAGCAGGTGCAGGAAGTGGCCGCCAATGCTCGGCTCGTCGGTCACGCAATCGATGCGCTTGCCGTCGTGGCTGAAGCGGTACCAGTAGCACATGATCGCCGGGAACGCGGCGAGCAGACGGTCGGTCACGTCGCGTTGCACGCTGAAGTCTTTTTCCGGCTCGATATTGCCGAGGAACGAGCAACCGGTGCGCATCACGTCCATCGGGTGGGCGTCGGCGGGGATGCGTTCGAGCACTTCTTTCAGCGCTTGCGGCAGGTCACGCAGCTTGCTCAGCCTGGCGCTGTAGGCGGCCAGTTCGGCCTGGGTCGGCAGTTCGCCGTACAGCAGCAGATAAGCGACTTCTTCAAACTGCGCATCGGCCGCCAGTTCGCGCACATCGTAGCCACGGTAGGTCAAGCCGGCACCGGCCTGGCCCACGGTGGACAGTGCGGTCTGCCCGGCGACCTGGCCACGCAGGCCGGCACCACTCAATACTTTTGCTTCAGCCATGGTTTTTCTCCAATTTTGTCGTTATTCAGGGAGGCGTGTTCGTCACTTTTTCGCGGCGAACAGCGCGTCAAGCTTCTGCTCGAAGGTGTGGTAATCGATGCGATCGTAAAGCTCCATGCGGGTTTGCATGGTGTCGATCACGTTCTGTTGGGTGCCGTCGCGACGGATCGCGGTGTAGACGTTCTCGGCGGCCTTGTTCATGGCACGGAAGGCCGAGAGCGGGTACAGCACGATGGAAACATCGGCAGATTTCAACTGTTCGGTGGTGTACAGCGGCGTCGCGCCGAACTCGGTGATGTTGGCCAGGATCGGCGCCTTCACACGGGCGGCGAACAGTTTGTACATCTCCAGTTCAGTGATGGCTTCCGGGAACACCATGTCGGCGCCGGCTTCGATGCAGGCGGCGGCACGCTCCAGGGCAGACTCCAGGCCTTCGACGGCCAGGGCATCGGTACGCGCCATGATCACGAAGCTGTCATCGGTGCGCGCGTCCACGGCGGCCTTGATGCGGTCGACCATTTCCTGCTGGGACACGATCTCTTTGTTCGGACGATGGCCGCAGCGCTTGGCGCCGACCTGGTCTTCGATATGAATCGCGGCGGCACCGAACTTGATCATCGATTTGACGGTGCGCGCGACGTTGAACGCCGAGGAACCGAAACCGGTGTCCACGTCCACCAGCAGCGGCAGGTCGCAGACATCAGTGATACGGCGCACGTCGGTGAGTACGTCATCCAGGCCGGTGATGCCCAGGTCCGGCACGCCGAGGGAACCGGCCGCCACCCCGCCGCCCGACAGGTAGATCGCCTTGAAGCCGGCACGCTTGGCCAGCAACGCGTGGTTGGCGTTGATCGCGCCGACCACCTGCAAAGGGTGCTCGCTGGCGACCGCGTCACGGAAACGCTGGCCGGGTGTGCTTTTGTTGTTCGAACTCATGACTCACCTCTATCAGGGGCGCCGCCTGGGAAATGACGGGCAATATTGCGTTTGGAAGCACCGATATGCCGGCGCATCAACAACTCGGCCAGTTCACCGTCGCGATCGGCAATCGCATCAAGAATGCGGTGATGCTCGGCAAAGGCCTGGCGTGGACGATTGGGGGTGGCGGAGAACTGGATGCGGTACATGCGCACCAGCTGGTACAGCTCGCCGCAGAGCATTTGAGTGAGCGTGCGGTTACCCGCACCTTGAATGATCCGGTAATGAAAATCGAAGTCGCCTTCCTGCTGGTAGTAGCCGACACCCGCCTGGAACGCTGCGTCGCGCTCATGGGTGTGCAACACCTGGCGCAGCTCTTCGATCTCCACGTCGGTCATGCGCTCGGCGGCCAGGCGACAGGCCATGCCTTCCAGGGACTCGCGGATTTCATACAGTTCAACCAGCTCGGCGTGGCTCAAGGACACGACCCGGGCGCCCACATGAGGTACGCGCACCAGCAGGCGCTGGCCTTCCAGGCGGTGGATCGCCTCGCGCAGCGGGCCACGGCTGATGCCGTAGGTGCGAGCCAGTTCCGGCTCGGAAATCTTGCTGCCGGGAGCGATCTCACCCTTGACGATGGCGGCCTGAATGCGTCGGAAGACGTTCTCGGACATCGTTTGGGATTCGTCCGACGCCATTATCGGAGCTTCTGATTGACCCAGCATATTGTCGACACCTTTGAAAGCAATGCGGCAAAAACTAGCCAATAAACCGCCACCAGTCAAAGAATAAATCGATATTGTCGACAATCGTCTAATAATCCCGGCTGCACGCCCTCAGGGCATGGCCGGCTGCCAGCGCTGGCGCCAAAAAAGCATCATGTTAGAATGCCCGCCGCATTTGCCTGACATCACTTGATGAAACGGCGCACGAAGGGAGCTTGCGCAGTAATGCCAGTCGCCTTGAATTGAACATCGCACTGCACCGCCTCAGGATCTATGAGACTCAAGCCCTTCCCCCTACTGTTTTGCCTATTGTCCATGCCGAGCCTTGGCGCTGCCGCCGAGAAGACTGTGTATGGCCTCAATGAATACGCCCAATTGGCCGGCATCGACCTGGAAGTAGCCGCCAAGCTCGACACCGGCGCCAAGACCGCCTCCCTCAGCGCCCGCGACATCAAGCGCTTCAAGCGCAACGGCGAATCCTGGGTGCGCTTCTACCTGGCCATCGACACCGCCCATTCTCATCCCATCGAGCGTCCCCTGGCCCGCGTCAGCAAGATCAAGCGTCGCGCCGGGGACTACGACCCCGATGAGGACAAGAACTACACCGCCCGTCCCGTGATTGCCCTGGATATCTGCATGGGCACCGCTTTACGCAGCATCGAAGTGAACTTGACTGACCGCAGCGCTTTCCAATATCCGCTGCTGATCGGCTCCGAAGCGCTCAAACGCTTTGATGCGCTGGTCGACCCCAGTCTTAAATACGCAGCAGGCAAACCTGCCTGCGCCGCCGACGCTCATACCGCCGAGTAAACCGAATGCGCGCTCTAACCCTACACCTGAGAATCCTGATCGCCATCCTGGTGGTGTTGGGTATTTCGGTCACCGCCTACCAGATCTTCGTGCTGGGCATTCCCGTCACCGAGGACGCCACCGACGACTTGTGGAACATCGACGCCAAGGTCGAGTTCGTCGCCAACCCGAAAGACCCGGTGAAGATCCAGATGTTCGTGCCGCCCTTGAGCCGCGACTTCGTCAGTCTTAATGAGAGCTTTATCTCCAATAACTACGGGGTCAGCGTCAACCGCATCGACGGCAACCGTAAGGTCACCTGGTCGGCACGCCGCGCCAAGGGCAACCAGACCCTGTATTACCGCCTGGTGCTGACCAAGCGCTACAGCGGCGAAAAAACCAAGATCAAGGGCCCGACCTTCCGCGACAGTATTGCCGTGGAAGGCCCGGAGAAAATCGCCGCCGAGGCCCTGCTGGCGCCGATTCGCCAGCATTCGGCCGACGTCGAGACCTTCATTACCGAAGCCATCAAGCGCACCAACAACCTCAACGACGACAATGTGAAGCTGTTGCTGGCCGGCGACCCGTCGACGCCGCACAAGGCCAAGATCGTCGAGTTGCTGCTGTCCATCGCCCATGTGCCGGTGGAAAAGGTCCACACCATCCGCCTGGTGGCCGACCAGCCGCAAACCCCGGAACTGTGGCTGCGTAGCTTTAATGGCAACGACTGGCTGTACTTCAACCCGGAAACCGGCGAACCGGGCCTGCCCGCCGACCGCCTGCTGTGGTGGACCGGCGATGAAAACCTGATCACCGTCGATGGCGGCAAGAAAGCCATGGTCACCTTCAGCCTGAACAACAGCGAAATGAACGCGATTCGCCTGGCCAAGCTGACCGACGAGAACACCGACGCCAACTTCCTCGAATACTCGCTGTACGGCCTGCCCCTGCAAACCCAGCAGACCTTCATGATCATGGTGATGATCCCGATTGGCGTGCTGGTGATCCTGATCCTGCGCAACCTGATCGGCCTGCAGACCCTGGGCACCTTTACCCCGGTGCTGATTGCCCTGGCGTTCCGAGAGACACAGCTGGGCTTCGGGATTGTGCTGTTCACGATTATCACGGCGCTGGGCCTGTCCCTCAGGTCGTACCTGGAACACTTGAAGTTGCAGATGCTGCCGAGGTTGTCGGTGGTGCTGACCTTCGTGGTGGTGTTGATCGCGGCCATCAGCCTGTTCAGCCACAAGCTGGGGCTGGAGCGCGGGTTGTCGGTGGCGCTGTTCCCGATGGTGATTTTGACCATGACCATCGAACGCCTGTCGATCACCTGGGAAGAGCGCGGCGCCAGCCATGCCATGAAAGTGGCGATTGGTACGCTGTTCGCCGCGTCCCTGGCGCACATCATCATGAGCGTGCCGGAGCTGATCTACTTCGTATTCACTTTCCCGGCGATCCTGCTGATCCTCGTGGGCTTCATGCTGGCCATGGGGCGCTATCGCGGCTACCGCCTGACCGAGCTGGTGCGATTCAAGGCCTTCCTCAAGGCTGATTCGTAATGTTCGGCTTCTGGAAGACCTGGAAGGCCCTGGAAGCGCGGGGGATCATGGGCATCAACCGGCGTAATGCCGACTACGTGCTCAAGTACAACAAGCGCAGCCTGTACCCCATCGTGGATGACAAGATCATCACCAAGGAACGGGCGATAGCCGCCGGCATCCATGTGCCGGAAATGTACGGGGTGATCTCCACCGAGAAGGAAATCGACAAACTCGACGAGATCATCGGCGGGCGCAGCGACTTCGTGATCAAACCGGCCCAGGGCGCCGGCGGTGACGGCATCCTGGTGGTGGCGGACCGTTTTGAGGGGCGCTACCGCACGGTGTCCGGCAAGATCATCAGCCATGAAGAGATCGAACATCAGATTTCCAGCATCCTCACCGGCCTCTACTCCCTGGGTGGCCACCGCGACCGTGCGCTGATCGAATACCGCGTGGTACCCGACCAGATCTTCAAGAGCATCAGCTACGAAGGCGTGCCGGATATTCGCATCATCGTGCTGATGGGCTACCCGGTGATGGCGATGCTGCGCTTGCCGACCCGCCAGTCCGGCGGCAAGGCCAACCTGCACCAGGGCGCGATTGGCGTGGGCGTCGACCTTGCCACCGGCCTGACCCTGCGCGGTACCTGGCTGAACACCATCATCACCAAACACCCCGACACCACCAACGCGGTGGATGGCGTGCAACTGCCCAACTGGGACGGTTTCATGAAGCTCGCGGCCGGCTGCTACGAGCTGTGCGGGCTGGGCTATATCGGCGTGGACATGGTGCTCGACCAGGAAAAAGGCCCGCTGATCCTTGAGCTGAATGCGCGGCCGGGGCTGAATATCCAGATCGCCAACGACTGCGGCCTGACCTTGCGCACCCATGCGGTGGAGGCGCGACTGGAAGAACTGAAAGCGGCCGGCGTGACGGAAACCCCGGAAGAGCGGGTGAAGTTTGTGCAGGAGATGTTCGGGCATATTCCGCCCGTGGAAGGCTGATCCGGTCTTCGAACTGTCTATCCCCGACATCCCCTCTAGGAGCAAATCCTACAGGGGACTACAATCCCCCTCCCCCGCGCCATTGGCTGATTCAACCCCGCATGTCGACCTGCTCCGTACACCCATTGCCCTACCGGGCCAACCCCGCCGAGTATTTTGCGGCGATTCGCCACGCTCCCGGCGCGGTGCTGCTCGACAGCGGCCGGCCGACGGCCGAGCGTGGGCGTTACGACCTGCTCAGCGCCTGGCCCGAAGCGACCTTGGCGGTAGCGCCTGACGAAAGCGGCGCTGCTTTCCTGCAACGCTTGCGGGAAAACCTCACGCGATTGGGTGAAGCCGCGATTCCCGACGGTTTGCAGTTACCGTTCGCCGGCGGCTTGATCGGCTACCTGAGCTACGACTTCGGTCGGCACCTGGAGCACATGCCGCACCTGGCGGTGGATGACCTGCACCTGCCGGACGCGCGCTTCGGGCTGTACGCCTGGGCGCTGATCAGTGACCACCAGGCCCAGAGCAGCCAGTTGGTGTTTCATCCCTCGCTGGCAGATAGCGAACGGCAACGGCTGATCGCGTTGTTCAGCCATGGGGCTGTCGACACCTGCGCGACGTTCAAACTCCAGGGCCCGATGGCGCCCGACCTCAGCGCCGAGGCCTACCGCCAAGCCATCGTGCGTATCCAAGATTACATCCAGGCCGGCGACTGCTACCAGGTCAACTTCGCCCAGCGTTTTCGCGCACCGTGCATGGGTGATCCCTGGGCAGCCTATTGCGCCCTTCGCGAAGCCTGCCCGACGCCGTTTTCCGGGTTCCAGAGCCTGCCGGACGACGGCGCGGTCCTGAGCCTGTCGCCGGAGCGTTTCGTGCACATCAGCGAGCGCCACGTCGAAACCCGCCCGATCAAAGGCACCCGCCCCCGCGGCCTCACGCCTGAAGAAGACGCCGCCCAGGCCGCCGAACTGCTGGCCAGCCCCAAGGACCGCGCCGAGAACCTGATGATCGTCGACCTGCTGCGCAACGACCTCGGCCGCACCTGCCGCATCGGCTCGGTCAACGTGCCGGAACTGTTCAGCCTGGAAAGCTACCCCAACGTGCATCATCTGGTCAGCAGCGTGACCGGCGAGTTGGCCGACGATAAAGACGCCCTCGACCTGATCGCCGGCAGCTTCCCTGGTGGCTCGATCACCGGTGCCCCGAAGATTCGCGCGATGCAGATCATCGACGAACTGGAGCCGACCCGACGCGGGCTGTACTGCGGTTCGCTGGTGTACCTGGATGTGCGCGGCGAGATGGACAGCTCCATCGCCATCCGCAGCTTACTGGTCAAGGATGGCCAAGTGTGTTGCTGGGGCGGCGGTGGGATCGTGGCGGATTCGCAGTGGGAGGCGGAGTATCAGGAGTCACTGACGAAGGTGCGGGTGTTGTTACAAACACTGGAAAGCCTGTAGCGCACAGTGCCTTCCTGGCTCTCAGACGTAGCGCCGAGCAGTAGAAAAAACCTGAATCAGAACCGCAGTAGACGTAGTTGAACGTCGGAAGATAGCGTCCGGCTTCAACCGTCCACCCGCCGTCTGTGAAGGATCACATGAAGCGACTGCCTACCCGTCAGGAAATATTTCCGAGTTTGCGCCCCCTCTCAACCGCGCCTATCATCTCCCAAATCGGGAGGTTGCAGCGATGCGGATAATCGCCCTCTCGACCTTACGAATATTCTGGGAAAGCCAACCCGCCTATATCGATGCGAAAGCGCCGCTTATTGAATTGTATCGGCATATGGAAAAGGCCATTTACCCTACGCCACAAGCACTCAAGGCAGCGCTCAGGACCGCGAGCATTCTCAAAGGTAGCAGGGTTGTATTCAACGTGGGCGGCAACAAATATCGAGTGATCATGGCGATCGATTACCAGCGACAGCTTGGGTTCATACGGTTCGTAGGGACTCATGCGCAGTACGACCAGATCAATGCGGAGACCGTGTAATGAACATCAAACCCATACACTCCCAGGAAGACCTCACTGCGGCACTCGCGCGGGTGCAGCAGCTCTGGGGAGCGGACATCGGCTCGACTGAAGGCGATGAGCTGGAAATTCTTGCAGTACTCATTGAGAAGTACGAAGCCGAACATTACCCAATGCCACCTTCTGATCCGGTGGAAGCCATTAAATTTCGCATGGAGCAACTGGGCATGACTGCCCGCGACCTGGAGCCATTTATCGGCACCAGCGGACGTGTATCCGAAGTGCTGAACCACAAGCGCAAGCTGAGCCTGTCGATGATCAAGCGACTGCATGAAGGCTTGAGTATTCCTTATGAGCGGTTGCTTGCAGGGAGCTGACAGAAACATTGGTAGTGGTGCTACCTTCCCCATCGGGAGCAAGCCCCCTCCCACATTCGACCTCGTTTATCTGTTGGAATGGTGTCGAATGTGGAAGGGGGCTTGCTCCCGATAGGGCCCTCAGCCGGCCCGAAAGAAATTACAGGCTCAACTGCCGATTCGACGCCCTGATGAACTCTTTCTTTAAATCTTCAAACGTATGCACCGCCGGGAATTGCGGGAATTCGCGGATCACATTTTCCGGCGCATGGAACAGAATCCCACGGTCGGCCTCGCCCAACATGGTGGTGTCGTTGTAGGAGTCGCCGGCGGCGATCACGCGGTAGTAGAGGGTCTTGAACGCCAATACCGACTGGCGCTTGGGGTCTTTCTGGCGCAGTTGGTAGCTGACCACGCGGTCGTTTTCGTCGGTGATGAGACGGTGGCACAACAAGGTCGGGAAGCCCAACTGACGCATCAGCGGCTGGGAAAATTCGTAGAAGGTGTCGGACAGGATCACCACCTGGAAGCGCTCGCGCAGCCAGTTGACGAACTCGATGGCGCCGTCCAGCGGTTTGAGAGTGGCGATCACTTCCTGGATGTCGGCGAGCTTGAGCCCGTGTTCGTCGAGGATGCGCAGGCGCTGCTTCATCAGCACGTCGTAGTCGGGAATGTCCCGGGTGGTGGCCCGCAGGGATTCAATACCGGTTTTTTCGGCGAAGGCGATCCAGATTTCTGGCACCAGCACCCCTTCCAGGTCGAGACAGGCAATTTCCACAAGACACTCCCATTGGATGTTGTTAGTTGAGCGAGCAAAAGGACTGCCGAACTCTAGCGATTCAAGCCCGCCGCCGCAACGCAGGGCGGATTTTGATACCATCGCTCCCCTATAGAGCGCTCAGCGCCATTGACCTGTAGGAACCGTCCTGATGAACCAAGCCTTCGACGTCGTTGAACTCGCCACGACTTATGCCAACAAGTCTGCCCAGGACATTCTCAAGCTGGCGTTCAGCCAGTTCGGTGATGACCTGTGGATTTCCTTCAGCGGTGCCGAGGATGTGGTGCTGGTGGACATGGCCTGGAAGCTGAACAAGAACGTCAAGGTGTTCAGCCTCGACACCGGCCGCCTGCACCCGGAGACCTACCGGTTTATCGAGCAGGTGCGCGACTTCTACAAGATCGATATCGAACTGATCTCGCCGGACCAGAGCAAGCTGGAACCCTTCGTCAAGGAGAAAGGCCTGTTCAGCTTCTACAAGGACGGCCATGGCGAATGCTGCGGCGTGCGCAAGATCGAGCCGCTGCGCCGTAAGCTTTCCGGCGTCAGCGCCTGGGCCACCGGCCAACGCCGCGACCAGAGCCCCGGCACCCGCAGCCAGGTAGCGGCGCTGGAAATCGACACGGCCTTCTCTACCCCGGAACGCACCCTGTACAAGTTCAACCCGCTGGCGCAGATGACCAGCGAAGAGATCTGGGGTTACATCCGCATGCTGGAACTGCCCTACAACAGCCTGCATGAGCGCGGCTTTATCAGCATCGGGTGTGAACCGTGCACCCGTCCCGTGCTGCCGAACCAGCACGAGCGTGAAGGTCGTTGGTGGTGGGAGGAAGCCACGCAGAAGGAATGCGGGCTGCATGCCGGGAATATCATCAGCAAGGCTTGAAGTTGATGCTGTAAAAAATGTGGGAGGGGGCTTGCCCCCGATAGCGGTGGGTCAGCCAGTTCAATGGTTGCTGACACACCGCAATCGGGGGCAAGCCCCCTCCCACATTTGTCTTGTGTTGAGTGTTAGAGATGTACACATACATGTAACCATCGGTGCCATTTATGTGTGCAATTTCTATTCAGCCGCACCATAACGTAACACCTATCCCCTCCCCTCGATTGGCCTGGCGAATCGCACGCTGACAACCCAAAAATAAATAGCTGTTCAATCGGTCAATTTATATTTCTTCAAATTCAGCCAGTTATTTAACCAACCTATAAAAACGAAATTACCCAGGACTTTCATAGATTCAAAACTGGCACGTATGTGGCTTAAGGTGAAATGCGCTTTGTATACAATAAATACAAAACCTACATACACTTTGCCATCTGCGGCTTCCCGGCAGATGTGCTGGAGCCTGCCGGAATGCGTACAAGCCTCTCGAATAACATCGCACTGGATCTGCCCTCCTCCGCCCTGAACTCAGACGCCGCGGGCCCCGGCCCCTTGGTGCTCAGCCCACGCCTGCACAACAAGGACCTGGCGCCCACCAAGGTCGAAGGCCGACGCTGGGGGCGCTACAGCATCTTCGCGCTGTGGACCAATGACGTGCACAACATCGCCAACTATTCGTTCGCCATCGGCCTCTACGCGCTGGGCCTGGGCGGCTGGCAGATCCTGTTGTCCCTGGGCATCGGCGCGGCGCTGGTGTACTTCTTCATGAACTTATCGGGGTATATGGGCCAGAAGACCGGCGTGCCGTTTCCGGTGATCAGCCGCATCAGCTTTGGGATTCACGGTGCGCAGATTCCGGCGTTGATCCGCGCCGTGATCGCGATTGCCTGGTTTGGTATCCAGACCTACCTGGCGTCGGTGGTTTTCCGCGTACTGCTGACGGCGATTCATCCAGGCTTTGCCGACTATGACCATAATTCGATCCTGGGGTTATCGACCCTGGGTTGGGCGTGTTTTGTAGTGATCTGGTTCGTGCAGTTGGTGATCCTGGCCTATGGCATGGAGATGGTGAGGCGCTATGAAGGCTTCGCCGGGCCGGTGATTTTGCTGACGGTGGCCGCGTTGGCCGGCTGGATGTACTTCCAGGCCGGTGGCAACATCGCCTGGTCGATCCGCGAACCGCTGAGCGGCGGCGAGATGTGGCGCAATATCTTTGCCGGGGGCGCGTTGTGGCTGGCGATCTACGGCACGCTGATCCTCAACTTCTGCGACTTCGCCCGCTCTTCGCCGTGCCGCAAGACCATCCTGGTCGGCAACTTCTGGGGCCTGCCGGTGAATATCCTGGTGTTTGCCGCGATCACCGTGCTGCTCTGCGGCGGGCAGTTCCAGCTCAATGGCCGGGTGATCGAAAGCCCGACCGAAATCATCGCCGCCATCCCCAATACCTTCTTTCTCGTGCTCGGCTGCCTGGCATTCCTGATCGTCACCGTGGCGGTGAACATCATGGCCAACTTCGTCGCGCCGGCCTTTGTGCTGAGCAACCTGGCACCCAAGTACCTGAACTTCCGTCGCGCCGGGTTGATCAGCGCCGCCGTGGCCGTGCTGATCCTGCCGTGGAACCTCTACAACAGCCCGTTGGTGATCGTGTATTTCCTCTCCGGCCTGGGCGCGCTGCTGGGGCCGTTGTACGGGGTGATCATGGTCGACTACTGGTTGATTCGTAAAAGCCAGGTGGACGTGCCACAGCTGTATAGCGAAGACCCGAATGGCGCTTATTACTACAGCCGAGGGGTGAATATGCGTGCAGTGGCGGCGTTTATTCCTGCCGCCGTGATCGCCATCCTGCTGGCGCTGTTGCCTGGATTTGCCAGCGTCTCGCCGTTTTCCTGGTTGTTTGGCGCCGGTATTGCAGGGTTGCTGTACCTGCTGATCGCCAAGCGCCAGCCGTTCTACGCCGATGTCAGCGGCGAAAGCATTGCCGTCGATAACGTCAGTCACTGAGTAAGGACCTTCCATGCGTATCCTCGTGGTCAACGTCAACACCACCGAATCCATCACTGAAACCATCGCCCAGCAAGCACGGGCCGTGGCTTCGCCGGGCACCGAGATTGTCGGGCTTACCCCGTACTTCGGCGCGGAATCGGTTGAAGGCAATTTTGAAAGCTACCTGGCCGCCATCGCCGTGATGGACCGGGTGATGGCTTACGACCAACCGTTCGATGCGGTGATCCAGGCCGGCTACGGCGAGCACGGCCGGGAAGGCTTGCAGGAATTATTGAATGTGCCGGTGGTGGACATCACCGAAGCAGCGGCCAGCACCGCGATGTTCCTGGGCCATGCCTATTCAGTGGTGACGACCCTGGACCGCACCGTGCCGCTGATCGAAGACCGCCTGAAACTCGCCGGCCTGTACCAGCGCTGCGCCTCGGTGCGCGCCAGCGGCATGGCGGTGCTGGAGTTGGAAGAAGACCCGCTGGCCGCCATGGAAGCCATCGTGCGCCAGGCGGAACTGGCTATTCGCGAAGACAAGGCCGAAGTGATCTGTCTGGGTTGCGGCGGCATGGCCGGGCTGGATGAGCAAATTCGCCAGCGCACCGGGGTGCCGGTGGTGGATGGCGTGACGGCGGCGGTGACCATCGCCGAATCCCTGGTGCGGCTGGGGTTGTCGACGTCGAAGATACGGACTTACGCGACGCCTCGGCCGAAGCAGGTGATTGGCTGGCCGACTCGGTTCGGCCGCTGAGCTGCACCTGGTTTTAGATTGCGCTGAACCTTTGCCCCAGTTTCTTTTCGGCAAACTGCTCAATGATGAAATCCACAAACGCCCGGGTCTTGCCGGGCAGCAGTTTGTGCTCGGCGTAGTAGACGGAAATATTGCCGTCGTCGACGTACCAGTCGGGCAATACCCTGACCACGTCGCCGCTGTCGAGGAACGGCACGGCCATGGGCATGCTCACCAGCGCAATCCCCAGGCCTTGGGCACTGGCGCAGCAGGCGGCTTCGGAGTCGCTCATGGTCATGCCGGGCTTGAGCACCAGCGGGCGGTGTTCACGTTCGACACTGGTCAACTGCCAGGAACGGATACGCCCGGTTTGCGGTGAGCGGATCAGGATACCTTTGCACCGCGACAAGTCTTCGGGCTCGCGCACCGCTGGGCGTTGCGCCAGGTAACCCGGGGAGGCCACCAGCACCCGGTGCGCCGGCGCCAGCTTGCGCGCCACCACGCCTTGGGGCAGCTCAAAACCGCCGCCGATGGCGGCATCGAAGCCCTGGCCGATCAGGTCCACCTGGCGGTTATCGAAATGCCAGTCCGGGCTGATATCCGGAAAACGCTCCATGAATGCACCCAGCAACGGCACCACATAGCGATTGCCAAACACCGTGCCCATGCTGACCTTGAGCGTGCCCACCGGCCGGCCTTCGGCGCTGGCCAGGTTGGCCACGGCATTCTGGATGGTGGTGAGGCTGCCGCTGACTTCGGCCAGGAACAGCTTGCCGGCTTCGGTCAGCGCCAGACGCCGGGTGCTGCGCTGGAACAGCCGCACGCCGAGGCGCACCTCCAGCTTGGCGACGCTTTTTCCGACCGCCGCCGGGGTCAGGCTCAGGTGCCGGGCCGCCTCGGCAAAGCTGCCGCCTTCGGCGCTGCGCACAAAGCATTCGATACTGCCAAAGCTCTCCATCACGCCCCACTCTAAACTTTTGGTTTACACAGACTATAGCAATCACGGTCTACCGGCAGCGGCGAGCGAGGTCGATACTCGGCTCCAACAACAGGGCATTGCGCCTTGAACGACTCGGAGATCGACATGACCACACACAACCTCAGCGGCAAAGTCGCCTTGATTCAAGGCGGTTCCCGCGGCATCGGTGCCGCCATCGTCAAGCGCCTGGCAGCACAGGGTGCAGCCGTTGCCTTTACCTACGTCAGCTCTGCCGCCAAGGCTGAAGCCCTGCAGAACAGCGTGATCAGCGAAGGCGGCAAAGCCCTGGCGATTCACGCCGACAGCGCCGATGCCACTGCGATCCGCAATGCGGTCAACGCCACCGTGGAAGCCTTTGGCCGCCTGGACATCCTGGTGAATAACGCCGGCGTGCTGGCCATCGCCCCCTTGGAAGACTTCAAGCTGGAAGACTTCGACCAGACTTTGGCGATCAACGTGCGCAGCGTGTTTATCGCCACCCAGGAAGCCGCCAAGCATATGGGTGAAGGTGGCCGGGTGATCAACATCGGCAGCACCAATGCCGAACGCATGCCCTTTGGCGGCGGTGGCCCGTATGCGATGAGCAAAGCGGCGCTGGTCGGCTTGACCAAAGGTTTGGCGCGGGACTTGGGGCCACGGGGCATCACGATCAATAACGTGCAACCTGGGCCGGTGGACACCGATATGAACCCGGCAAACAGTGATTTTGCCGAGAGCCTGATCGGGTTGATGGCGGTGGGGCGTTACGGGCATGTGGAAGAGATTGCCAGTTTCGTGGCGTATCTGGCCGGGCCGGAAGCGGGGTATATCACCGGTGCCAGCCTGACTATCGATGGTGGGTTCAGCGCATAACCCAAGGTGGGAGGGGCTTGCCCCCTCCCACATGTTGACCTTGTTGGTTCAGGAGATGGGGGGCAGGCCATAGGCCGCCAGGTCGAAGTCCGCAAGCTTGCGGATGATCTGGTCGGCATGCTGGTACTTGCTGTCGGCCATGGCTTCATCGGGCACGGCGATGGCGGTCATACGGGCGGCCTTCGCCGCCGTTACACCAAACGGCGAATCCTCGAACACCAGGCAATCCTCAGGGGCAACGCCCAGGCGGCGCGCAGCGGTGAGGAAGATGTCCGGCGCAGGCTTGGCAGCGCCGACTTCCGGGTCGTCAGCGGTAACGATGGTGTCGAACAAACCAAACCACTCGCGGTGCAAGGTGGTTTTGTGCCCAAACGAATTGCGCGACGAACTGGTGCCCACCGCAATCGGAATGTTGTGCGCCTTCAAGTGCCGCACCAGCGCCTCGGCACCAGGCATGCCCAAGGCCTTGGGAAAGCGCGCGCTCATCAGCGGTTCGCGAATTTCGAGGAATTCAGCCGGGGTAATCGGCAGGTCCAGCGCCTTGACCACATAGTCGGCCAAATCCTGCGCACCGCGCCCGATGATGTGCTGCTTGATGCCCCAATCGTAGGTTCGGCCGTAGCGTTCGGCGATGATCTGCGTGACTTCGGTGTAGATGCCTTCCGTATCCAGCAACAACCCGTCCATATCGAAAATCACGGCCTTGATCGGACCGACTGCGGTACGCGGTGCATTCATCACTACACAACCCTGGAGGAAGGACTAAAAGGATTCAGCACAATAACGGCCTGGGTTGCCTGCAAGCAACCTTCGCGGCCAGGTATTGAGTCGGCACAAGACTGCAGTCTGTGTGCGATCAGTGATTCATACCGCGCAACAGTTTTACCCGCCCGGGTGGGATGCGGCCGTCTAGGGTTTGTGAGAACAGAGCGTCCGCTCGATGGCTCGCCGCTGAAAAATACCCCTTGCAAACCTTATAAAAGACTTATTAACCTCTGATGAACTCAATCCACTGGACCCGAAAAGCCGTCAAGCAATTGCTTCGATTGCATTCGTATCATCAGCAACAAGTGCGCGATGCCGTCTTCGCACTTGAACGCATGCCCGACGCAGTCAACGTCAAAGCGTTGGTCAACCACCCCTGCAGTTACCGATTAAGGGTAGGGCGTTACCGAGTCCTTTTCGATTGGGACGGCGATATCCACGTGGTCAGCATTCAAGAGGTCAAGAAACGTGACGAGCGAACCTACTGCCATACAGATCATCCACAATACGGAGGGCAAGCCAGCTTTCGTGGTGATTCCTTATGAACACTATCTGGCCCAGCAGAACGATCCAAACCTAATCCCCCACGCGGTCGTCAGCCGCCTGGTAGATGGCGCAACTCCGATCCGAGCCTGGCGCGAACACCTGAACCTGACCCAGGAAGAAGTCGCCCAACGCCTGGGCATTTCCCAATCCGCATTTGCCCAGCAAGAGGCGGTGAACAAACCTCGCCGGACGACGCGGGAAAAGATTGCCAAGGCATTTGGCATCAACCCCGGTCAACTGGAGCTATAGCCTCAACGGGACTGTCCGCGCCTCCAGTCACCTAAAAGCGAAACCAAACATGCTCTATCGTCTAGCCGCAGACAGCCTCGTGCTGTTCCACCTGTGTTTCATCCTGTTCGTACTGTTTGGTGGGCTGCTGGCGCTGAAATGGCGCCCGATTATCTGGCTGCACCTGCCCGCCGCTGCGTGGGGCGTGGCGGTCGAGGTGTTCCACCTGCCCTGCCCGCTGACCCGCTGGGAAAACCTGTTTCGCCACCTCGCCGGGCAGGACGGTTATGGCGGTGGGTTTATCGAACATTACATCCTCACGATGATCTACCCGGCCGGGCTGACGCCACAGATCCAGCTGGGCTTGGGCGGGTTGGTGCTGGCGATCAATATTGCGGTGTATGTGCGCTTGATCCGACGTTACGTACAGGCTTGAGACAGCTTCACTGGTGAAGAATCAGACTCCCTCAGTCCGTTTTCCTTGACCGGCGCGCCCTCATGTCCGAAGCCTTCGAAGTCCACAGCCCTCACGAAAAACACCTTGAACACACCACCGAACATGCCCACGGCCGTGGGGACAATTTCGCCAGTCGCATCGCCGTCATGACCGCGCTGATGGCCACCCTCGGCGCCATGCTCAGCTACCAGGCCGGCTCAACCGAGAGCGAGGCAGCGATGGACAAGAACAACGCGGCCATCATCAAGACCGAAGCCGCCAACCAGTGGAACTACTACCAGGCCAAGTCCAGCCGGCAGAACCTGGCGGAACTCGCGACCCATATTCCCGGTGTGGATGCCGCGCATTACAAGGATGAGATCGAGCGCTACAAAAGCCAGAAGGAAGAGGTACGCAAGCAGGCGGAGAAACTGGAGGCGACCTCAAAGGAATGGGATGAAAAATCCGAGCAGGCCCTGCACCAGCACCATCGCTGGGCCCAGGCGATGACCGCGATTCAGATCGCGATTTCGCTGGCGGCGATTACGTTGTTGACGAGAAGGGAATGGTTGAAGCGCATGTCCTATGCGGCGGCGGGTGTGGCGGTGGTGTTAGGTAGCCTGGCGTGGTTGCATATCTGACGGGGGAAGATTGATTTCAATCCCTTGCCGGGGCGATTAAAGTACAGCCCCCGAGAATTGAATCTCGGGCTTTAGTCCATGGAGTTTCCCAGTGAAGTACATCAGTAAAGTGGTTGCAGCAGCAGTTCTCGGTTTCACGCTTGCAGGCTGCACCGGCACCGCCATCAAATCCCCGCAATACGACAGCAGCCAATACACCGTCCTGGGCCACAGTGAAGCCAGCGCCACCGGCATCATGTTGTTCGGCGTGATCCCGATCGGCCAGAACAGCCGTTTCGTGCGCGCCCAGAATGCCGCCATCAAAGCAAAAGGCGGCGATGCGCTGATCAACACCCAAGTGCAGGAAAACTGGTTCTGGGCCTGGGTGCTGAGCGGTTACACCACCAAGATTTCCGGTGATGTGATCAAGCTGAAAACCGCGCAGTAAAATCGCCCGGGCTTTCACCTGAGCCCGCGACGTATCATGGGCCGACCTTTCGAGGACGGCCCATGAACCTCAGTATCCTCTACGCACTCGCCGCCGCCGCGCTGTTCGGCGCCAGCACCCCGCTCGCTAAAAACCTCGGCCTGGGCCTCTCGCCCGTGCTGCTCGCCGGCCTGCTCTACCTCGGCAGCGGCGTCGGCCTCGCCGGCCTGCGCCTGATCCGTGATCGTGGCTGGAAACCCAGCGGACTGACCCCATCGGAATGGCCCTGGCTGCTCGGCGCCATCGCATTCGGCGGCATCCTCGGGCCGGTCGCGTTGATGTTCGGCCTGACACGCACGGCCGGCACAACCGCCTCCCTGATGCTCAACCTGGAATCGGTGCTGACCGCCGTTATCGCCTGGGTCGTGTTCAGGGAAAACGCCGACCGTCGCATCGTCCTGGGGATGATCGCCATCGTGCTGGGCGGCGTGGTGTTGTCAGGGGCCGACGGCGGTGGCACGAGCCACGATTGGACGGGGCCGCTGGCGGTTACCGTGGCGTGCCTGTGCTGGGGAATCGATAACAACCTGACGCGCAAAGTGTCTGCGTCGGACGCGCTGTTTATCGCCGGGGCCAAGGGGTTGATTGCAGGGCTGGTAAATGGCGGGTTGGCGCTTTATCTCGGGGCACATATCCCGGGCATGGCGCAGCTGGTGCCTATCTTGCTGGTTGGTTTTCTGGGCTATGGCATCAGCCTGGTGATGTTCGTACTGGCGCTGCGCGGACTGGGCAGTGCACGCACGGGAGCCTATTTTTCCACCGCGCCGTTCCTGGGTGCGGCGATTGCGGTGCTGATGTTGGGTGAGTCAGTGACACTGGCTTTCTGGATTGCATCGGCGTTGATGGCCGTGGGCGTTTGGCTGCACCTGACGGAACGGCATGCCCATGAACATCAGCATGACGCGACGGAACACGGGCATCGGCATGTGCATGATGAACATCATCAACATGAGCATGGGTTTGAGTGGGATCCGAAGGTGCCGCACAGTCATGTGCATACGCACAGTGCGATGAAACATAGCCATGCGCACTTTCCGGATGTGCATCATCGGCATAGGCATTGAGGGAGGCCCCACTACCTCTTCGACGTAGCGCTGTCGCGCAGCAAACTGGGACCTCTGTGGCGAGCGGGCTTGCCCCGCGCTGGGGTGCGAAGCGCCCCTGATGAAGACGAATGAGGTGTATCAGGCACTCCTCTGCGCCTGGTTTTGGGGCTGCTGCGCAGCCCAACGCGGGACAAGCCCGCTCGCCACAGGAATGCGGTCGCCCGAAATTGCTTATGCAAGGCTCAAGACTTTAGGGTGAAATATTAAATCTTAAAAATCAGTAAGTTATTTTAAGTTTGATAAGAGATGTATTGCACAGCAGCAATAGATTTGAGCAACTTCCTACAAAGCTCTCAGAAGCGCCACTCTCCCACTTCAAAACCGCCCAGCCTATAGTCCCTCGGTCGCTGATATGGCGACCGGGTTTGGCGACTCGAGGACAATCAAGACGGAACGTAGACGAGGTCATTGTCCACGCTATTCCCGTTAACGGTTTAGCGTGAAAAGGCTTCGTTGTTTTTATATTTGTCTTAATGGAGTCACTCATGAACCAGTACATGGCCCTCACCAGCAACGATAGCGCCACTCCTGCTCTTTTTGTCGATACAACCGCACCACTGGAAATCCTCCTCGACGCCGCGACCTATCGACTTCGTGCCGTGACACAGGTCCTAGAGAACCTTGCGCTGCGCGGTGAAATAAATAGCGATGCGGTCGTACTCAGCGATTTTGCCTTACTGTGCTCAATCCCGTTACGCGACGGGTGTGACTTGCTGGACGTCATAGGGCGAAGGATGGATACACCAAGCGAATGATTTGAATTAGGTTAGTGTTTCAAACCCTAGAAAACACAAAACCCCTGGGTTCTCTCGAAACCAGGGGTTTTGTTTACATCGAATTTGGCGGTGAAGGAGAGATTCGAAAGTACCCGTTCTCGTTTTTTGGAACCAAGGCCTCCGGTTTATAAGAGCTGCAGCCCGGTGGTGCACGCAGGATCTGTCCCATGGCAGTCCCATGGCTTAAATGCATCAGGTTGCAGAAAACGGTCACAACAGACGGTTTGAACGATTTATGTTGAGGCATGGGAAAAAGGTAGTTTTGGTAATGAGCTACGGGAAATCGGATAAAGCCTAATAAAATCAGGTAGTTGATATGGTTTTATAGAGGTAATAATAAGGTAAGTAAATGGTTAGAAAATTACGTTCAGTGCTAGTAATGTCAGTGAGCCGCCAAACCCAGTAAAATGGAGACTTGAATAAAATATTACCTCTCTCGTTACCTTATATTACCCTCCAAGGTAATGGCTGAAAGCCCCGTCCTGTAAGGGCTACAGCCCGTTCTGACCTACCGATTACTAAAATTACCCTTTTCCCACCCCTCGCCTGAAAAATAGCCATGCGCTAACCTTCTTGGCGTTTTTTTCCACACGCTCTTGACGGGTACTGACAACCGGAAATTGATGGCGATGCTGTGCAATGTCTCAGAATGCCGGAAACCCTTACAGGCTGGGCCTCACAGTCGTTTTTACGTAAGGCTCGACAGCGGCTGGTAGGCCCCTGATATGAGCGGTTCCGAAAACGAAAACACCACCTGCAGCAGGTTTTCACAACCATAGCCCCCGTAAACCGGGCACCTCGTCTAAGTGACCACTCCCCTGCCGCCCCCTGACGCATGTGCAAAGCCACTGCACTTTTTTGAAAAGCCTTGCACTCTGTGCAATTGCGAAACATCCCGCAGACCCCGCAGCGGGCTTGGGTGGGAGCCTCGTTTGCACCCACTAGCCGTTTGCACAAAAAACGGACACAAAGCCCGTCGGTGGGAGTGGGATAAGTGCTTTTCAGCAGCAATTTTTGTTTCTAACTAGCATTTAACTACTGGATGGATAAAATCGGGTTATCTGAGTTTTATCTCATAGTAAATGCTAAGAAACTTGAACTTCTCACACACCGCATTTGGGTGAAAACACCTCAAGGAAGAAATGATGAACACATATAGACGAAAATATATTCAAACTTCGCAGCAAAGCCAAAATCTTACAAATATTCAACTGGCGGTTTTAAAATGAAAAAACAAAAAAAAGTAAAACCGGACGAATTCTACTCCAACGGCCCAATGTCAATTGCACGCTTTGGGAAGGACGTTATATACGAATCAAAGTTTGATGCACACAAACACGAAAAACTCAAGGCAAGCATTATAAAACAGCACCCCGAAACTATCGAAAAAATAAATAAACTAGTAACTGAAATATCAAGCATAGTTAAAACACTGCCTCCAATCCAGCTTTTACAGACTTCTTGGATGAAACTATTCATTTCCATGAGAGGAGTTCAAGCTGAGGCTGACATAAAAAAAGAGCAAACTCATTCTTTACGGATGGTGGATTATATACAAAGCATAATAGCCTCTACTCCACAAGGAAAAAACAAGGAAGAAGTCTCAGAAGAAGACTGGGAAAAGCTGTCAACCCTTGTAGAGAACCTTTTCGACTTAGTAAATGGCCGTTACCAAATTGGCGCCAGCCTACTGAACGCATTAAATGATCCACTGCATGATAGTAATGTAGAGGAATTTAGATTCAAAGCGCAAATGTATTGGTGTAACGTTCGAGGCGAGCGTTTTTTTTACCACCAGCTTAAAGCACTCGAAAATTTGATCCTGCCACAAACAGAATTAATCGAATCAACATTCGGCATATCGTCAGAATTTATAATTAATGAATTCAATAAAATAATGTATACCCAAACCCATGGAATGCATGATGCTTTCAAGGTTTTAGATGATGCAAGATTGGCTTTTGTTGAATTCATGAAAGGTGAATACTTTAAAGAATACCCTGACACCGCCCCACCTCAAGCATACGAATTATTTTTACAAAAAAATGGCTCAAGCGAGGTACATGCAAACGCATTCGACAAAATGTTCGGAATGGGACTATTTGACTTAAAAAAAATCACCAAACTTCCAAATTCATTTCTAGACAAATTGTCTTGGTACCCCGGAGAGGATCAAGACTTTCAATCTGAAGGAGAATTCAAAGGTTGGCCCTTACGCATATGGCCAACGTTCAAAAGACCATTCATAAAATTTGAAGACTCATATTACTGCTTCGATCTGCACAGTCTATTTGATAAAATTTACCGACAACTTGAGAAGTTAGTCTTTGCGACTACGGAAAAAAATAAGCAGGCCTGGATAAAAATCCGAAACGTTACATCTGAGCAATTACCCATAGATTACTTATCGATGATGCTCCCTAATGCAACCATAATAAAGGAGGCATACTACACCGTAATAGATGCAACTAATGGAAAACAAAAGACCTGTGAAACTGACGGCCTATTCATATACGGCGACACTTTATTAATCTTAGAGATAAAAGCGGCATCTTTTACCTACACCTCACCCACAGATGACTTTATTGCTTTCACAAACTCACTAAAGACCTTAATCCAAAACCCCATAAACCAAGGAGCGAGATTCCTAGATTTCCTAAACTCGCAAGATGAAGCAACCATCTACAACAACAAAAAACAAGAAGTACTAAAACTAAAATCAAGCAACTTTAAAAATAAAATTATTTGCGCTATAACTCTTGACCCTTTTACGGAGCTGGCCGCACAAACACAAAATCTGGAAAAGCTTGGAATAGATATTGGAGACGCATTCTCATGGTCCCTATCGATTGATGACTTACAAGTATACGCTGACATTTTTACCGACCCACTTTTCTTTTTACACTACTTAGAAAAGCGCATGTTAGCTTCAAAAGAAAAAACACTAGAGCTTGACGATGAACTAGATCACCTAGGACTTTACATTGTACACAACGGCTACACATCTTACGCAATTAAAAAAACAGCTGGAACCGGAGCGCGCCTGCGCTTTAACGGTTATAGATCGGACATAGACGTCTATTTTTCCGAGCTTCTGCTAGATAAATCCACGCCTAACCTTCTCATAGCAAAAACACCTCCAAGGCTCACTGAAACAATATTAAAAATATCCAAAACCACTAATGGAACACCTTCAGACGCCTCGACATATCTCTTAGATATTTCCATTGAAGAAAGAAACAGAATTTTCCACGCACTGAATGAACAGCTCGCTTGTGATTTTGACGATTTAAAGCCTATCTCCAACTATGGAGAGACCAATCTCACCGTATATCCTATTAAGGAAAGAATAACTCCCAAAACAATTAGCTCCGCAATAGATCACGCCCAAGCAGTTATGCTAATTACAAAGGAACCCACTCGAAGCCTACTCATTACTCAGTACAGCAAAGACGCAATCTTAGAAGACATATACTGGGAAGAGTTAGCTGCAGATAAAATCCCCGAAGAAAAAATCGAGCCCTTGAGGCTAGTCGCTAACAATTTACGTGAAAAACGCATCGCAAAAGCCCTGAAGGAAGGCAAAAAGATCGGCAGAAATGAACCTTGTCCTTGCCTTAGCATGAAGAAATACAAACACTGTTGTTTAAATACCAAATAATAACTACCGCATCATGTCAAAGGGGCGCTATATAAGCGCCCCTTGCATAAAAAAATCTGAACAATGCTACACTTGCAGAGTAACCTTATTAAGCAGCAAATTCATACTGACAGCTTCTCAAGCCCCCTCCTCAAAAGATATGGCATTATCTGGAAAACTCGTAGCACCATGTTTATGCAACGCAATTTTAGTGTTCATTTTCTCTACCAATATCAATAAATCGCATAGTATTTTTAATACGTTTACATCTTCCGACCCAAACCATGTCATGGGCGCCTGCAGTCGTTGGCTGACCGCTGCCACGCTCTCGCGCATCCCCTGAATCCTTTCCTCCATATCACCACCCACCGTGGCGTTATGCCTTTGCCCCACCATCAGGTTCAAATCCCGCCCGGTCGGCCGACATCATTGAATACGAAATCCAGACCGGCACGTTCGATTACGCACGGCACTTCCCCAACTCCGTTAAGTTGGTGGAAAACACATTCGGCCACTACCTGGACTTGTGGTTAAAAATCAAAGCCAACAGTGTTGCCGCGTCGAGCTATCGGGGCTACGCCAACAAGACAGAAGTCCACGTACGGCCGCGCTGGGGGAAAGTTCAAATCAACAACATCGACCACCTGGACCTGCAGGAGTGGATACAAGGAACCCTCTCGAAAACGCTCAAAAACAAGACCATCCGCGACATCATCAGCAACGTGCGCCAGGTGTTTAGGCTCTATCGCACCAGGATGAAAGTAGCGCACGACCCAACCGAGGGTTTGATGGTGCGGCTACCAGATCCCGAGGCGCCGGACCCGTTCACCCGAGCGGAAATCAAACAGATCCTGGAAACCCACACCAGCCGTACACAAGAGCTGTTAATGGTTCAGTTCATGATATGGGCCGGCCCCCGATTATCCGAGACCATCGCCCTGGCTTGGGAAGATGTAGACCTGGGGCAAGGTACGGTGACCTTCCGCAGGTCCAAGGTACGCGGGGCTTATCGGGTGACGAAAACTCGTCGATCAACGCGCAAGGTTCGCCTGCTCGCCCCCGCTTGGGATGCGTTGCGGAAGATCGATGCGTTGAATAGAAAAAAGAAGGCAGAAACCGTTGATATTGTTGAGCGGGACAACAAAACCGTGCGGCAACATAAGCTGCACTTTGTTTTCCTGAATACGAAAAGCTGCCTGCCGCACGTCAGCGACTTCGTGGTGCGGGACAGGTTTTTCAAGGCTCATTTGCTCGCGGCCGGGGTTCGATATCGTGGACCTGGTCAGTGCCGGCACACGTACGCCAGCCAGTTGCTGACCACAGGGATAGCGTCGATCGACTGGATTGCAGAACAGATGGGACATACCAACGGGAACACGATCCGTCAGCATTACGGAACGTGGATCAATGAGGATGGGCCAGACGTAGTCGGAATGCTGCAGTTAGCACTAAAACTGTAGTAAATAAATACAAAGCCCCCTGCACCTGGTCAAGGTGCGGAGGGGGATTACATAACAGTATTCAAGCGAAAACTCTTTAAGCAGTTAACTCTTTTGCGTACGCGACCAATCGAGCGCATCTTTCATTTAAAAAAACCTCATAATTATCATCAAATTCCTTCGCAGAGCAAAAAGCCGATTCCAGAGTTGCTGCACGCTCTTGCACGTCGTGATTAACAAGATCCTCGAGATAAACAGATGGACGTTTTCGACCAATACTTTTATTTTCTGCCGCGCTCAAAAAGCAGAAATTCCCCAAAACATTAATCTGTTGCTCCGGCACGCCACTATCTCGCAAAAAAGCACGCGGATAAATATGATGAAATTCCGACCTATTGTAACGTTGAAGAACCTTGTCCAAATCAATATTCTTACCTGACAGAAGACTCCTAGGTGACCTATTAGCAAGTAACAACACGAATGTTTTAGTTGCTGCTGCACCCACCCTAAACGTATTATGAAAAAACTCCACCCTGACATTATTATCAATACCATCAAAGGTATTGGGAAGCCCATTCTTCAGTTTCACAATCTGCTCAATGTCATGAATCGTCGTTTTTCTCGTTTGGCTTGTATATCTTCCAGAAAAGCAAGTACGCCAGAACCAACGTTTCAATGCATGATACGTTTGCCCGCCATATACAACCTCTTTCCCATCAGGCTCTGCAAAGAAAACAGCTAGAGGCACGAGCATAGATGGATATGGCAACAACTTTAGGTGAGAAATTTTAAGCTGTGTTCTCATGAAATCAATTGCACCGCGAATTCCATTTTCGACCGTTGAGAACTGCGCTCTTACTTCGCTCCCATTTAGTCCAAGCAACTTTTCCGGACCCGGTTCACCAGCCAAAATCCCAGCCACACAACTGAGAACCAGATCGGCGTCATCTCCGACACCAGCAAAGCCAAAGTCCGACAACTCCTCTCTCAAGTCCTTAAATTTTTCCAACAAGTCAAAGTCATCGCTCCAAGTCCAGGCAGACAATAATTGCAAAGTATCTAACGCAACACCAAGGTGATTTATACGTTCGAATACAATAGCTACTATCGACCGATCTTCGCTTTTTAAAACTTGCACTGGTATGGAAATTTCTTTAAATTTTTCTTGCAGCTTATCAACTTGAGCAATCTGCCCTTCATTCAAATGCGCAGTACTAGCGCGGTACTTCACCGAATCAAATAGGACGCTCATAGGAAAATAACGATTCCTATCCCAATCATCTTCTTGAATGGCAATAAAAACACTATCCTGGGGGTTACCGGTTGCTTGCAAATCGAAGTAGATATCAGCCCAGTCCGGATTATCTTCCGGAACCAACTCTGTTTGAAACACTGTAAAAATTGAAGTTAGTCGTTGCTGGCCGTCAAGAACATAATCAATTGGATAGTCTGCATGGGGTTCAGGCAGCGTAAACGTGCCTAGGTTTCGCTCTGTCGTGAGCTGTTGCTTAGTACGCCAAAAAAGCAACGAGCCAAAGGGATAACCTTTGTAAACGCTATCAAGTAGATATGCGACCCTGTCCATTTCCCAAACAAAGCCGCGCTGAAATGCGGGAATGCGTATCTCTCCAGACACCACCGCATCAAGAATTTTACGAATTGAATAATGCTGATACTCCATACGACTCTTCCCTACTCGCATTTTAGATGATGCCAATGTACTCGACTTCTTTCTACAGAATCCAGCTCTCCGTATCATCCTGTTGTTGCTAAGAATTAGCCTCCCCAGATTTATAGAGGAAAATCTCTTCGGCACGTTGCCCTGTCCGGATCTTTAAGCGGGGTATCAACACTTGATCGTAGTAAAGACATCTATCACCTAGATCGGATTCAGCAGCACGACATTTTCTGAGCGCTCACTCGGCACATCCCGAAAGCCGCTTGAGGAAGGCTGATCAAATAGCCTAATACAGGCTCAACGCCGCTTCCTTTCTCCGCACCAACTCAGTGCACCAGTCCCATATCAGTCCCATATGACCATTTTTCAGACGCCAAAAACCACAAACCCCCGACTTTCTCTAGGAAAATCAGGGGTTTGCGTTTTCAGAATGTGGCGGTGAAGGAGAGATTCGAACTCTCGATACAATTTCTTGTATACACACTTTCCAGGCGTGCTCCTTAAGCCACTCGGACACTTCACCGTATCTCGTCAAACCAGTTCAGTCTGTCGAGGCGCGCTAATGTAGTCGAAAGCCTTTCTGATGGCAAAGGTTTTTTTCAGAATTTTCATGCGGTTAGACGGCTATGCCGGTAGTCGCCCGGCAAGGGGTGGTGATTCTGCCATTCTTGGGCATGGGCGGCCTGCGTCCGGGGCGGGTGTTGCGCCCTGCCTCAGGCCTTGCAGCGCTCACTCTGCGGGGAAAGTCTGACTGGGCAGTCAGTCACGGCGCTTTACCGGGGCGGGCGTGGTGGGTAACGTCTGCGCATGCGCCGCTATAAACAGCCTCTCTATAACAAATCCTACAAGGAACCGCGTCATGAGTGAGTTGATTACTTACCACCTCGAAGACGGTATCGCGACCCTGACCCTGAGCAACGGCAAGGTGAATGCCATTTCTCCGGATGTGGTCAGTGCGTTCAATACAGCGCTGGACCAGGCCGAGAAAGATCGGGCGGTGGTGGTGATCACCGGCACGCCGGGGATTCTGTCGGGTGGGTATGACTTGAAGGTGATGACGGCCGGCCCTAAAGAAGCCATCGGCCTGGTGACGTCGGGTTCGACGTTGGCGCGTCGCCTGTTGTCGCACCCGTTCCCGGTGATTGTGGCGTGCCCTGGGCATGCGGTGGCCAAGGGTGCGTTCCTGTTGTTGTCGGCAGATTATCGGATTGGGGTGGAAGGCCCGTTCAGCATTGGCCTGAATGAGGTGGCGATCGGTATGACCATGCACCACGCCGGTATCGAATTGGCGCGGGACCGTCTGCGTAAATCGGCGTTTCATCGGTCGGTGATCAATGCCGAGATGTTTGACCCGCAAGGCGCGTTGCAGGCCGGCTTCCTCGACAAGGTGGTGGCACCTGAAGAGCTGCAGGCGGCGGCGCTGGAAGCGGCACGTCAGTTGAAGAAACTGAATATGAATGCGCATAAGCACACCAAGCTGAAGGTGCGTAAGGCGCTGCTGGAGGCGTTGGATGAAGCAATCATCCAGGATCAGGGCCATATCCTGAGTTAAGCCCTACAACCGAAACATCAGAGCCCGACCTTGCGTCGGGCTTTTTCTTACACATGAATCCGAAACATCTTTAGCCGCTCTAGCCTGCCTATGTCGGTACATGTTGAAACATGTGCTTAAACATCGCCCATCTCCTACCTCTTTAGGGGCAATTGCCGAATACAGTGCACATCCGTACACTGCGCCACCTTTTGTCACGATGGGCCGTGTCGATGCTTTTTCTGTTACGTATGCTGTTGATGGGCCTGCACTTTATGGTCGCCGGTGTACTGGGCGTTCTGCTCGGGGCCTGCCGACCGTTCAACCCGGACAACAGTCGTTTATGCGCGCGCCTCTATGCGCTGCCGGCCATGTGGATTCTGGGGCTGAAGGTGAAGACCGATGTCGACTCCCTGCGCAACAAGCCCGGCACGTGCGTGATCATCGCTAACCACCAGTCCAACTATGACCTGTTTGTGCTGGGCACCGTGGTGCCCCATCGCACCGTGTGTATCGCCAAAAAGAGCCTGAAATGGGTACCGCTGTTCGGCCAGTTGTTCTGGCTGGCGGGCAATGTGCTGATCGACCGCGGCAATGCGCACAAGGCACGTCGCGCGATGCTCACCACCACTCATACGTTGCAGCATCAGGACACGTCGATCTGGGTGTTTCCGGAAGGCACGCGCAACTTGGGCAAAGGCCTGTTGCCGTTCAAGAAAGGCGCGTTTCATATGGCCATCGCCGCTGGCGTGCCCATCGTGCAGGTGTGTGTCAGCAATTACGTCACCCATATGCGGCTCAATCGCTGGAACAGTGGTGATGTGCTCATACGCTCGTTGCCGCCGATTCCTACTGTGGGCCTGACTTCGGATGACATCCCGCAGTTGATGCAGACCTGTCAGGCGCAGATGGATGAGTGCATTGCAGCGATGGATCGCGAAGTGCAATCCGCCTGAACCCCTTATGGGGGGCTTGGCCCCCATCGCAAACAAGCTTGCTCGTCACAAAAAGCGAGCACCTGCAAACGCCGCAACGGAACGTCATTCAAGCTAAGCTGCCCAACACCTGTCCTCCTAATAAGAAGTGATCAGCACCATGGGTAGAGTTGTTGCGGCCGCCGTGTACAGCGCCGGAAAGAAAGTCACTGATATCACCCTCGACGAAGGCGCGGCCTGGGCCGCCAAACCCGGGCACTTTGTGTGGATCGGCCTGGAAGAGCCCGACGCCCAGGAGCTGGCCAATCTGCAACGCCAGTTCAACCTGCATGAGTTGGCCATCGAAGACGCCCTGGAAAAACACAGTCGCCCCAAGCTGGAAACCTTCGGTGATGCGTTGTTTATCGTCACCTATTCACCGGTGCGCGAGAACGGCAAGCTGGAGTTTATCGAGACCCATATCTTCGCCGGCAACGGCTACATCATCACCGCACGCAATGGTCACTCGGCGTCCTACGGCTTTGTCCGCCAGCGTTGTGAGGCGCGCCCGCTGTTGCTGGAGCATGGGGAAGATTTCGTACTGTATGCCCTGTTGGATTTCGTCACCGAAAACTACCAGCCGGTCAGCGAGGCGATCCACGCCGAGATCGATGAACTGGAGCGCAACGTGTTGTGCAGCTCATTGAGCGAGCGCGATATACAGAAGATCCATGGCCTGCGCCGCGATGTGCTGCGGCTCAAGCGTTACGTGGCACCGATGGTGGAGATCAGCCAGGAGCTGCAGAAGCTGAGCTTCCCGTTCATCGACAAGAACATGCGCCCGTATTTCCGCGATGTGCAGATCCACGTGACGCGGCAGATGGAAGACCTCACCACCCTACGCGACATCGCCAGCCAGACCATCGAGATCGGTGTATTGCTGGAGGCCTCGCGCCAGAGCGTGGTGCAGCGCAAGTTTGCCGCATGGGCGGCGATCCTGGCGTTCCCCACCGCAGTGGCGGGGATTTATGGGATGAACTTCCAGAACATGCCCGAGCTGCAATGGCACTACGGCTATTTTGCGGTGCTCGGGTTTATTGCGTTCGGTTGCACGAGCTTGTGGGCCAGTTTCAAGCGCTCGGGCTGGCTTTAAACCCGGGCGTCAGGCTTGTGCGCCACGAAGCGCATCATCCATTCCGCCACGGTCACGCCGTGGTGGTCGCGCGCCAGGCTGGCTACGCCGTTTGTGTAGATTTTTTCACCCAGGGTTGTCTGAAGAATCTCCAGCAACTCGCGGGAATAGTCATGGATAAATTCCGGATGCCCCTGGAAGCACAGCACTTGGTCGCCGATATGGTAGGCGGCGAACGGGCAGAATTCGCTGGAGGCGATGACCGTGGCATTGTCCGGCAAGGTGGTGACCTGGTCCTGATGGCTGATCAATAGCGTCAGCTCTGGCACTTCCGGGCTCATCCACGGTGCCTTGGCATCGAGTTTGTAGTCGTGAATGCCCATGCCCCAGCCCTGCCCCGCGCGCTCGGCCTTGCCGCCCAGCAGCAGGGCCAGCAATTGGTGGCCGAAGCAGATGCCCAGCAACTTGTCGCCGCGTTCATAGCGTTGGAGCAGGTAGGTCTTGAGAGTCTGGATCCAGGGGTCGGTGCCGAAGGAATCGGCCTTGCTGCCGGTCACCAGGTACGCATCGAACACTTCGTCGTCCGACGGGTATTCGCCCTGCACCACGTTGTACACAACGAATTCGGCGGCAATCGGCTGCTTGGAGAACAGGCGCTTGAACATCTGCCCATACCCTTGGTACTGATCGATCAAGCCTGGACGCAGGATATCGGTTTCCAGGATACAGACGCGTAGCGACATAAAAAATACCTGACACGGTGATGGGAATAATGCACACCCTAGAGCCTGCCTTGAAATACCCTGACAAGGCAAGCCCTGTACATACCCAAAACCGTCAGAAGGTCGTGTTCTGCGCAGCTTTCTCCAACAGCAACGCCGGCGGTGAGAACCGCTCCCCATACTGTTCGGCCAGGTAGCGGGCGCGGGCGATAAAGTCGTTGAGGCCGTACTGGTTGATAAACTGCAACGCGCCACCGCTCCAGGCGGCAAAGCCAATCCCGAAGATCGACCCCACGTTTGCGTCCGCGGTGGACATCAACACGCCCTCCTCCACGCAGCGCACGGTCTCGATGGCCTGGATAAACAGCAAACGGTCGCGCACATCCTGCGCCGAAATCTGCTGGTCGGCCCGCTCGAAGCGCGCTTTCAACTCAGGCCATAAATGCTTCTGCCCGCCCGCCGGGTACTCGTAAAAACCGCCCCCCGCCGCCTTGCCCGCGCGTTTGTACTCGTTCACCAACAGATCAATTACCAGCGTCGCCGGATGATTCGGCACTGCTTTACCTTCCGCCTGCAGATCCTTGGCAGCCTGCTGTCGGATATGGCTCATCAGGCTGAGGGACACTTCGTCGGACACCGCCAACGGCCCCACCGGCATACCTGCCTTGCGCGCTTCAGTCTCGATCATCGGCGCAGCCACGCCTTCGCCCAACATGGCGATGCCTTCATGGGTGAAGGTGCCGAACACCCGCGAGGTGAAGAACCCACGACTGTCGTTGACCACGATCGGAGTTTTCTTGATCTGCAGGACGAAGTCGAAACCCCGGGCCAGGGTTTCGTCCGAAGTGCGGGCGCTCTTGATAATTTCCACCAGGGGCATCTTGTCCACCGGGCTGAAGAAATGCAGTCCGATGAACTTGCCTTGATCCGGCACCGCCGTGGCCAGGCTGCTGATGGGCAAGGTGGACGTGTTGGAGGCGATGACCGCGTCGGCGCCGACCACACTGTGTGCGGCAGCCGAGACCTTGGCCTTGAGTTCACGGTCTTCGAAGACGGCCTCGATGATCAGGTCGCAGCCGACCAGATCAGTATCTGAAGCCGTAGGATGAATCCGCGCGAGGGTGGTTTCGCGCTCCTCGGCGGTCAATTGCCCACGGCTGACCTTTTTGTCCAACAGCGCCGCCGAATGTGCCTTGCCCTTCTCGGCGGCTGCCAGGTTAATGTCCTTGAGCACGACATCGATGCCCGCACAGGCGCTGACATAGGCGATGCCGGCGCCCATCATCCCGGCGCCGAGCACTCCGACCTTACGTGTCACGTAAGGCGCAAAGCCCTGAGGCCGCGAGCTGCCGGCGTTGATTTCATTGAGCTGGAACCAGAAGGTGCCCATCATGTTTTTCGCCACCTGCCCGGTGACCAATTCGGTGAAGTAGCGGGTTTCGATCAGGTGCGCGGTATCGAAGTCCACCTGCGCGCCTTCCACGGCGGCGCAGAGGATTTTTTCCGGGGCCGGGAAGCAGCCATGGGTTTTACTGCGCAAAATCGACGGTGCGATGGCGAGCATTTGCGCAACTTTCGGGCTGGACGGCGTACCGCCGGGAATCTGATAGGTCTTGTTATCCCACGGCTGTTTGGCCTGCGGATTGGCGAGAATCCAGGCGCGGGATTTGGCCAGCAGTTCAGTGCGATCCGCTGCCAACTCATCGATCAGTCCCGCTTGCAGGGCCTGCTGTGGCCGGACTTTTTTGCCTTCGAGCAAATACGGCAAAGCCTTTTCCAGCCCAAGCATGCGCACCATACGCACCACGCCCCCGCCGCCTGGCAGCAGGCCAAGGGTGACCTCCGGCAAACCGAGCTGCACCGACTTGTCATCCAGCGCGACGCGGTAGTGACACGCGAGGCAAATCTCCCAACCACCGCCGAGGGCTGCGCCATTGATGGCGGCCACCACCGGCTTGCCGAGGGTTTCCAGGCTGCGCAGTTGCGCCTTCAACACCAGGACGCTGTCGTAGAAATCCTTGGCGTGGGCCTTGTCGACCTTGATCAGTTCATTGAGGTCGCCGCCAGCGAAAAAAGTCTTCTTCGCCGAGGTGATAACCACACCGGCAATGTCGTCCTTTTCCGCTTGCAGGCGTGCGACGGTGGCCGCCATCGCCTCACGGTACACGGCGTTCATGGTGTTGGCGCTCTGGCCGGGCATGTCGAGGGTCAGCACCACGATCTGGTCCTGGCCTTTTTCGTAACGAATGGCATCGGTCATGACAAATTCCTTGGGCTCAGAGACGTTCGATAATGGTGGCGATGCCCATGCTGCCTCCGACACACAGAGTGGCCAGGCCGTAGCGCTGCTGGCGCACCTCCAGTTCATCGAGCAGGGTGCCGAGGATCGCGCAGCCCGTGGCGCCCAGCGGGTGGCCCATGGCGATGGAGCCGCCGTTGACGTTGACGCGCGCGGCATCGATACCCATGTCCTTGATGAACTTGAGCACCACCGAGGCAAAGGCTTCGTTGACCTCGAACAGGTCGATGTCTTCTACGCGCAAACCGGCCTTGGCCAGCGCTTTGCGGGTTGCCGGCGCCGGGCCTGTGAGCATGATGGTCGGGTCGGTGCTGGTGACGGCCGTGGCGACGATGCGCGCCCGAGGTTGCAAGCCCAGTTCGCGGCCCTTCGCTTCGGAGCCGATCAACATCAATGCGGCGCCGTCGACAATGCCGGAGCTGTTGCCCGGTGTGTGGACATGATGGATGCGTTCCACGTGGCTGTAGACCCGCAATGCGGTGGCGTCGAAGCCCATCTGCCCGATCATTTCGAAGCTGGGCTTGAGCTTGCCCAGGCCTTCGAGGGTGGAGTCGGCGCGAATGAATTCATCATGGTCCAGCAGCACAATGCCGTTCTGGTCCTGCACCGCGATCAACGACTTGTTGAAGGACCCGTCTGCACGCGCCCTGGCGGCTTTCTGCTGAGACTGTAGGGCAAAGCTATCGACGTCCTCACGGGTGAAGCCTTCCAGGGTGGCGATCAGGTCGGCGCCAATGCCCTGGGGCGTGAAATGGCTATGCATATTGGTTTGCGGGTCGAGCACCCAGGCGCCGCCATCGCTGCCCATGGGCACGCGGGACATGGACTCCACGCCGCCGACCACCACCAGGTCCTCAAAGCCGGAACGCACTTTCATCGCGCCGAGGTTGACCGCTTCCAGGCCGGAGGCGCAGAAGCGGTTGACCTGTACCCCTGCAACGCTGACGGCCCAGTCCGCCACCAAGGCAGCGGTCTTGGCGATGTCGGCGCCCTGGTCGCCCACCGGGGTGACGCAGCCGAGCACGATGTCATCCACTTGCTGGGTGTCGAGGTCGTTGCGTTGCGCAAGCTCGGTGAGCAAGCCCGCCACCAGATTTACCGGCTTGACGCTGTACAAGGCGCCGTCGGCCTTGCCCTTGCCGCGGGGCGTGCGTATCGCATCAAAGATCAAAGCTTGGGTCATGACGTCCTCGAACCGCTGTGCATGTGTGCCCTTACCTTAGGCCCGATTGACACGGTTTCAATGACGGATGCGCTCATTGCTTTTGACCGCCACGCTCAGACGAACGGTAGGGACCTAAGGTAATTGCCTGATTAATCGTTTTAGCTGTCTAGCCAAGGCATTGGCGCCAAGATGGCGTTATGCCTCATGCCTTTTTAAGTAGAAATACTTATTAAGTGATATGAAATGGGTCTAAGCGGCGCATAACGAGGGCTCTAAGGTTCAATCAGTAAGAAGTTGCTGCCGGGTTTTGCTGGAGCAGCTGTAAGAAAAGCGACACGTCACGTTGCGATACTGAAATACACCGGCACGCATTTGACGCTCAGGAATAACAACAAAAGGCAGTCAGCCATGTTCAAACATTCGAAAGTACGTCAGGCGGGACTTATTCTGTTCGCCACCACCCTGATTCTGATCTTGCCCAACCTGACCAAGGTTATTGGGTAAAGGTCCGACCCCTCCATTCTGTGCACTTATTGCATCAGGATTACTGCTTTTGGCAGAACCTGCCGGGACTTCGTGCATAGCGATCCTGTTGCAGGGGCTGCCTTTTTACCCGCGTTTTTCCGGTATCGTGAGCCCTATCGCCACTTAATACGGGGCCGCCGCCTTGAAACCGATCTTCGCATTCCTAGCCGTGTTGCTCGCCCTGCCCGCTTCGGCGGCGCAGTTGACCGTCGAGCTGGATCACACGCGCAAGACGTGGCAAACCGCTGACCTGCTCAAGCATCCGGACGCGCAGACAGTGCAGGTCGTTGATGACGTTTCCTACAAGCGCAACATGACCTATCGCGCAGTCCCGCTGGCAGTGCTCCTACCGGATATCCAGCCCGATAACCATCTGCAAGCCGTTGCCCTGGATGGATTCGCCGCGGAACTGACGGCCGCACCGTTGCTGCAAAAAAACGGCGCCCGCGCCTGGCTGGCCGTGGAAGACCCGGCCCACCCGTGGCCCCCATTGGCAGACGGCAAGCCGAGTGCCGGGCCGTTCTACCTGGTGTGGACCGATCCGCAGGCCGGGCATATCAGCCCGGAGCAGTGGCCGTTCCAGATTTCCGCGATCAAGCAGTTGAAGACCGTAGCTGAACGTTTTCCCGCGTTGTTGCCCGACCCGACATTGGCGGTCGATGATCCGGTCAACCAGGGCTTTGCGCTGTTCCAGAAGAACTGCCTGGCCTGCCACCGCCTCAATGGCGCCGGCGATGCACAGGTGGGACCCGACCTGAATGTTCCCTACAACCCTACGGAATATTTCAGCGGCGACTTCCTCAAGCGCTATATCCGCGACCCGCAGAGCCTGAGGCACTGGCCGCAGGCGAAGATGCCAGCGTTCGCCGCCAGTGTGTTGCCTGACAGCGAGCTGGAGTTGCTGGTGGGGTACTTGAAGCATATGGCGGGGCGTAAACAACAACACTGACCCCACCTTAATCTCTGTGGCGAGCGGGTTATTGCTGCTGGACCAGGACCACCGGCGTCGGCGCCACGAACACCTTGGCATGCATCTGCTCATGCCCACCGCCACGGCGCATGCCGCGCACCGGGCAGGCGTCGAGGTAGTCCAGGCCCACAGCGAGTTTCAAATGCCGCTCCGGCCGGGCCAGTTGGTTGGTCACGTCAAAGCTGTACCAGGCGTCATCCAGCCAGGCTTCGGCCCAGGCGTGGCTGGCCAGGTGAGTGCTGTCTTCCGTGTACAAATACCCCGATACATACCGCGCAGGAATGCCCAGGCTGCGCGCGCAGGCCAGGAACGCATGGGTATGGTCCTGGCACACCCCCGCCCGCCCAGCGAAGGCCTGGGCGGCGCAGGTGTCGACTTCGGTGGCACCCGGCGTGTAAACCATCGACTGGTTGAGGGCGTGCATCAGGTCGATCAACGCGGTGCGATCACGCCGCTGATGGCAATGCTGTTGCGCAAAGGCGCGCAGGGCTTCGTCGGGCTCGGTCAGGCGAGTACAGCGCAGGAACGGAAAGGCTGACTGGCTCTCGTGTTCAGCCTCACGCAGCTCATCGATATCCACCTGGCCACGGGCGCCGATGATGATCGCGTCGTGGGGTTCGTCCAGGGTTAGCACGTGCAGGATGTTGCCGAATGGATCTATCTGCGCGCGCACCGGGCGTGGCAGGTCCAGTTGCCAACTGAGCACATGCTGGCGCTCGCTGTCGTGGGGCGTTAGGCGCAGGTACTGGATGCTGGCGCGTACCTGGTCGTCGTAGTGGTAAGTGGTTTCGTGACTGATGGAGAGTCTCATGCAGCCTCCAGGTAGGAACTGTAGATGGCGTCGCCCAACTGGCGAACCAAGGGGATAAAGTCGGTCAGCCAGGCGTGCAGGCCTTCCTCGAGGATTTCATCGATGGCGGTAAACCGCAGGCGCGCGTCCATCTCGGCGGCCAGGCGCTGGGCCGGACGGCCGTTGATGCCGGGCAGGCTGGCGAGGATCTGGTCGATCTCTTCGCTGCAGGCTCGCAGCGAGCGCGGTACATCGGCGCGCAACAGCAACAGTTCCGCGACTTGTCGGGCCCCTGGGGCGTCGCGGTAGATCTCGGTATAGGCCTCGAACGACGATAACGCGCGCAGCAAGGCACTCCACTGATAGTAGGCGTGGGCAGTGCCATCGGTGACGGCGTCGGCCTGGTCGCCGGCCATTTCATAACGCGCATCCAGCAGGCGCAGGGTGTTGTCGGCGCGCTCGATAAACGTACCCAGCCGAATAAAACGAAAGGCGTCATTGCGCATGATGGTGCCGTAGGTCGCCCCCCGAAACAGATGGGAACGCTCCTTGACCCACTCGCAAAACCGGCTCATGCCGTAGCGGCTGAGACCCTGCTGTGAGATTTCGCGAATATCCAGCCACGTGGCGTTGATGTTTTCCCACATGTCCGCGGTAATTCGCCCACGAACGGCATGGGCACTGGCCCGCGCGGCGCCGAGACAACTGTAGATACTGGCCGGGTTGGCCGCATCCAGTGCGAAAAAATGCAACAGGCGTTCGGCATGCAATTCACCGTGGCGCTCGCGATAATCATCCAGCGTGCCGGTGATCAACAGCGGCATGGCCAGTTCATGCAGACCATCACCGCGCCCATCCTGGGGCATCAGCGACAGCGAATAACTGACATCGAGCATGCGCGCGAGGTTTTCAGCGCGTTCCAGGTAGCGCGACATCCAGTACAAATCCGAGGCAGTTCTACTCAACATGGCATCAATCCTCGACCACCCAGGTATCTTTGGTGCCGCCGCCCTGGGATGAATTGACCACCAGCGACCCTTCGCGCAGCGCGACACGGGTCAAGCCGCCGGGTACCACCCGGGTTTCCTTGCCGGACAACACGAACGGGCGCAGGTCGATATGGCGCGGCGCAATGCCGTTTTCGACAAAGGTCGGGCAGGTGGATAAGCACAGGGTTGGCTGTGCGATATAGGCGTGGGGCTTGGCCTTGATGCGGGCGCGGAAGGCTTCGATTTCAGCGGCCGTGGACGCCGGCCCCACCAGCATGCCGTAGCCGCCGGAGCCCTGGGTTTCCTTCACCACCAGGTCCGGCAGGTTGGCCAGCACGTGTGACAATTCGTCGGGCTTACGGCATTGGAAGGTGGGAACGTTCTGCAGGATCGGTTCTTCATCCAGGTAAAAACGGATCATCTCGGTGACGAAGGGGTACACAGACTTGTCATCCGCTACCCCGGTGCCGATGGCATTGGCCAGCACCACATTGCCCGAGCGATACGCCGCCAGCAGGCCGGGCACGCCGAGCATGGAGTCCGGGTTGAACGCCAGCGGGTCGAGGAATGCGTCGTCAAGGCGACGGTAGATCACGTCCACGGCTTTGGGGCCGTCGGTGGTGCGCATGAATACGCGGTCGTCGCGCACGAACAGATCCGCGCCTTCCACCAACTCCACACCCATTTCCCGGGCTAAAAACGCATGCTCAAAGAACGCGCTGTTGAAGCGCCCCGGAGTCAGTACCACCACGCTTGGGTTATCCAGGGGGCTGGCACTTTTAAGGGTATCGAGCAGCAGGTTGGGGTAATGGTCGATCGGCGCGATACGCTGAGCGGCGAACAACTCGGGGAACAGGCGCATCATCATCTTGCGGTCTTCGAGCATGTAGCTCACACCGCTGGGTGTACGCAGGTTGTCTTCCAGCACGTAGTAGGTGCCGTCGCCATCGCGTACGAGGTCGACCCCGGAGATGTGGGAATACAGATCGCGGTGCAGGTTCAGCCCCTGCATCGCCAACTGGTATTGCTCGTTAGCCAGCACCTGTTCGGCGGGAATGATCCCGGCCTTGATGATGCGTTGGTCGTGATAGAGGTCGGCGAGAAACATGTTCAGCGCCTTGACCCGTTGGATGCAGCCACGTTCGACCATTCGCCATTCGCTGGCGGGAATGCTGCGAGGGATGGTGTCAAAAGGAATCAGGCGCTCGGTGCCCTGCTCGTCCCCGTAAAGCGTGAAGGTGATCCCGGCGCGGTGAAACAGCAAGTCGGCTTCGCGCCGGCGCTGGGCCAGCAGTTCAGCGGGGGTTTCGGACAACCAGCGGGCGAACTCGCGGTAGTGAGGGCGAACCTGCCCTGCCCCATCGTACATTTCGTCGTAATAAGTGCGGATCATGCCGTACTCCTTGTCACCCGGACGCAAGAACCATCGCAAGGCCCGTGCCAGCGGCATAAACACTTAAAAATCAGTGGGTTGAATATAAGCAAAGACCTGATCGCACCGTCCTGGTGCGCAGAATCCCCACTGCACTGCTGCACGCTTCATGGCAATGCAAGCTTTGGCTATCAACAGCATAGTCAGAGTTGATTTCACTGCCCACGCAAGCCTGCGGATAATCGGCCCCATCAGTTGAACAGGACACGTCCTACAGCCTTACCCATCCCGCACTCGGTACCTTGAGGCTCGTGTACTGACCGGCTCCTGCGGTCTTCCCTTTCAGCCACCCCTTTCGGGTGGCTTTTTTTTTGGTGCAAGAAAGGGCAGCGCAAGTTCCGAAAACCTTCACGCAGCCCATACAAAATCGGCCGACCCTAAGGTCAGCCGATACGCTGCGTTGCTCATACAGTCGCGCTACATGGGTAACCCACGCACCTCCTGCTTGACGCCCCATCCTTCGATGATCCCTCCCAGCGGCTCAACCACCGCTTCAAAGTCTTGCTCGAAGTCTCCTATGCCGTCGTAGGTTGCAAACATGATCTTGCTCAGTTCCAAGTACCAGGCGCCATCGTCGCGCGCACTGACTTGGGCATTCAAGGACTCGCCACGAAATTCACCCGCAGCCCTGCGCGCCCGTTCCTCATCCGGGAAAATGGCGTAGAACTCAATGGGGTGGAAACGTGAAAAGTCGAAGCCGCCTTCTTTCATGCGGCGCAGAACGTTGGTGCTGATGTCTTCTTGATAGGCTGTGCTCATGAAACGTCCTCCTCAAACCGATGGATAGACTTTCCGTGCTTCCCAAAGCCCGCGCGCTGACGGCGCGGGTACCACGGCAACAACATCACCACGGGAAAACAAGCATGTAGCTGACAAGACCAGACCTTAGCGATTCATTCGCTGATCTCACTTGCAGAGTAGCGCGAAGCTATCACCTCCACCAGAGGTGCTTGAATGGCATACAGGGAATATTCAGGCGGCGGGAGAGATGTCGAGGATTTGAATACTGTTCTGATCTTTGAGGATCTTGACCGTTGGCTCGGGTTTGCGCCCCTCAAGATCATTGAGGTCCAGTTCGGCGGCCACCGGCACCAACTTGTTGCGAATCATGTGTGCCGCATCTTCGAGGCTGGGCTTCTGCTCGCAGGTGAACTGCTCCACGGACTGTACGCCGTGATCATCAACGAAGGTAATCTGCCACTTTTGCATCGGTGCCTCCTCGATAAAACCCGTGTGTGGGTTCACAACTATCTGGACCTTGAGGGCTCGGCAAACGTTCCACTCAGGTCAGGAGGCACCGGATCAACTGCGTTTATTTTTCAGCGTGTTCTTTCAAGGCTTTCAAGGTGTTGAACGGCGCCTCCACCACGAACTTGTTGGCCAACCACGACGGCACGCTGCCGCCTGGCTCGGTGTGTACCTGGTAGGTGACTTCGGTCTCATTGGCGCCTTTAGGCACCAGTTTCCAGAAGCCCTCGACCTGGGCGACACGCACGTAGCCTTTTTCTTCGGGCTTGTAGGTCGGCACGCCCTGCAACTTGCGGGTCACGCTGCCGTCGGCGTCCTTGGTGGTGGTGACATGGATGTACGAATCACGATCGGTCACCGGGAACGGCGCCTTGAACTGGGTGTAGGTCCAGGCCTCATCGCCTTTCTTGTCGACCAGCTTCTGGGATTTGCACTCATGAATCCACGAACAGGCGCCGACCACATCTTCCTGCAGGGCCTGGATCTTGGCGACAGGCGCCTTGATCACGGTCACACCGCGATACGCCTTGTATTTGGAGCCGGCGACTTCGCTCAGGGACACCTTGATACCGTCTTCATCCTTGGCGACTTGCCAATCCTCAGCCTGGGCAGTGGCAGTAAATAACAGCGTAAAACCGCACAGCACAGCCAGTCGTTTCAGCGAACCCATTGTTTTATTCCTTATTGTTGAAGTTCCAATAGTAAAGCCCATCAAGCCGCCGTCATCTGCTCCCACCAGCCGATCAACCGGATCGCATCGGCCTGGTCGGTGCCGCAGACATCGATATCCGCCTTGAAATCACTGCACACCGCCGGGCGCTCCGGTTGGCCGAACAGTTGGCACAACTGTTCGACCGACAGGTGCAGGCAGCGTTCGCCCGCCGGTTTGCCATTGGGCATTCCGGGTAAGGGCGAACTGATGGAGGGGGCGATGCAGCAGGCGCCACAGCCTTCACGGCAATTCATGACCAGCAGGTCCTCGACGACTCAATAGGGATGGCCGGGCTAGAGTACGCCCTTAAACAGCCGTTTTAAAATGGTCTAACAGGGGTTTTTCGCACAAAACAAAAGTGACCGATCAGTCTGCGACAGATGGTCGATGGCCTGCGTCACTTCTTAGGAAAAAGTTTACTGCTTGAACTCGAACTCCAAAGCAGCACCTTCCACTTCACGGCGCTCTTCGTTGCGCAATTGCAGCTTCATCTCATTGCTGAGCAAACGGCCGTTGATCTGGAACGCACTGTTGTCGGTGGGCTTTTCACCGAACATCGGCGGCAACAACGGCACGCTTTTGGGCTTGGGCATGGTACCTAAGGGCTGCAGATGCCTGACCATGTCCGAAGGCAGGGACAAATCCAACTGTGCCGGTGGCAGCTTGGTTTGCGCCACTTCCTGGGCTGACTTGGATTTTTTCGCCGTCGACGCCCGTTTTTTCGCCGTGGTGGTTGGCTTCTTCGCGACGGGGGCTTGCTTGGCGGAGGTTGGTTTTTTTACCGGGGCATCCTGCTGGGTATCGGCAGCAGGCTTGTTTTCAGCCACGGGTGCCGCCGCCAGCACTGTGCTGACGTTACACAGGCTCAACAGGCCAACCACCAAAGCAGCGCGAACAATCGAGGTCATATTGCCTACAGCATTAACGGCAGAGGGCCATATGCTCGCTTGTTGTGCGCGGCATGACAAGCACGGTGATCAGCCAGCCATCGGCGTTGTCCCTTTTCGACACCTCAAAAGCCGGCTGCGGTTTCCTGGCATAACTGGCTGGCCAGCATCCCCAGGGTCATCAGCGCGCGCTCTGCTTCGCGGTTCCACGGTGTGCCGCAGTTAAGGCGAATACAGTGGTTGAACTGCTCGGTGTTGCTGAAGATCAACCCCGGCGCAATGCTGATGCCCTGTTGCAGGGCACGCACGTGCAGTTCCTGAGTATTGACCCGCCCAGGCAAACTGACCCACAAGATAAAGCCGCCCGTCGGACGGGTCATCTGGGTGCCTTCCGGGAAATACTGCTGCACCGCCAGTTGGAAGGCACTGAGATTCTTGCGGTATTCCTGGCGAATGTAACGCAGGTGCCGATCGTAGCCACCGTTCTCCAGGTACGCCGCCACGCCCATCTGGGTGACGCTGCATGCCGAATGGGTGCTGAACATTTGCAGGCGCTGGATTTCCTGCTGGTACTTGCCGGCGATCATCCAGCCGATGCGCACACCCGGCGACAAGGTCTTGGAGAAACTTGAGCAATAGATGACCCGGTCGAGGCGGTCGTAGGCCTTAAGGGCCTTGGTGCGGCCGAGTTCGAACATCAGTTCGCCGTAAATATCGTCTTCGACAATCTGGATATCGAAATCCGACGCCAGGCGCAGCAACTGTTTCTGCCGTTCCTCGGGCATGGTGCCGCCCAGGGGGTTGCTCAGGCGGGTGGTCAGCACCAGGGCCTTGATCGACCATTGATTGGCCGCCAGTTGCAAGGCTTCCAGGCTCATGCCGGTAGACGGGTCGCTGGGGATCTCGATGACCTTGAGGCCCAGCAGGTCGGCCAGTTGCAGCAAGCCGTAATAGGTCGGTGATTCAGCCGCGATCAAGTCGCCGGGGCGTGTCAGCACCCGCAGGGACATCTGCAATGCATCAACACAGCCATGGGTGATCACCACTTCGGAAGGGTCCACCACCACGCCGGCGTCACGCATGCGAATCGCCACCTGACGGCGCAGCGGCTCGAAACCGGGGCTGAACATGTAGCTGAAAGCGCGTGGGCTCTGGAAGCGCGTGACCTTGGCCAATTGCTGGTGCAGCGCCCGTACCGGCAAATAATCGACGCTCGGCACGGCGGCGCCCAACGGGAATACGCCTTCGCGGCGCGACTCGCCCAATACCTGCTGGATAATGCTGCTGCGGGTGACCAACCCCGGGCGCTCGACCCGCGCGATGTCCGGCGTCGGCGCCGTCAGCGCTGGCGTCTGGTGCACGTAGTAACCGGACTGCGGCCGCGCCCGGATCAGCCCCTGGTCTTCCAGGTTGGCATAAGCCTGCAATACCGTGGCGTGGCTGACATTGAGCTGGGAGCTCATCTTGCGCACCGAAGGCACGCGCTCACCCGGTTGATAGACACCGCGACGGATATCCTCAGCCAGTTGCTGGGCGATACGTTGGTAAAGCAACAGATTGGTCATGACGCAGCACTCGATTTCACGGGTATTTTATTTTTGTGTGAAACATACCGGCACAGTTTAGAAGTGTACGGGGACAGTTGCCACAATAGTCGAGCGCGGCTGGCAGTGATAGCAAAAACTGTAAGGGTGGCGGATAGAATTTTCAGGGGTGTGCAGAAAAATGTGGGAGGGGGCTTGCCCCCGATGACGGAGTGTCAGTCACCCAAAATATTGACTGAACCACCGCTATCGGGGACAAGCCCCCTCCCACACTTTTGATCTGTGCTAGGCGTTAGCGCGCGGCGCCCAGTTGGCCTTTTTCGTCGGAGAACACTATTTCCACGCGACGATTCTGCGCGCGGCCACGTTCGGAGGCGTTGGCTTCCACCGGGTACTGGTCGCCGTAGCCCTCAACCTGGATGCGTTTTTCGTCGATCCCCAGATCCACCAGCACATCGGCCACCGATTGCGCACGATCACGGGACAGTTTGAGGTTTTCCTGCTGACCGCCCGTATTGTCGGCGTACCCCTCGATGCGCACCACACGCTTGGGGTTCAGTTGCAGGAACTGCACGATTTTCAACACGGTGCGGTTGGCCGAGTTTTTCAACTCCGCTTCACCGGTATCGAACAGCACGTCGCCCAGGGTCATCACCAGGCCACGATCAGTCTGGGTGGTGGTCAGGCTGGCGATCTGTTCTTCGAGCCATTTACCCTGCTGCTGCACGCTGATCAGCTTGCTTTCACGCAGGGCCAATTGCAGGCGCTGGCGTTCCAGTTCGAGCTTGGCAGCACGTTCTTCGTTGAGTGCCTGCTCGGTGTGTTCGCGGGCAATGGCGCTGTAGCGCTGGCTCAGGTAGGCGTAATGCACCACGTCGGCACCGCTGCCCCAGTAGCTGGACAAGCGGTCGGCCCGTGCCAGGGATTCACCGGCGCGGATGACGTCCTTGGGTGCGATACGCAGCACGTTGGCGTCTTCCTTGACCTTTTGGAAGTCGCTGCCCGCCTGTTGTAAGGCCTGTTCGCCATTGGGGTGGCTGGCACAACCGCCGAGTGCCGCACTGCCCAACAGCACAGCACACCCCAGACCACGGATCATCGGGTTCATTGGGCTTCTCCCAGCTGCAATTGCTTGCGCAGGCGCGTGATGCGGGTGTTGAGCACGTTCAGTTGTTCCTGGCTCTTGCGGGTCAGTACTTGGGCTTCGGCCAGGCGCGCATCCAGCTCGGCCTGTTCGGCCTGCATGCGCGCGTCCTTGTAGGATTGCTCGGCCATGTCGGCCTTGGCCCGGGCGAATTTGTCCTCGGCCAGTTTAAGTTCGGGTGATTCATCGGCGCTGGCGCCCACGGCGTTGGCTTGTACCAGGGCTTGCTGGGTAAGACGAATTTGTTCATTCGGCGCAGGATCGGCTGCACATCCCGCCAGAGCGACAACGGCGAGGGCCGCGAAAAAAGGTCGAAGAGTCACTGAAAATCCCTACTTTGTTGGGGTGCCGACGGGTTGTTGCAATTGCGCTTTCCAACGCTCCAGATTGCGCTGCAACGCGGCTTCCGTCACACCAGACCCGCGCAATTCTGTCATCTTTTTGGCCAGCTGTCCGCGCAGCCAGGGATCATTGCAGGCCGAGTTATGGGAAATCGCCAGGTACAGGCCGGGCTGATCGACGGGCACATCGCGGGCTACCAGGTCATTGCTCATGCCCAGGGTCTGGGCCATGGCCATGCCGGAGTAACGCCCGGCCAGCACGTAGTCCACTTCCCCCAGCAGCAGTTTCTGAAAGGCCGGGGTCAACGTGGGCAGGCGTTGCAGGGTCAGTTGCTGGGCGGCGAAGGTTTCAAAGTCGCGGCTCAAGCGCGCACGTTCCGACACCGCGCCCTTGTGACCATGCAGGTCGGCCGCCGTGGTGTAGGCCAGGGCCGAATCCTTGCGGGTCCAGACCAGATAATCGAGCTGCACCAGCTCCGGGTGGATGTAGTCGAGGGTTTCCAGCTCACCAAGGTTCAGCGGTGCATCGGCGAGGATGTCCATGCGCCCGCTGCGCACTTCGTCCAGGGCCTGGGAGCGCTTGCCACCGTAGAGCAGGTCGATTTTCAACCCAAGATCCTTGGCTACCTGCTGCAATACGTCGGCGGTGGCGCCGATCAGGTGCGTCGGGTCTTGGGGATCGCGCCACAGCAGCGGCGGTGCGTCCGGGCTGCCGGTGATCACCAGGCGATCACATTTGCCGGCGGCCAGGGACAGGCTCGGCAGCAGCGTAAGTCCCAGCAGTACGGCCCAGGGGCGCAGTTCCATGGCGGTTTCTCCGGTGTTCAAAAAAGCCAGGCAAAAAAAAGCCCGGTCACAAGACCGGGCTCTTTATAAGTGAAGCGGCTGGATTAGACCAGCTTCTCCAACTCAGGTACGGCTTCGAACAAGTCCGCCACCAGGCCGTAATCGGCCACCTGGAAGATCGGTGCTTCTTCGTCCTTGTTGATCGCGACGATCACTTTGGAGTCTTTCATACCGGCCAAGTGCTGGATCGCGCCGGAGATACCGACGGCGATGTACAGCTGTGGCGCAACGATCTTGCCGGTCTGGCCGACCTGCATGTCGTTGGGTACGAAGCCTGCGTCGACGGCCGCGCGGGAGGCGCCGACCGCAGCGCCGAGCTTGTCGGCCAGGGCGTACAGGTGCTTGAAGTTGTCACCGTTCTGCATGCCACGGCCGCCGGAAACGACGATCTTGGCAGCAGTCAGCTCAGGACGGTCCGACTTGGCCAGCTCTTCGCCGACAAAGCTGGACGTGCCAGCGTCGTGGGCAGCAGCAACGGCTTCAACGGCAGCCGAACCACCTTCAGCGGCAACCGGATCGAAACCGGTGGCACGCACGGTGATGACTTTGACGGCAGCGGTCGATTGCACGGTAGCGATGGCGTTACCGGCGTAGATCGGGCGCTTGAAGGTGTCCGCGCTTTCTACCGAGATGATCTCGGAGATCTGGTCAACGTCCAGCTGTGCGGCAACGCGTGGCAGGATGTTTTTGCCGTTGGAGGTGGCGGCAGCCAGGATGTGGCTGTAGCCAGCGCCGAGCTCTGCTACCAGAGGGGCGACGTTTTCCGGCAGTTGGTGAGCGTAAGCGGCGTTGTCGGCCAGCAGTACTTTGCTCACGCCAGCGACTTTGGCTGCGGCTTCAGCCACGGCGCCAGCGCCTTGACCGGCGACCAGTACGTGGATGTCGCCACCGATTTTAGCGGCAGCAGCAACAGTGTTCAGGGTGGCCGGGGCCAGCACCTTGTTGTCGTGTTCAGCGATTACCAAGATAGTCATTTTTAGATTACCTTCGCTTCGTTTTTCAGTTTCTCGACCAGTTCAGCCACGGACTTGACCTTGATGCCTGCGCTGCGTGCAGCCGGCGCTTCGACTTTGACGGTCTTGTTGGTGGAGGCGGTGGAAACGCCCAAAGCATCCGGAGTCAGCACTTCGAGAGGCTTCTTCTTGGCTTTCATGATGTTTGGCAGGGACGCGTAGCGCGGCTCGTTCAAACGCAGGTCGGTGGTGACGATGGCCGGCAGTTTCAGGGAAACCGTCTGCGCGCCGCCGTCGATTTCACGGGTCACGGCAACGTTGTCGCCGCTCACTTCGACTTTCGAAGCGAAGGTGCCCTGGCCATAACCGGTCAGTGCAGCCAGCATCTGGCCAGTCTGGTTGTTGTCGCTGTCGATCGCCTGTTTGCCGAGGATCACCAGTTGAGGCTGTTCCTTGTCGACAACGGCTTTGAGCAACTTGGCCACGGCCAGGGAGGTCAGCTCTTCAGCGGACTCGACCAGGATAGCGCGGTCGGCACCCAGTGCCAGGGCGGTACGCAGCTGCTCTTGAGCAGTGGTCGGGCCGATGGAAACCACAACGATTTCAGTCGCCACGCCTTTCTCTTTCAGGCGTACGGCTTCTTCCACGGCGATTTCACAGAAAGGGTTCATCGACATCTTGACGTTAGCAAGGTCGACGCCGGAATTGTCCGCCTTGACGCGAACTTTCACGTTGTAATCGACAACGCGTTTGACAGCTACAAGAACCTTCATGGATTCCTCGTTACTCTCCGGTGAAAAGAAAGTCGCCTAGGCGAACCTGGCGGTTGATGCTCATCGGCACACAAGGGCACCTCCAAAAACGGCGGCGAATGACCTTGCTCACGGGAAATGATGACCGTTCGTCAGTGGTGACTGGGAGGTCATTCTTTATCGCGGCGTGTAAACTGCGCGCTATCAATTAAACGCGCGTCACCTGTTTTGCCTTTGCCGTGCTTTTGGACGTGCTCTTGAAACCTACAGTCTGCCTACGGTCTGTGCAAAACCGACCGTATATTGACCGGAACGCCTATTCTGGTCAATACGGCAAAATGGCCAGTCATAAGCCGCGTTGCTTTGATTTACCTAGCCTGCGGGCAATTCAAACAAACGTTTGTATTGGACGCTGACAGTGGTCTATATATAATGCGCCACCTAGAGAGACAGGTGGGTCATCCCCTGCCGTTGCGCACGGCGATGACGGACACGACACCGAACCTCCACCCATTAGAAAAAAAAGCCTGTTGAGCCTTGAGTAGGAGATAGCCTGTGGAACGCGAATACATGGAATTCGACGTGGTCATCGTCGGCGCTGGCCCGGCGGGCCTGTCTGCCGCCTGCCGACTGAAGCAGAAGGCCGCCGAAGCCGGTAAGGAAATCAGCGTCTGCGTGGTCGAGAAAGGCTCCGAAGTGGGCGCACACATCCTTTCCGGTGCCGTGTTTGAACCACGTGCCCTGAACGAACTGTTCCCGGACTGGAAGGAACTCGGCGCCCCGCTCAACACCCCCGTGGTGCGCGATGACATCTATGTGCTGCGCAGCAGCGAGACCTCCACCAAGGTGCCTGACTTCTTTGTGCCCAAGACCATGCACAACGAAGGCAACTACATCATCTCCCTCGGTAACCTGTGCCGCTGGCTGGCCCAGCAGGCCGAAAACCTGGGCGTGGAAGTCTACCCAGGCTTCGCCGCCCAGGAAGCGCTGTTCGATGAAAACGGCGTGGTGCGCGGGATCATCACCGGCGACCTCGGCGTTGACCGTGAAGGCCAGCCCAAAGAAGGCGTCTACACCCCGGGCATGGAACTGCGTGGCAAGTACACGCTGTTCGCCGAAGGCTGCCGTGGGCATATCGGCAAGCAGTTGATCCAGCGTTTCAACCTGGACAGCGACGCCGACGCCCAGCACTACGGCATCGGCCTCAAGGAAATCTGGGAAATCGACCCGGCCAAGCATCAGCCAGGCCTGGTGGTACACACCGCCGGTTGGCCGCTGGACATCATGAGCAACGAGAACACCGGTGGCTCGTTCCTCTATCACCTGGAAAACAATCAGGTGGTCGTCGGCCTGATCGTCGACCTGTCCTACAGCAACACCTTCCTGTCGCCGTTCGATGAGTTCCAGCGCCTCAAGCACCACCCGGTGCTGGCCCAGTACCTGGAAGGCGGCAAGCGCATCAGCTACGGCGCACGCGCCCTGGCCAAGGGCGGCATCAACTCGTTGCCGAAGATGGTCTTCAAGGGCGGCGCGCTCATCGGCTGCGACCTGGGCACCATGAACGTGGCCAAGATCAAGGGCAGCCACACCGCGATGAAGTCCGGCATGCTCGCTGCCGATGCCGTGGCCGAGCGCCTGTTTGCCGACTCCGAAGGCGGCGATGAGCTGACCAACTACGTCGACAGCTTCAAAGCCAGCTGGCTCTACGAAGAACTGTTCGCCAGCCGCAACTTCGGCCCGGCCATGCACAAGTTCGGCCCGATCATCGGCGCCGGCTTCAACTGGTTCGACCAGAACATCCTCGGCGGCAAGATGCCGTTCACCCTGCACGATACCAAGCCGGACTACGCCTGCCTGAAGCTGGCCAAAGACAGCCAGAAAATCGACTACCCGAAACCCGACGGCAAGTTGAGCTTCGACAAGTTGAGCTCGGTGTTCATCTCCGGTACCAACCACGAAGAAGAGCAGCCGTGCCACTTGAAGTTGAAAGACCCAAGCATCCCGATCGGCACCAACCTGCCGCTCTACGATGAACCGGCGCAGCGCTACTGCCCGGCCGGCGTGTATGAAGTGATCACCAAGGAAGACGGCGAGAAGCGCTTCCAGATCAACGCCCAGAACTGCGTGCACTGCAAGACCTGTGACATCAAGGACCCTTCGCAGAACATCACGTGGGTCACACCGGAAGGTGCGGGCGGGCCGACTTACCCGAATATGTAACGCAAACGAGGCTCCCAAATGGGAGCCTTTTTTATGGCCCACAGCTGGATTGTGCTTTTACCTGAAATGACTATGCAGCCCGCTCTTCGCCAGGGTTGCGCTCGAAGTAGCGCTTGTACTCGCGACTGAACTGCGACGTACTCTGGTACCCCACGCTGTGCGCCGCCTGCGCGACGCCCATGCCTTCCACCAGCAGCAACTGCTGAGCCTTGAGCAAGCGCAAACGCTTCAAGTACTGCACCGGCGACAACAATGTGCAGCGTTTGAAATGCTCGTGAAACGTCGACGCACTCATATGCGCATACCCCGCCAACGTCTCGATATTCAGCGGCTCGGCGTAATGGGCATGCAGGTGGTTCAACGACGTGGCGATTCGCGAGAACTGCCCTTGCTGTTCCACCAACGCACGCAGCACATCGGCCTGGGGGCCGCGCAAGGCGGTGAACAACAATTCGCGCACCCGCGCCGGGCCCATGATCCGGCTTTCCAGTGGATCGTGCAGGCACTGCAGCAGCCGCTCGACGCAGCCGCGCATGGTGTCATCCAGGACCACCGAACTCATTGACTCCAGGGTTTGCGCGGTCGGCGGCGGCCCGGCCTGCATGCCCATGGCGATCACCAACTCACCCAGCACCACGCGGTCAATGCCCACGGTCACCCCCAGCAGCGGCGCACCGGGCGCCATGGCGAATGTCTCGCACTCGAACGGCACCGGCATCGCCTGGATCAGGTAGTGCCCGGCGCCATACTCCAGCGTACGCGGGCCCAGGTAGGCGACCTTGCTGCCTTGGGCCACGAACATCAGGCTCGGCTCGTAGATCTGCGGGCCGCGCGCTACGTCGCAACTGGCACGCAGTACTTGCACGCCCGGCAGGTGGGTCGGGGAGAAACCGTCGCGGGACGTCAGCCCCTCGATCAGGGAAACCAGCGTGGCGTTGGCATCAAGATGGCGGGTCAACAGCATGGCAAAAAACTTCGCGAAAAAGGGATGAGATCATCATCGCAGGTCTGGCGACCAATGAATCCAAACAAGGGACACTGCCGGACGAATAGGCATGAGACTCGGAGCAATCACCATGGCCGTTTCAGGGGGTGGTGGGGAGAATGGCCCGCCTCATCTGTCAGTGCTTTTGCGAGGTTTTTTCCATGTATACCGCCATCGGTTATGCCGCCCAGTCGGCCACCACTCCCCTCGCCCCCATGTCGTTTGAACGCCGCAGCCCGCGCGCCGATGACGTGGCCATCGAGATTCTCTACTGCGGCGTGTGCCACTCCGACATCCACCAGGCCCGTAACGAATGGGGCATCGCCGTGTACCCGCTGATGCCGGGCCACGAGATCGTCGGCAAGGTCACTGCCGTCGGTGCCAGCGTGACCGCGCATAAAGTCGGCGACCTCGTCGGCGTCGGCTGCATGGTCGATTCGTGCCGCCATTGCGAAGCGTGCAAATCGGATCTGGAGCAATATTGCCTCGAAGGCCCGACCATGACCTACGCCACACCGGACCGCGTCGATGGCAGCAACACCATGGGCGGCTACTCCGACAGTATCGTGGTCAGCGAGCACTTTGTGGTGAAGATCCCGGCCAAGCTCGACCTGGCCAGCGCTGCGCCGATCCTGTGCGCGGGCATCACCACCTATTCGCCGCTCAAGCACTACGGCGTCAAGGCTGGCGACAAAGTCGGGATTCTCGGCATGGGTGGCCTGGGCCATATGGGCATCAAGTTCGCCAAGGCCATGGGCGCGGAAGTGACACTGTTCACCCGCTCGGCGAGCAAGGCTGAAGAAGGCCGCCGCCAGGGTGCCGACCATGTGATCGTGTCCACCGATGCCGAACAGATGAAAGCCGCCGCCGGCAGCTTCGACTTCCTGCTCGACACCATCCCGGTGCAGCACGACCTGAACCCCTACCTCGACGTGCTGCGCTTTGATGGCGTGCACATCCTGGTTGGCCTGATCGAGCCCGTGGACCCACCGGTCAACGCCGCCAAGCTGGTATTGGGGCGTAAAGTGCTCGCCGGTTCCTTGATCGGCGGTATTGCCGAAACCCAGGAAGTCCTGGATTTCTGTGCCGAACATGGCATCACCTGCGACATCGAAATGCTCGATATCCGCCAGATCAACGAGGCCTATACCCGCATGATCGCCGGTGATGTGAAGTACCGCTTTGTCATCGACATGGCAACCTTGAAGGTCTGATCAGACTTTTGCGCCCAACTCCGCTGACAGCCGCGCTGCGACCTGTTTGATCACTGGGATCAGCTCGGCCATTTTCTCCAGCGGCATGTAGGGCACGGTACTGGCGATGCTGATGCCGGCGACGATTCGTCGGCTGGCATCGCGCACCGGTGCCGCCACGCAACGGATCGATGGTTCGTTGTCTTCCAGGTCGAACGCATAACCCCCCACCACATACTCACGCATGCGCTGCTCGAACTGCGCCCAGGACTGTTCTGGATGCTGCGGCCATTGCAGGTTTTTCCCACCCGCCGGCAGGCTGGTCTCGTACAAGCGCTGCCACTCTTGCACCGAGTCATCCAGCAGCATCGCCTTGCCCACGCCCGTGCGTGCCAACGGCATGCGATGGCCGACCCGCGAACGCATTTCCGGGCCGTTGCGGCCAGGGTTCTTGTGCAGGTAAAGCACGTCGTCGTATTCGCGAATGGCCAGGTGAATGGTGTCGCCGGTCAATGCCGACAACTCATCCAGGTACGGCACCGCCAGGGTCACCAACGGCAGCTCTTCGCGCGCCTGAAACCCCAGCTCGATCAACTTCGGCCCCAACAGGTAACCGACTTGCGGTACCACGCGCAGGTAACGCTCCTCCACCAGACAACTGGCCAAGCGGTGCGTGGTGCTGCGGGTGGTGCCGATGCGCTTGGCGATCTCTTTCAGATCCCGCGCACCGGCCGCCACCGCCTGCACGACGCCCAGGCCACGCAGCAGGGTCTGGGTGCCGGTGGGGGCTGCGTCTTTGACGGGGGTGTGGGCGTTTTCCTGCATATCGGGCCTATAGGTATGAAAGCGGAGGCATTATGGCAAATACCGCCCCTCAATACAGTGGCGATCCAAAAGTGGGAGGTGTTCGGTCTAGCGCTGCTTCATACGGTCGATGATGACCGCCAGCAACAGGATCGAACCGCGGATCACGTACTGGTAGAAGGTGTCGATGTTCTTCAGGTTCATCGCGTTCTCGATGATCGCCAGGATCAGCACGCCGGCAATCACATGGCGGATCATGCCGATGCCGCCGCTCAACGACACCCCGCCCAGCACGCAGGCGGAAATCACCGTCAGCTCGAACCCCTGGCCGATCATCGGCTGGCCCGAGGTCATGCGTGAGGCGAGGATCACCCCGGCCAGCGCGCCGATCAGGCCGTGCACGGCAAAGATGATGATCTTGGTGCGATCAACGTTCACCCCCGCGAGCAACGCCGCTTCCTGGTTCCCCCCGATCGCCATGGTGTTGCGCCCATAGGTGGTGTAGTTCAACAGCCAGCCAAAAAACACAAAGCACAGCACAGTGATGATGATCGGCACCGGCACGCCCAACAGTTGGCCGTTGCCGAATACGAAGAAATCCTCGTTCATCACCCCCACCGCTTTGCCGTTGGAGAAGATGTAGGCCAGGCCGCGCACGATCTGCATGGTCGCCAACGTCGCGATCAACGCATTGATACGCAGTTTGGCGATGACAATGCCGTTGATCAGCCCGACGACCAGGCCCATGGCTAATGCGGCCGAGACACCCAGCACCACACTGTCGGTGTCGCGAATCACGATCCCCGCCACCACACCGGCGCAGGCGATGACCGAGCCCACCGACAAGTCGAAGTGCCCCGACGCCAGGCAGAACAGCATGGTGCAGGCGGCGATGCCCACGGTGGAAATCGCCAGGCCCAGGCCGCGCATGTTCAACGGCGAGAGGAAGTTGTCGATAAACAGTGCGCTGAGCACAAAGATGCCCAATGCCGCCAACAGCATCACCCAGTCATCGAGAAACCTGCGCTGGTTGAAACCCGGCCAGAAGCCCTTTGCAGTTTTTACCTGAGACATGCCTACACCCTCTTATTCTTTAAGCCCGCGAACGCGGGAGTGCCAGTTGCAGCAGGCGTGCTTCATCCGCTTGATCGCGGCTCAGTTCGCCGGTCAGCGCGCCTTCGCTCATCACCAGGATGCGATCGGAGATGCCCATCACTTCCATCAGGTCGCTGGACACCACGATCACCGCAATGCCGCTGGCGGCCAGGTTATGAATGATCTGGTAGATCTCCGACTTGGCGCCGATGTCGATGCCACGCGTCGGCTCATCCAGCAGCAGCACCTTCATGGGCATCGACAGCCAGCGGCCAAGAATGGCTTTCTGCTGGTTGCCGCCGGACAGGTACATGATCTTTTGCGCGGCGGTCGGGGTTTTGACTTTCATTGCCTTGATCTGCTGGTCGGCATTGCCCTTCTCCCAGCCATCGCGCAGCAGCCAGCCGAACGAAGAGTGGGCTCCACGCGCGCTGATATTGATGTTCTCGGCGACGCTGGACAGCGGAATAATGCCTTCCTTCTTGCGGTCTTCCGGGCACAGCAGCACACCGGCGGCGATGGCGTCGCGGGGTGAGCGCAGTTGCAGGGCCTCCCCGCATAACTCCAGGCTGCCGGCACTGGCGCGCTCCAAACCGCTGAGCAAACGGAACAACTCCGTGCGCCCTGCCCCCACCAAACCGAACAGGCCAAGGATTTCGCCTTTGCGCACCTCAAAACTGATCGGTTCACGCAAACCCGGGCCCAACAAACCGTCCACCTTGAGCGCCACCTCGCCGTGCTCACGCGGGCGGTAGTCGTAGATGTCCTGGATGTCGCGACCGACCATGCAGGTCACCAATTGGTCGTGGGTCAACGCACTCATGTCGTCAAAGGTACGCACGTAGCGGCCGTCCTTGAACACCGTGACCGCGTTGCAGATGCGGAACACCTCTTCCATGCGGTGCGAGACGTAGAGCACCACTTTGCCCTCGTCCCGCAGGCGCGTGATGATCGCCATCAACCGGTCGATCTCCCGCGCCGACAGGCTGCTGGTCGGTTCGTCGAAGGCGATCACATGGGCGCCACGGGACAGCGCCTTGGCGATTTCCACCAGCTGGCGCTGGCCCAGGGACAGGCGGCCGAGTTTTTCCTCGGGGTCGATTTCATCCGCCAGGCCCTTGAGACAAGCCAGGGCCTGCTTGCGCAGCAGGCCCCGGTTGACCACGCCGAAGCGCGATGGCAAATGCCCGAGGAACAGGTTTTCGGCGACGGTCATTTCCGGCACCAGATGCAGCTCCTGATGAATCACCGCCACGCCGCTGGCGATGCTGTCGGCGGCGCATTTGAACGCCATGGTCTGCGCGCCGATCTGCACGCTGCCGCTGCTGGGGATATAGGCACCGCCCAATATCTTCAGCAGCGTCGACTTGCCCGCACCGTTCTCGCCCATCAGGGCGTGCACCTGCCCCGGGTGGGCGGTGAAGCTGATGCCGTCCAGCGCCTTGACCCCGGGAAAGGTTTTGCCGATAGCGTCAAAACGCAGGGCCGCAGCGGTCATTTCCACAGC